>NZ_JBEOSV010000098.1:0-28246 GCF_040303245.1 Kitasatospora sp. NPDC096077 | reverse complement strand
GGCCAGCCGGGGCCCCGCCCCCCCCCCCCCGGGGCGCGGTGCGGGGTGCCTCCCCCCGGGCGGGGGCGGGCCCGCCCCCCGGCCCCCCCCCCCGCCCCTTCCCGCCTTCCGGGTTCGCTCAGCCCGACCGCGGCAGCCCGAGCTGCTGGTAGATCTCGGTGGTGACCGTGGAGAAGTTCATGGTCATGAAATGCAGTCCCGGTACGCCCTCGGCCATCAGCCGGCGGCACATTCCGGTGGCGTGCTCGATTCCGATCGAGCGGACCGCGGCCGGGTCGTCCCGGTGGGCGAGCATGCGCGCGGAGAATTCCGCCGGAATGTCCGCGGTGCTGAGCGTGGGAATGCGTTCGAGTGACCGGATGGTGGTCACGGGCATGATTTCCGGAATCACCGGAATGTCGCACCCGGCGTCCGCCAGCCGATCACGGAACCGCAGGTAGCTGTCCACCTCGAAGAACATCTGGGTGATCGCGTAGTCCGCCCCGGCGCGCCACTTCGCGACGAAGTGGCGGATCTCGGAGTCCCAGTCGGGCGACCGCGGGTGCCGTTCCGGGAAGGCGGCCACCCCGACGCAGAAGTCCCCGGACTCCTTGATCAGCCGCACCAGATCGGCGGCGTACTCCACCCCGTCCGGGTGGCGGGTCCAGCTGCCCAGCGGGTCGCCCGGCGGGTCGCCGCGCAGCGCCAGGATGTTGCGTACGCCCTGGTCGGCGTAGTGGCCGAGGATGTTCCGGAGCTCGGCGACGCTGTGGTCCACGGCGGTCAGGTGGGCGGTCGGGGTGAGCGTGGTCTCCTGGGCGATCCGGCCGGTGACGTTCACCGTCCGCTCCCTGGTGGACCCGCCGGCGCCGTAGGTCACCGAGACGAAGGTCGGGGAGAGCGCCTCCAGCCGGCGGATCGCATTCCACAGTCCGGCCTCCGCCTCGGCGCTCCGGGGCGGCATGAATTCGAACGAATAGGACCGCTTTCCGGTGGCAAGGAGATCGCGGACGGTCGCCGCCCGGTCGGTGCGCGTGGAGGGTGTCCCGAGTGTCATGGCAGGACAGTAGCGGGTCGGCCGGAATGATGTTCCGGGAAGTCCACAGTGTGATACGAGATCGTCCGCAAGTGAAATAGGAGGCGTTCGGGAAAGCCTTCGGCAGGCGGCACAATAGGAGCATGGAAAGACATTCGTACACACTTCCCGGACTGCCCGACTGGGGCCGGTGCGCGGTGCTGGGAATTCTCAACGTCACCCCGGACTCGTTCTCGGACGGGGGCCGCTGGCTGGACCCGGGCCGGGCCGTGGCCCACGGGCTGGAGCTGGTCGCGCAGGGGGCCGACCTGGTGGACGTGGGCGGCGAGTCGACCCGGCCCGGGGCGCGGCGGGTGCCGGTCGAGGAGGAACTCGCCCGGGTGCTCCCGGTGGTGCGCGGACTGGCCCGGCAGGGGGTGACGGTGAGCATCGACACCATGCGGGCCGAGGTCGCGGAGGCCGCGGTGGACGCCGGGGCCCGGATCGTCAACGACGTCAGCGGCGGCCGGGCCGACGACCGGATGGCGAAGGCGGTCGCCCGGGCCGGGGTGCCCTTCGTGGTCATGCACTGGCGGGGCCAGTCCGCGGGGATGGACGGACTGGCCGACTACCGGGACGTGGTGACGGAGGTGGTGGCCGAGGTGGGGCGGCAGCTGGACGCCGTGGTGTCGGCCGGGGTCGACCCGGCCCAGGTGATCGTCGACCCCGGCCTCGGCTTCGCCAAGGGGCGCGGGGACGACCTGGCGCTGCTCGCCGCACTGGACGCCTGGGCCGTGCTCGACCGGCCGCTGCTGGTCGCCCCCTCCCGCAAGCGCTTCCTCGGCGAGCTGCTCGCCGACCCGGCCACCGGCGAGCCGCGCCCGGCCGGGGAGCGGGACGCCGCCACCGCGGCGGCGGCCGTGCTGGCCGCCGCCCAGGGGGCGTGGGCGGTGCGGGTCCACGAGGTGCGGGCGACCGCGGACGCGGTACGGCTGGAGGCGGCCCTGCGGGCGTCCCGGTCGCGGGTCGGTCAGGGCCGCGTCCGGCCGGATCCGCCGGCCGGTCAGTCCTCGGTGCGGCGCAGCAGGTAGGTGTCCATGATCCAGCCCTTGCGCTCGCGGGCCTCCTGGCGCAGCCGGGCGATCTCCGGGGCGGCCTCGGCGAGCGGGCCGGAGACCAGGATCTCGTCCGGGCCGCCCAGGTAGGCGCCGTAGTGCACGTGCACGCCCTCGGGGTCGAGGCCGGTGAAGGCCGCCTGCCCGTCCAGCATCACCACCGCGTCCTCGCTGCCGGGGCCGAAGCCCTCGGCGGCCAGCCGGCGGGCGGTGGTGATCCGCACCGGCCGGCCGACCCGGGTGAGGGTGGTGCGGTGCTGGGCGGCGAGCACCGAGACGCTGCTGATCCCGGGCACCACCCGGTACTCGAAGGCGTCCGGCTCGGCCGCCAGCACCTCGTCCAGGACGGCGGTCACGCTGTCGTACAGGCTCGGGTCGCCCCAGACCAGCAGGGCACCGGTCTCGTCCGGGCCCAGGTGCTCGGCGACCAGCCGGGCGACCAGTTCGGCCCGGCGGCGGCGCCAGTCGTGGACCGCCTCGGTGTACGCGGGGGTGGTGCGGTCGCGCTCGGCGTCCGGGACCTCGACCACCCGGTGGCCGGGGCGGCCGTGCTCCTCGATCATCCGCCGGCGCAGGTGCATCAGGTCCTGGCGCTGCTGGTTCTTGTCGAGGAGGAGGAAGACGTCGGTGCCGGCGAAGGCCTTGACCGCTTGGAGGGTGAGGTGGTCCGGGTCGCCCGCACCGATACCGATGACGATGATCTGCCGCATACCGCGATTCTGCCGGACACCGCCGGACGGATCGTCGGCGGACCGCCCCGAGCCGCGGCGACCGGTGCCCGTGCGAACGCCGTCGGCCGTGCCGGACACGGCCCGTTCATGAGGACGTGACCTTCCGCACGCTGGGCTTTCGAGCGGTTGGAGGCGATTGACGGCCCTCCGGGGCGGGCCTAACCTACCGGACGTAGTGATGGCGTAAGGAAGCCGGTGGGACTCCGGCACGGTCGCGCCACTGTGAGCGGAACCGCCCCCGGGCGGGCCCGCGAGTCAGATACGGCGCCATCACCTCCGCCCCAACGAGAACGGGACGCACGATCCCCGAAGGAGGCTCAACTGTGAGCACCAGTATGCCCGGGCCCTCCGCCCTGCCCGTCCCGGTCGTGGTGCCGGCGTCCAAGGCCGTCGCCTGGCTGGTCGTCACCGCCCTCATCGCGCTGGCCGTCTACTACTTCATCGGCGTCGACCAGGGCGCCTACTCCGTGTTCGGCAAGGACATGCACATCCACGAGTTCGTCCACGACTCGCGGCACTTCCTCGGCTTCCCCTGCCACTGACGACCGGAAGCAGCGAACAACCCCACATGGAGAAGAGACTCATCCTGCGCGGCGTCCTCGCCGGCGCAGTGGCCGGCCTGCTCGCCTTCGTCTTCGCACGGATCTTCGCCGAGCCGCAGATCAACGCGGCGATCGAGTACGAGAGCGGACGCGACGACGCGCAGGGACTGCTGGACAAGGCCGCCGGGCTGCCGATGGACATGGGCGGACCGGACATCTTCAGCCGCACCGTCCAGGCCAACGTCGGCATCGGCGTCGGCATGATCCTGTTCGGCACGGCGATGGGCGCGCTGTTCGCGATCGCGTACACCGTCTGCCTGGGCCGCACCGGCCGGCTCCGCCCGCGCACCCTGGCGATGCTGGTGGCGCTCGGCGGCTTCCTCGGCCTGTACTTCGTGCCCTTCATCAAGTACCCCGCCAACCCGCCGGCCATCGGGCACCCGGAGACCATCCGGGACCGCGGCAACCTGTACCTGGGCATGGTCGTCTGCTCGATCGTGTTCCTGGTCCTGGCGGTCTGGCTCGGCAAGCGCCTCCAGGCCCGGTTCGGGAACTGGAACGCCACCCTGCTGGCGGCCGGCGCCTTCGCGGTGGCGATCGGCATCGTCATGGCGGTGCTCCCCTCGCTCGGTGAACTCGCCGACAACGTCCAGCAGTTCGGTCACCACGCGACGGAGACCCCGCTGCCGTTGACCGACGACAAGGGCGCCATCGTCTACCCGGGCTTCCCGGCGGACACCCTGTTCGAGTTCCGCTTCTACTCGGTGGCCGCGCAGCTGCTGCTGTGGGGCACGCTGGGCCTGCTCTTCGGGCCGATGGCCGAGCGCCTGCTCAGGAGCCGCGCCGAGGCCGCGGCCGCCCCGGCCGAGGCCGGGCCCGAGCCGGTCGGCGCGGTATGACGCCGACGTCCCCGACGTCCCCGAGGGCTGCGACGCCGCAGCGCGTCGCGGCCCTCGGGCCGTTCTTCGCGTTCGAGGCCCACGGCGCCGACGGGCCGGTGGAGCCGTGGCGGTCGATGGCCGAACTCCTCGACCGGCCAGGGGCGTTGGCGGAGCGGGTGGCCGGATCCCGGGGCCACCTGGCGGCCGCCGGCGGGCAGCCGTTCGAGGCGGTGGAACTGCGGGTGGCCGCCTCGGTGACCCAGCTGGGCCTGGTCGCCCGGGTGCTCTCGCCCGCGTTCGGCGTCGCCGTCCTGGACGGGACGCTGTTCGGCTACGGCCTGCGGGAGGCCCGGTGGCAGCCGACCCCCGGCGGGCTGTTCCCGCTGTCGCTGCCCGCCCGGGCGCCCGTCCCGGTCGCCGAACCGGCCGTGCTCGCCGAGCGGTTCGCGGCGGAGGTGCTGGACGGGCCGGTCCGGGAACTGACCGAGGCCTTCGCCGAGTTCGGCGTCTCGCCGCGGATCCGGTGGGGCAACGTCGCGTCGGCGGTCAACGGTGCGGCCGCGGCCGTGGTCCGCGCCTCCCCGCAACTCGGCGTACGAGCGAGGGAGTTGGCCGCCCGACTGCTGGACCTCCCGCCGCTGCGCGGGGCCGGCACGGTGGCCGCGGACGGCACCGGTTTCCGTCGCCGCAGCTGCTGCCTGATCTACCGGGCCGCACCGGACCGGGCCGGCGGGCTGTGCGGGGACTGCGTCCTCACCGCGCCACCGGGCGTCCGGGACAAGGCCTGATCAGGACCTCGGAACGCACCGGTGCCCCGGCCCTCCGCGACGGAGGCCGGGGCGCCGGCGGGTTCAGGTGGGTCAGGGTCCGGGCGGGTCAGGCCTTCCGGTGGGGGTGGAAGCCCTGACCGGTCTTGCGGCCCAGCTGGCCGGCCTCGACCATCCGGGAGAGCAGCGGCGGCGGGGCGTACAGCGGCTCCTTGTACTCCGCGTACAGGGACTGGGCGATCGCCTCGACCGTGTCCAGGCCGATCAGGTCGGCGAGCTGCAGCGGGCCCATCGGGTGGGCGCAGCCGTGCACCATGCCGGCGTCGATGTCCGCCGGGGTGGCGTGCCCGGCCTCGGCCATCCGGATCGCGGACAGCAGGTAGGGCACCAGCAGGGCGTTGACCACGAAGCCGGCCCGGTCCCGGGAGCGGACGACGTGCTTGCCGAGGGTGTTGCGGGCGAAGCCCTCCACCCGCTCCAGCACCGCCGGGTCGGTGTGCAGCGAGGACACCAGCTCCACCAGGGGCATCACCGGGGCCGGGTTGAAGAAGTGCAGCCCGAGCACGTGGGAGGCCCGGCCGGTCGCGATGCCCAGGCGGGTGATCGGGATCGCCGAGGTGTTGGTGGCCAGCACCGCGTCGTCGTCGGCGAGCACCTTGTCCAGGGTGGTGAGCACGTCGTTCTTCACCGCCTCGTCCTCGACGACGGCCTCGACCACCAGCTGGCGGTCCGCGAGCGCCTCCAGGTCGTCGGCGAACAGCAGGTGCGCCCAGGTGGACTCGCGATCGGTCGGGTCGATCCGACCGCGGTCGACGGCGCGGTGCAGGGAGCGGTCGATCCGGCCGCGGGCGGCCCGGAGCGCGGTCTGGTCCTTCTCGCACACGATGGTGTCCAGGCCGGCCCGGGCGAAGACCTCGGCGATGCCGGAGCCCATCTGTCCGGCGCCGACGACGGCTACCCGTCGGATCTCGTTCATGGCTGCCTCCGTACTGGGCGGGTGGTCGCTGTGCGGGCGGCCACCCGCCGGGGTGGTCGGTTGCGGCGCGGTCGGTCACCGCGCGGGCGGTTCGGGTCGCGGTCGCCGCAGGGGCGGTCAGGCCGCGGTGCGGATGCGGACCAGGTGGCGGGCGTACGCCTCGGTGGTGAGGAAGGCGGGCAGCTCCTCGCCGAGCGCGGTCTCCTGGAGGATCCGTACGGCGTTGTCGAGCAGGTCGGGCTCGACGCCCTCGGCGAGCAGGGCGGCCCGCTCCCGGTCGATCAGCCGGCGCACCAGGTCGGCGGTGGCGAGCGAGCCGCCGGTCAGCCGGGTGCAGTGGTGCTGCCACTGCCAGATCTGGCAGCGGGCGATCTCGGCGGTGGCGACGTCCTCCATCAGGCCGAACACGGCGACGGCGCCGGAGCCGCCGAGCCAGGCGGTGAGGTAGCGCAGGGCGACGGCGACGTTGGCGCGCAGCCCCTGGTCGGTGGGCAGGCCGACGGACAGCCGGTGCACGCCCAGCAGGTCGTCGGCGGTGACCTCGACGTCCTCGCGGGTGCGGTCGAGCTGGTTCGGGCGGTCGCCGAGGACCGCGTCGAAGGCGGTGCGGCAGGTCTCCACCAGGCCGGGGTGGGCGACCCAGGAGCCGTCGAAGCCGTCCCCGGCCTCGCGCTCCTTGTCGGCCCGGACCTTGGTCAGGGCGACCGCGTTGGCCTCGGCGTCGCGCTGCGGGATGGCCGCGGCCATCCCGCCGATGGCGTGGGCGCCGCGCCGGTGGCAGGTGCGCACCAGCAGCTCGGTGTAGGCGCGCATGAAGGGCTGGGTCATGGTGAGGGTGGCGCGGTCCGGCAGCACGTAGCGCGGGCCGTGCTGGGCGAAGTTCTTGATCAGGCTGAACAGGTAGTCCCACCGGCCCGCGTTCAACCCGGCCGCGTGGTCGCGGAGTTCGTAGAGGATCTCGTCCATCTCGAAGGCCGCGGTGATGGTCTCGATCAGGACGGTCGCCCGGATCGTGCCGTACGGGATGCCCAACTCGGCCTGGGCGAAGGTGAACACCTCGTTCCACAGCCGGGCTTCGAGGTGGTTCTCCAGCTTGGGCAGGTAGAAGTACGGGCCACTGCCGAGCTCGATCTGGCGGCGGCCGCAGTGGAAGAGGTAGAGGCCGAAGTCGACCAGTGCGCCGACCGCGGGACGGCCGTCGACCAGCAGGTGGGCCTCGTCCAGGTGCCAGCCGCGAGGACGGACCACGATGGTGGCGGGGGTGTCGCCGACCCGGTAGCGCTTGCCCTCGGGGGTGGTGTCGTCGATCCGGCGCTCGATCGCGTCGACCAGGTTGAGCTGGCCGCCGATCAGGTTGTGCCAGGTGGGGGAGGTGGCGTCCTCGAAGTCGGCGAGCCACACCTTGGCCCCGGAGTTGAGCGCGTTGACGGCCATCCGGCGCTCGGGCGGGCCGGTGATCTCCACCCGGCGGTCGTGCAGGCCCGGTCCGGCGCCGGCCACCCGCCAGCCGGCGTCCTCCCGGACTGCACGGGTGTCGGCGCGGAAGTCCAGGGTGCCACCGGCCGCCAACTCGGCGCGGCGGCGGTCCCGTTCGGCGAGCAGCTCGCTGCGCCGGGCGGCGAACCCGTCGTGCAGCCGGGCGAGGAAGGCGAGGGCCTCGGGGGTCAGGATCTCCTCGAAGCGGTCCTCGTGTTCTCCGAGGACCTCGACGCGATGGGGCTGGCTCATCCGGTTCTCCAGGAAGCAGGCGGGAAGCAGGCGGGAAGCATGGGGGGTTGGTGAAGGGCCCGGCGGCCGCGTCCCT
The DNA here is from genome assembly GCF_040303245.1 of Kitasatospora sp. NPDC096077. Taxonomy (NCBI): domain Bacteria; kingdom Bacillati; phylum Actinomycetota; class Actinomycetes; order Kitasatosporales; family Streptomycetaceae; genus Kitasatospora; species Kitasatospora sp. NPDC096077. The sequence goes on along the minus strand of NZ_JBEOSV010000098.1, from coordinate 20,436 downwards.
CAACGAGGCCGCCGGGCGGGTGGGCGGGCCGGAGCCGGAGTCAGCTGCTCCGTGGGTGTCGGCCCGCCCGGGGTGGCGCGTTCCGGCGGGCCCGCTCGACCCGCCGGACGGCCTGGCTCAGTGGAACTGCTCGGCCTCGGTGGAGCCGGTCAGGGCGAGGGTCTCGGCGTTCGGGTTGAGTGCGGTGGAGACCTGGTCGAAGTAGCCGGTGCCGACCTCGCGCTGGTGCTTGACGGCGGTGTAGCCGTCCGGCGCGGCCGCGAACTCGGCCTCCTGGAGGTCGACGTAGGCGGTCATGCCGTGCTCGGCGTAGCCGCGGGCGAGCTGGAACATCGAGTGGTTCAGCGCGTGGAAGCCGGCCAGCGTGATGAACTGGAAGCGGTAGCCCATCGCGCCCAGCTCGCGCTGGAACTTGGCGATCTGGTCGTCGTCCAGCGCGGCCTTCCAGTTGAAGGACGGCGAGCAGTTGTAGGCGAGCATCTTGTCCGGGTGCTCGGCCTTGATCGCCTCGGCGAACTCGCGGGCCTGCGCCAGGTCCGGGGTGCCGGTCTCCACCCAGATCAGGTCGGAGTACGGGGCGAAGGCGAGGCCGCGGGAGATCACCGGCGCCATGCCGGGCTCGACCCGGTAGAAGCCCTCGGCGGTGCGCTCGCCGGTGCAGAACCGGGCGTCGCGCTCGTCCACGTCGGTGGTCAGCAGGTTGGCGGCGAGCGCGTCGGTGCGGGCGACGATCAGGGTCGGCACGTCGGCGATGTCGGCCGCCAGGCGGGCCGCGTTGAGGGTGCGGATGTGCTGGGCGGTGGGCACCAGCACCTTGCCGCCGAGGTGGCCGCACTTCTTCTCGGAGGCGAGCTGGTCCTCGTAGTGGATGCCCGCGGCGCCGGCCGCGATCATGCCCTTCGTCAGCTCGAAGGCGTTCAGCGGGCCGCCGAAGCCGGCCTCGGCGTCGGCGACGATCGGCACCAGCCAGTCCGGGCCGTCGTTGCCCTCGGCGGCGTCGATCTCGTCGGCGCGCAGCAGTGCGTTGTTGATCCGACGCACCACCTGGGGGACCGAGTTGGCGGGGTAGAGGCTCTGGTCGGGGTAGGTCTGGCCGGCCTGGTTGGCGTCGGCGGCGACCTGCCAGCCGGACAGGTAGATCGCCTGCAGCCCGGCCTTGACCATCTGGACGGCCTGGCCGCCGGTGAGCGCGCCGAGGGCGTGGATGTAGTCCTGCTCGTGCAGCTGGCGCCACAGCCGCTCGGCACCGCGCCGGGCCAGGGTGTGCTCCTCGCGGACCGTGCCGGACAGGCGGACGACGTCGGCCGCGGTGTAGGTGCGCTCGATGCCGGCCCAGCGGGGGTCGGACGCCCACCGGGCGGCCAGTGCCGCCGCCTGCTGCTCCTGCTGCTGCCGAACGGACTGGGTCATGGTGATCCAACTCCCGGGGATGCTGTGCGAAGGATGTGAGGCACCTCTCACCGGGGTGGTGAGAGGGCGGCCGGGTGGAACCGGGCAGCGGTGAGGCACCGCGGGACGTGGTCGCCCGGACAGCAGTCCGAGGCGTTGACCTGCGCTTTCGGTGCTGTGCTGTGCGCCTCCCGGCCGCAGTGATGACTCTGGCACTGAGTGCCACCCGCCGTCATCGATGGAGCGGTGCCAATTTCTGCGAAGCCGACCCGGCGAATCGGCGAAGGTTGCGAAGGCTCGCCCGGGGCCGCCCTGGCTACACTGCGTCCCAGCAGGTCGGCGCGGGGAGGGACGGGACGATGGGAAAGGCCTTCGCGGGCGCCAGGCTCCGGCGGCTCCGGCAGGAACGGGGACTGAGCCAGGCCGCGATGGCCCGGCTGGTCGACCTCTCGCCCAGCTACCTCAACCAACTGGAGCACGACGCCCGGCCGTTGACCGTCGCCGTGCTGCTGCGGCTGACCGAGGCGTTCGGCGTCGAGGCCGGCTACTTCGCCCCGCCGGACAGCGCCCGGCTCACCGCCGAACTGCGCGACGCCCTCGGCGAGGAGCTCGCGGCCGGCCGGATCACCCCCGGCGACCTCGACGAGGTCGCCGCCCGACTGCCCGCCGTGGCCCGGCTGTTGACCGACCTGGGCCGCGGGCGCCGGGCCCAGGCCGAGCAGCTCGCCGTCCTCGCGGGGGACCGGGGGCCCGCCGCCGATGCGCGGACACCGCACGAGGAGGTCCGCGAGTTCTTCTACCGCCGCCAGAACTACGTCCACGAACTCGACACCGCCGCCGAGGAGTTGGCCGGCGAGATCGGGCTCCGGCGGGGTGAGGTCCGGGCCGTGCTGGCCGACCGGCTGGCCTCGGTGCACGGCGTCCAACTCGCCTCCGGCGGGGAGCAGCTGCACCAGTACGACCCGCGGGCGCGGATCCTGCGGCTGTCCGACCGGCTGCGCCCGGGCCAGCAGGCCTTCCGGCTGGCCACCCAGCTCGGCTACCTGGAGCACGACGCCCTGCTCTCCGAACTCGCCGCCCAGGACAGCCCGGAGGGTTCCGCGGCGCACTCGCTGACCCGGATCGGGCTGGCCAACTACTTCGCCGCCGCCCTGGTGCTGCCGTACGCCGCCTTCCACGCCGAGGCCGAGTCCGCCCGCTACGACATCGAGCACCTCGCCGACCACTTCGGCGTCGGCTACGAGACGGTCTGCCACCGGCTCAGCACCCTGCAGCGCGCCGGACTGCGCGGGGTGCCGTTCTCCTTCGTCCGGGTCGACCGGGCCGGGAACGTCTCCAAGCGGCAGTCCGCCACGCCCTTCCACTTCTCCCGCACCGGCGGCACCTGCCCGCTGTGGAACGTCTACGACGCCTTCGCCGCCCCGGGCCGGGTGCACGTCCAGGTCGCCGCCATGCCGGACGGCCGCCGCTACCTCTGGACGGCCCGCGCTGTCACCCGCGCACCCGGCGGCTGGGGTCGGCCCGGCAAGACCTTCGCCATCGGCCTGGGCTGCGAGCTCCGGCACGCGAATCGGCTGGTCTACTCCACCGGCCTGGACCTCGGCGACGAGGCCGCGGCCACCCCGATCGGCCTGGGCTGCAAGGTCTGCGAACGCCCCGCCTGCGCCCAGCGCTCGGCCCCGGCCATCGGCCGGCCGCTGGCGGTGGACGAGCACACCAGCACGTTCATCCCGTACTCGGTGCGGGGCGACCGGGAGCGCCGGGGATTCTGAGTCCTCCCTGAGTGCCAGGTGTCGGAATGGCCAAGAAACCGGGGAGCCCGGGAGGGCCGTAAGACGGGGGTGTCATGATGGCGCCGCCATGACCGATCCGGATCCCGAGTCCGCGCCGCCGGTGCGCGCCGCCGCCCTGGACCTTCGCGTGCTGCGGGCGCTGCCCTTCGCGACGGTCTGCGTCGTGCTGGCCGCCGCCGGGCACGTGCTCGCCTCCGGGGACCCGGTTCCGCCGGGGGCCCTGCTGCTCGGCTGGGCGCTGGTCGGGGCGGTCGCGGTGTCCGGTGCGCGCCGGGAGCGGTCGGCCCGGGCGATCACCGGCGGGCTGGCCGGCGGCCAGGCGGGCCTGCACGTGCTGTTCCACCTGGCCGAGGCCCCGCGCCGGGCCCCCGCGCGGGGCGGCACGGCCGACATGGTCGGCATGCCGGGGATGGCCGGCCATTCCGGTGCCGCGGTGTCCCATGCCGGCCATTCCGGTGCCGCGGTGTCGCACGCCGCGGTCGCGTCGGCCCACCTCGGTCTCTGGTGCCACCTGGCGTCGGCCGGGCTGAGCGCGCCGATGCTGCTGGCGCACGCCGTCGCGACGGTCGCCGCCGGCTGGTGGCTGCGCCGGGGCGAGGCGGCGGTGTGGGCGCTGGTCCGGCACACGGCCCGGACCGCCGCCGCGGCCGGGCGGGCCCGGGCGGCCCGGTTCCTCGGTGTGCCGGGCCTGTTCGCGGCGCTGCGGGACGGGCTGGACGGCCGCTCCGGGGCGGGTGCGCTCTGCCGGGCCACCGGTCCGGACCGCTCGGGCCGGGCCCGGTCGGGGGTGCTCCGGCACGTGGTGGTCAGGCGCGGTCCGCCGTGGTGTGCGGCCGGCTGACCGGGTTCCCCGGGGCCACGGCCGCCCGCCCCGACCCCTGACCGACCGCCGCACGCCGCGCGCGTGCCCTCCCCTGGAGAACACCCGACCCATGAGGACTTCCGCCGTGCTCCGCCTCGCCGCCGCCTCCGCCGTGGCGGCCGCGACCGTAGTGGCCGCCGCCACCACCGCCTCCGCGCACGTCATCGTGGACCCGTCCAGCGTCCCGAAGAACACCACCGACCAGACCTTCGCGTTCCGGGTGCCGAACGAGGACGACAACAACAGCACGGTCAAGGTGGAGATCGACTTCCCGACCGACCACCCGGTCCCGTCCGCCCTGGTCGCGCCGGTGCCGGGCTGGACCGACAAGATCACCACGACCAAGCTGGCCACCCCGATCCACACCGACGACGGTGACGTCACGGACGTGGTCTCGCAGATCGTCTGGACCGGCGGCCAGATCGCCCCCGGGCACTACCAGGACTTCACCGTCGAGTTCGGCGCCCTGCCCGAGGGCACCGACAAGGTGGTCTTCAAGGCCCTCCAGACGTACAGCGACGGCAATGTGGTGCGCTGGATCGAGGAGCCCCAGGCCGGCCAGCCGGAGCCGAAGAACCCGGCCCCGGTGCTCACCCTGACGGCGGCGACCGCCGACGACGGGGACTCCCCGAGCGCGGCACCCAGTGCCGCCGCGGGCGCCAAGCCGGCCCCGGCAGCTACCGGCGGCACCACCACCACGGCGGCCGCCGCGGCGAGCAGCAGTGACTCGACCGCCCGGGGCCTGGGCATCGCGGGCATCGTGGTCGGCGTGCTCGGCACTGCGGCGGGTCTGCTGCTCGGCCGCCGCGGCCGCGGCGGTGACGCGGGTACCTCGGCCTAAGGGCCTGTCGAAGGCCGGTGCGGGAGGCAGGTCCTCCCGCACCGGCCTTTCCGCTGCCGCGGCCCCTGTCGCCACCACCGGGTCGGCGGGGACCCTGGACTTACTAGGACGTCCAACTATATTCTCGGAGACAGGTCCGCGGTGTCAGGGAAGTCGGTGTGAATCCGGCACGGTCCCGCCACTGTGACCGGGGAGTTCGTCCTCACAACGACGGCCACTGGCAGCCAGCCGGGAAGGCCTGGGGGCGGGCGTGGATCCGGGAGTCAGGATACCGGCCGCGGGTGTTCCGTGTTTTCCACGAGGATGGAGACGACACGCATGACTCCGGGCCGCTGTTTCCGCTCCGCTGCCGTGCTTCCGACCGCCGGGGCCCATCGCCCCTGACGGTCCGTCAACCACCGCCCGCCGCACCGGCGTACGACCGTACGCCCGGCCCCGCGGCGACGGCGGTGGGTGCTCCATTCCTCCTCTCCCCACCCGTGATGAGAGAAGGAACCGATGGTCCGAGAACTGACCCACTTCATCGGCGGCAAGCGCGTCGCCGGCACGTCCGGCCGCTTCGGCGACGTCTTCGACCCCAACACCGGCCGGGTGCAGGCCCGGGTGCCGCTGGCCGACCGCGCCGAGGTCGAGGCGGTGATCGCCGACGCCGCCCAGGCGCAGCCCGAGTGGGCGGCCTGGAACCCGCAGAAGCGGGCCCGGGTGCTGCTGCGTTTCCTGCAGCTGGTCGACCGGGAGAAGGAGGAACTGGCCCGGCTGCTCTCCGCCGAGCACGGCAAGACCGTCGCCGACGCCCACGGGGACATCCAGCGCGGCCTGGAGGTCGTGGAGTTCGCCGCCGGGATCCCGCACCTGCTGAAGGGCGAGTTCTCCGACAACGCCGGCACCGGCATCGACGTCTACTCGATGCGCCAGCCGCTGGGCGTGGTCGCCGGCATCACGCCGTTCAACTTCCCGGCGATGATCCCGCTCTGGAAGGCCGCGCCCGCGCTGGCCTGCGGCAACGCCTTCGTGCTCAAGCCCTCCGAGCGGGACCCCTCGGTGCCGCTGCGCCTCGCCGAACTGTTCCTGGAGGCCGGGCTGCCGCCGGGCGTGCTCAACGTGGTCAACGGCGGCAAGGAGGCCGTGGACACCCTGCTGGAGGACCCGCGGGTGCAGGCGGTCGGCTTCGTCGGCTCCACCCCGATCGCCCAGTACGTGTACGCCACCGCGGCCGCGCACGGCAAGCGGGCGCAGTGCTTCGGCGGTGCCAAGAACCACATGATCGTGATGCCGGACGCCGACCTCGACCAGGCCGCCGACGCGCTGATCGGCGCCGGGTACGGCTCCGCGGGCGAGCGCTGCATGGCGATCTCGGTGGCCGTCCCGGTGGGGGAGGAGACCGCGGACGCCCTGGTGGCCAAGCTGGTCGAGCGGATCGGTGCGCTCAAGGTGGGCCGCTCGGACGACCCGGCGGCCGACTTCGGCCCGCTGGTCGGCGCGGACGCGGTCGAGCGGGTCCGCGGCTACCTGGAGATCGGTGTCCAGGAGGGCGCCGAACTGGTCGTGGACGGGCGGGACTTCCGGCTCGAAGGGCACGAGGACGGCTACTTCCTGGGCGCCTCGCTGTTCGACCGGGTGACGCCCGACATGCGGATCCACCGCGAGGAGATCTTCGGCCCGGTGCTCACCGTGGTCCGTGCCGCCGACTACGAGGAGGCGCTGCGGCTGCCCAGCGAGCACGAGTTCGGCAACGGCGTGGCCATCTACACCCGGGACGGCGACACCGCCCGGGACTTCGCCCGCCGGGTGAACACCGGCATGGTCGGCGTCAACGTGCCGATTCCGGTGCCGATCGCCTACCACACCTTCGGCGGCTGGAAGCGCTCCGCCTTCGGCGACCTCAACCAGCACGGACCGGACTCGATCCGCTTCTACACCCGTACCCGCACCGTCACCTCCCGCTGGCCCTCCGGGGTCAAGGAGGGGGCGAGCTTCACCATGCCGACGATGGGGTGAACACCGTGCACGCAAGCGATTTGACGGAGGATCAGGTGGCGATCGCGGAGGCCGTGCAGGCCTTCGCCGCCGAACACCTGGCCCCGCACGCGGTGGAGTGGGACCAGGCCAAGCACTTCCCGGTGGACGTGCTGCGCAAGGCCGCCGACCTCGGTCTCGCCGGGGTGTACGTCCGCGAGGACGCCGGCGGCTCCGAACTCTCCCGGCTGGACGGCGTGGTGGCCTTCGAGGCGCTGGCCACCGGCTGCCCGTCCATCGCCGCCTACCTGTCCATCCACAACATGGTCGGCTGGATGGTCGACCGCTACGGCAGCGAGGCCCAGCGCCACCGCTGGCTGCCCGCACTCTGCACGGCCGAACACCTGGGCAGCTACTGCCTGACCGAGCCCGGCGCCGGCTCCGACGCCGCCGCGCTCGCCACCCGGGCCGTCCGGGACGGCGACCACTGGGTGCTGGACGGCGTCAAGCAGTTCATCTCGGGCGCGGGCGCCGCGCAGCTGTACATCGTGATGGCGCGCACCGGCGGCCCGGGCCCCGGCGGGGTCTCCGCCTTCGTGGTGGAGCGGGACGACCCGGGGCTGTCCTTCGGCCCGAACGAGAAGAAGATGGGCTGGAACGCCCAGCCCACCCGCCAGGTGCTGCTGGACGGCGTCCGGCTGCCCGCCGACCGGCTGCTCGGCGGCGAGGGCGAGGGCTTCCGGATCGCCATGGCCGGCCTCAACGGCGGCCGGCTCGGCATCGCCGCCTGCTCGCTCGGCGGCGCCCAGAACGCCCTGGACCGGACCACCGCCTACCTCGCCGAGCGCGAGGCCTTCGGTGCCCGACTGCTGCACGCCCAGGCGCTGCAGTTCCGACTCGCCGACATGGCCACCGAGTTGGAGGCCGCCCGGGCGCTGGTCTGGCGGGCCGCCGCGGCCCTGGACCGGGGCGACCGGCGGGCCCCGCAGCTGTGCGCGATGGCCAAGCGGTACGCCACCGACACCGGCTTCGAGGTGGCCAACGAGGCGCTGCAACTCCACGGCGGCTACGGCTACCTGGCCGAGTACGGCATCGAGAAGATCGTCCGCGACCTGCGGGTGCACCAGATCCTGGAAGGGACCAACGAGATCATGCGCGTCATCGTGGCCCGCGGCCTGATCGGGGCCGCGTGATGACCGGGAACGACATCGACGAGGTCCTGGTCCACCGGGAGGGGCGGGCCGGTCTGATCGTCCTCAACCGCCCGGGCGCCCTCAACGCCCTCACCCACGGCATGGTGCGGCGGATCTCGGACGCCCTGGACGCCTGGGAGGACGACGGGAAGGTCGACACCGTCGTCGTCACCGGGGCCGGCGAGCGCGCCTTCTGCGCCGGCGGCGACATCGTGGCCATCCACCGCGCCGCCACCGGCGGCGACCCGGGCGCCGTCGAGGAGTTCTGGCGCGACGAGTACCGGCTCAACGCCCGGATCGCCCGCTACCCCAAGCCCTACGTCGCCGTGATGAGCGGCATCGTGATGGGCGGCGGGGTCGGTGTCTCGGCCCACGGCAGCGTCCGGATCGTCACCGGGACCACCCGGATCGCCATGCCGGAGGCGGGCATCGGCTTCGTCCCGGACGTCGGCGGCACCTATCTGCTCGCCCTCGCGCCCGGCGAGCTGGGCACCCACCTGGCCCTCACCGCGGGCTCGGTCGGCGCCGCGGACGCCCTGCTCTGCGGGCTCGCCGACCACTTCGTCCCCGCCGAGCACCTCCCGGCGCTGCTCGACGACCTGGCCGATCTGCCCGTGCACGACGCCCTGGAACGCCACGTCGCACCCGCGCCGCCCGGCCACCTGGAGGCCCAGCGCCCGTGGATCGACGCCTGCTACGCGGCCGGCACCGTCGAGGAGATCCTCGACCGGCTGCGGGACAGCGGCGAGCCGGAGGCCAAGCAGGCCGCCGACCGGATCGCCGTCAACTCCCCGAGCGCGGTCAAGGCCACCCTGGCCGCGCTGCGCCGGGCCCGGGCGCTCGGCCCGCTGGAGGCGGTGCTCGACCAGGAGTACCGGATCTCCTGCGCGGCCCTGGCCACCCCGGACCTCGCGGAGGGCATCCGCGCCCAGGTGATCGACAAGGACCGGGCGCCGAAGTGGCGCCCGGCCACCCTGGGCGAGGTCGAAGCCGCCACCGTGGCCCGCTACTTCGCCCCGCTCGGCGAGCGCGAACTCGGCCTCGCCGCCACCACACCCCTGGAGCGCTGGTGACCCTCGACATCGGATCCCTCGACATCGGATTCGTCGGACTCGGCAACATGGGCGGCCCGATGGCCGCCAACCTGGTCAAGGCCGGACACCGGGTGACCGGCTACGACCTGGTGCCGGAGGCGCTGCGGCAGGCGGAGGGGGCCGGCGTCCGCGCGGCGGCCTCCGCGGCCGAGGCGGTGCGGGACGCGCAGGTGGTGATCACCATGCTCCCGGCCGGTCGGCACGTGCTCGCCGCCTACGCCGAGCTGCTGCCCGCCGCCCGCCCGGACACCCTCTTCGTCGACTGCTCCACCATCGACGTCGCGGACGCCCGGACGGCGCACGAGCTGGCCGTGCGGGCCGGGCACCGCGCCGTGGACGCGCCGGTCTCCGGCGGGGTGGTCGGCGCCACCGCCGGGACCCTCACCTTCATGGTCGGGGCGACCGAGCCGGACTTCGCGGGCGTGCGGCCGGTCCTGGAGGCGATGGGCCGCAAGGTGGTGCACTGCGGTGCGGCCGGTGCCGGGCAGGCCGCGAAGATCTGCAACAACATGATCCTCGGCATCTCGATGATCGCCGTCAGCGAGGCCTTCGTCCTCGGCGAGAGCCTCGGCCTCAGCCACCAGGCGCTGTTCGACGTCGCCTCGACCGCCTCCGGCCAGTGCTGGGCGCTCACCAGCAACTGTCCGGTCCCCGGCCCGGTGCCGGCCAGCCCGGCCAACCGGGACTACGCGGCCGGGTTCGCCGCCGCCCTGATGGCCAAGGACCTCGGCCTGGCCGCCGGGGCCGCCGAGGCGGCCGGACTGCCCACCGAACTCGGCCGCAGGGCAGCCGAGTTGTACGCGGACTTCGCGGCGGCGGACGGCGCCGGCCTGGACTTCTCGGCGATCATCACCACCCTCAAGGAGAACCGCGCATGACCGCTGGCGAGACGGCGTACGAGACGATCCGGGTCGAGCGCAAGGGCCGGGTCGGGGTGATCACCCTCGACCGGCCCAAGGCGCTGAACGCCCTGAACACCCGGCTGATGACCGAGGTCGTCGAGGCGGCGGCCGCGTTCGACCGGGACCGGGAGATCGGCTGTCTGCTGGTCACCGGCTCGGAGAAGGCCTTCGCGGCCGGCGCCGACATCAAGGAGATGCAGTCGCTGGAGTTCGTCGACGCCTACCTGGGCGACTGGTTCGCCGCCTGGGACCGCTTCGCCGCGCTGCGCAAGCCGGTGGTCGCCGCGGTCGCGGGCTACGCGCTGGGCGGCGGCTGCGAGTTGGCGATGATGTGCGACGTCCTGCTGGCCGCGGACACCGCGAAGTTCGGGCAGCCGGAGATCAAGCTCGGGGTGATCCCGGGCATCGGCGGCTCGCAGCGGCTGACCCGGGCGATCGGCAAGGCCAAGGCGATGGACCTGTGCCTGACCGGCCGGATGATGGGCGCCGAGGAGGCCGAGCGGGCCGGGCTGGTCGCCCGGATCGTCCCGGCCGACCAGCTGCTCACCGAGGCGCTGGCCACCGCCGAGACCGTCGCGGCGATGTCCGCCCCGGCGGCGGTGATGCTCAAGGAGAGCGTGAACCGGGCCTTCGAGACCACGCTCGCCGAGGGCGTGCGCTTCGAACGCCGGCTGTTCCACTCGGTGTTCGCCACGGCGGACCAGAAGGAGGGGATGGCGGCCTTCGCCGAGAAGCGCCCGCCGAAGTTCGAGCACCGCTGAGGCCCGCCGCTCCTGGCCGCCGCGGGGTGGCCAGGGGTGCTGGCGGGTACCTGACATTCCTTGACTGTTCATCCCTCACCTCCCCTGTCCGGAGATTCCGGCGGGAAGACCGTCGGTGAACCGGTGCGGTGGCATCCGGCACCCGCACCGGCACGACGGAGAGGGTGAAGCTGATGTCCGGAATGACCCGACGGAGGCTGCTCGGATCGGCGGCCGGCGTGTTGGGATCGGCGGCGGCGATGAGCCTGCTGCCGCCGAGCGTCCAGCGGGCGGTGGCGGCGGGCGTGCCGAAGGCCGGTTCGCTGCGGGACGTCGAGCACGTGGTGCTGCTGATGCAGGAGAACCGTTCCTTCGACCACTACTTCGGCACGCTGGCCGGTGTCCGCGGCTTCGCGGACCCGGACGCGCTGCGGCTGGAGAACGGGCGCTCCGTGTTCTACCAGCCCGACGGCGAGAACCCGGACGGCTACCTGCTGCCGTTCCGCCTGGACACCGGCACCACGAGCGCCCAGGCGATCCCGTCCACCAGCCACGCCTGGGCGGTCCAGCACCAGGCGTGGAACGGCGGGAGGATGGACCAGTGGCTGCCCGCGCACCGGGCCGCCGACGGCGTCAACGGCCCGTATGTGATGGGGTACTACACCCGGGAGGACATCCCCTTCCAGTACGCCCTCGCCGACGCGTTCACCGTCTGCGACAACTACTTCTGCTCGGTCCAGGGGCCGACCTGGCCCAACCGGCTGTACTGGATGACGGGTTCGATCGGCGCCGACGGCGGCCAGGGCGGCCCGATCATCCAGAACTCCGCGCCCGAGCCGCTGACCTGGAAGACCTACGCCGAACAGCTGGAAACCGCCGGCGTCAGCTGGCAGGTGTACCAGGAGGCCGACAACTACGGCACCAACATGCTCTCGCTCTTCAAGAGCTTCCAGCAGGCCAAGCCCGGCAGCGCGCTGCACCGCCGGGGCATGACGACCCGCCCGGCCGGCACCTTCGAGGAGGACGCGCGCAACGACCGGCTGCCCGCCGTCTCCTGGATCCTGCCGACCAGTTACCAGTCCGAGCACCCGGACTACCTGCCCGCCGCCGGCGCCGACTACGTCGCCGCCAAGATCGAGGCGGTCGCGTCGAACCCCGCGGTGTGGGCCAAGACGGTGTTCATCCTCAACTACGACGAGAACGACGGCCTGTTCGACCACGTGCCGCCGCCGGTGCCCCCGGCCGGGACGCCGGGCGAGTTCGTCGACGGGCTGCCGATCGGCGGCGGCTTCCGGGTGCCGTGCCTCATCATCTCGCCCTGGACGGTGGGCGGTTGGGTCGCCGGGGAGGCCTTCGACCACACCTCGGTGCTGCGCTTCCTGGAACGGTTCACCGGAGTCCGCTCGGCCACCCTCACCGACTGGCGCCGCCGCACCTTCGGCGACCTGACCTCGGCGTTCCAGTTCGACGCCGGCAGGCGCGAGGCCCCGCCGCTGCCGCCGACCGCCGAGCAGCTCGACCTGGCCGAGTACGAGGTGGCCAACTACCCGGCGCCCACCTTCCCGGGCGGGGGACAGCCGTTCCCCGTCCAGGAGCCCGGCACCCGCCCGCGCCTCCCGCGCTAGCGGTCGGCCCACCCGGCCGGAGGCGGGTGCCCGCCGGTCGGCCCGGGCCGGGGGCGCGGTAGCGTGCCCGGTCGAGGGAGGTCGGTCGTGGACGGATGGCAGGACGGACGGCGGGACGGACCGGTCCGGGTGGGCCGGTCCGCGCGGGTCGAGGACGGCGCCTGCCGCCACCTGCTGGTGTGGCGGGCCGGGCCGGGCTGGCGGATGGTCAGCAGCGCGGTGCTCGGCGGCGGGCTGGGCGAACGGTCCTGGGTGCTGAACGCCCAGGTCCGGCCCGGCTACGCGCGGATGGACCCGGCCGAACACCTGGCCGAGCTGGCCGCCGCCGAGGGCCTGACCGGCCCCGGCGTCGGGCTGATGACGGCGGCCGAGGTGGACGACTGCACCTGGGCCGAGGACGAGGGCGTCACCGCCGTGGTCACGGCCGGGATCGGTGTCCCGGTCTGGGCGGCCGACCCCGCCGCCCGGCCGGCCGCCCACCGGCCCGGCACGATCAACATCCTGGCCGTGGTGCCGGCCCCGGTCGCCGACGCCGGGGTGGTGAACCTGCTGGCCACCGCGACCGAGGCCAAGGTGCAGGCGCTGCTGGACGCCGGGTACGACTGCTCCGGCACCCCCTCGGACGCGGTCTGCGTGGCCGTCCGGACCGGCGGCGGCGCGGCCGACCCCTTCGGCGGGCCGCGGTCGGTCTGGGGCGCCCGGCTGGCCCGGGCGGTCCACCGGGCGGTGCTGGCCGGCGCCGAACGGGACCGGGCCCGCCGCGCGCTCGGGGCGCCCGTGCCGCACCCGGCCTCCGTCCCGCCCTGCCGGGTGCCGGACCTGCTGGCCGGGCCCGATGCCGCTCCGCCGGCCCCGGCGTTGCGCGGACGGGTGCCGCAGCCCGGCTGAGATGCTCTGCCGGTGGAGACGACGGACACCGGCCGGATCGAGGCGTTCAGCGACGGGGTCTTCGCGATCGCGATCACCCTGCTGGTGCTGGAGATCAGGATCCCGCAGGCGCACGGGGCGGCGGAGCTGTGGCGGGCACTCGGCGCCCAGTGGCCGTCCTACTTCGCGTTCGTGGTGAGCTTCCTGGTGATCGGTGTGGAGTGGGTGAACCACCACACCCTGTTCCGGCACCTGGCCCGGGTCGACCGCACCCTGATGTTCCTCAACCTGCTGCTGCTGATGCTGGTCTCGGTGCTGCCCTTCCCGACCGCCCTGGTCGCGCAGAACCTGCGGAACGGCTCGGCGGCGAACGTGGCCGCGGCCGTGTACGGCGCGGTGATGGTCGGCCAGGCGGTGCTGTTCAGCCTCTTCTGGAACTACGCGACCCGCACCGGCCACTGCTTCGACGCGCGGGTGGACGTGCCGGCCGCCCGGGCCGCCCGCTGGCGGTTCGAACTGGGCCTGGTGGTCTACCCGCTGACCGTCGCCCTGGCCTTCCTGTCCGCCCCGGCGGCCCTGGCCGTGCACGGGCTGCTCGCCCTCTACTACGGCTTCAACCAGGTGCGGGTGCCGCTGCTCGACCGGGCGGGCTGACCGGATGGTGGAACCACGGGCGGGGAGGGCCGGTTGTCGTTACCGTCCAGGGGCATGGACCACGACTTCGACCGCAACTTCAACCACGAATTCGGCACCCGCTTCGCCCGGGACTGGGCGGACGCCTGGAACGCGCACGACCTGGAGCGCATCCTCGCCCACTTCACCGAGGACGTCGTCTTCGCCTCGCCCCGGATCCTCGAACTGATCGGCGACCCGTCCGGCGAGGTGCGCGGCAAGGAGGCCCTGCGGGTCTACTGGGCGAAGGGCCTGAAGCACCTGCCCGATCTGCACTTCACCGTCGAGGACGTCCGGGTCTCGGTCGACACCCTCGTCATCAACTACCGCAACGAGCGCGGCCGGGCCGTCGCCGAGGTGCTCAGCTTCCGCGAGGGCCTGGTCTGCCGGGGCTTCGGCGCGTACGGCCCCGAGGCCTGAGCCGGTTGACGGGTGCCCGACGGCGGATGACCGACGGCGGGCGGACGGACGGACGGACGGCGGACGGACGGCGGCCCCGGACGTTCCCGGGGCCGCCGTCCGCACGGGGTACGTCAGCTGCCGTAGCGCAGCGAGACGGTGTCGCCGAGGTTGACCACGGCGGTGCGGTCGGCGGTGATCGAGGCGCCGCCGTCGGTCGACAGCAGCCAGCTCGAAGTACCGCTGTTGGCAACGCCGTTGAGCGAGGTGATCGGACCGGCGACGCCGCTGGCCGGGGTGACCGCCGTGACGCAGCCGGCCGGGCTCGCGGTGGCGGCCGCGTCGAGCACGTCGCCGAGGGTCGCGGTGCTGCCGGTGGGGGTGATGGTGACCGCGCAGGGGCGCGGGTTGCCGGTGCCGTCGTCGACGATCAGGGCGATCCGGGCGGCGGTGCCCGGGGTGAAGCCGGAGGTGGCCACGAACTGCGGCTCGCCCGCGGTGACCGGGGTGGGCGGGGTGGCGGTGAAGCCGCCGCCCGCGACCGCGCGCAGGCCGTCGACCGAGGCGTAGGCGCTGGGCGAGGTGTCGGTGGGCTGGTAGCGGAAGCCGCCGCCGGGGTTGAACTGCTGGGAGATCAGGAAGTCCACCGGGGTCTTCTTGAACGGGGCGGGCGAGGTGAAGTCCGTGCCCTGCGGGTCGAAGCCGCAGGCGATCAGGCCGGAGACGGCCCAGCCGTTGGAGTCGGTGTTCACCCCGTACATCGCGTTGAACGCGCCCGAGGTGGCCATCTTGGCCTTGAGGAAGCCCTTCGCGGCGAGCACCGCCGGGTCGGTGTTGGCCACCCCGCCGACGCACAGCGAGGCCATCGACGCGCCGGTCATGTCGACGTCGCTGGGCTGGCCGAGGGCGTTCGGGTCGCCCGCGGCCTTGCTGTAGTTCCAGCCGCCGTCGGTGTGCTGGTTGGCGCGCACCACGGCGGTGGAGGCGTCCAGCAGCGGCTGGGGCACCCGCTGGGCGCCGGCCTGGGTGCGGGCGCCGCCGAGGGCGAGCAGGGCGAAGACGGTGCCGTTGAAGTTGGCGGCGGGGCCGTAGTAGCCGGGCGTGGACGTCTGCCAGTAGGAGACGGCGTCGGCGATCAGGTTGCGGCCGGGGCCGACCCGGGCCGGGTCTATGCCCGCCGCGTAGGAGTTGAGGATGCCGCGCTCGTAGTCGGTGACCACCGGGCTGGCGTTCGGCCAGGTCGGGGCGGCGAGCTGGTTGCGGTAGACCAGGCGGGCGTTCTTGGTGGCGTCGCCGCCGGGGGTGACGTCGGCGGCGGCGGTCCCGGCCGCGGCCAGGGCGCTGAACGCCCACTCGTTGGACAGTCCGCTGCCCGCGTAGCCGCCGTCCGCGCCCTGGAGGCTGCGCAGGTAGGCGACGCCGTTGGTGACGGAGGTGCTGATCTGGGTCGGGCTCGCGGTGGCCTGGGCCGGGACGGCGGTGGCGAGCGCGGTGCCGGCCGCGGCCAGGGCGGCGACGGCGGTGGCGAGGCCGCGGTGGAGGGTGCGGGTCATGGAAGGGCTCCTGGGGGGTTGGAGGGCCCCGACCGTGCCCGGTGCGTCGACGGCGGTGCGTCGCTGCGAGGGGCGGCCGACGCCCGGATCGCGTGGACGGACTTCCGCGGAACAGTGCGGCCGCCGGGCATCCGGGCTCGCGGGGAAGGCAGTGCCGCCCCGCACACCGTTGCGCGTCAGCCCCGGATTTCCACCGGGTTCCCCCGCTCGGCCGAGCCGGGACCTTACCGCATCGAATTCGAACGAGCCGTGACGTAGACGATATGACGAATCGTTGACCTCGCTGGTCCGGCCATGGTCTGATGAAGCGTTTTTCCTCCAGGGGGTCAGGGGAAGCCGGTTCGAATCCGGCGCTGTCCCGCAACCGTGTGCCCGTACCGACGAGTCCAGCCGACCCGTCCCGGCGGGCGAGCCGGAATGCCTGCGCCGTGGAGCACGCACGAGCGTCGTCGAGGACTGCGACGCGGTACGGCCCACCCCTGCCCCGGGGTGCCCTGCTGCGCACCCGTGTCCCCGCCGACGCCGCAGTCGACAGGGGAGTTCGTTCCGTGCCGGTCCACAGACACCGTCCCACCGTGTGGCGGCGAGGAACCGCCGCCTCCGCGGCCGCCGCCGCGCTCGCGCTGACCGCGGGCAGCCTGGCCCTGGTGGCCCTGCCCGGGACCGCCGCCCACGCGGACCCGCTGGAGCAGTGCACGGCGACCTCCGGGGCCGTCGTCGCGGTCGACTTCGGCCCGTTCGGCGGCGGCGTGGTCCGCGGCTGCGACGCCCACCCCACCACCGGGATGAACCTGCTGCACAACGGCGGGTTCAGCACCGCCGGCACGGCGCACGACGGCCCCGCCTTCGTCTGCCGGCTGGGCAACCCGGCCTTCCACGACGGCACCCAGTACCCCACGCCGGACAAGGAGTCCTGCGTCAACACCCCGCAGGCGACCGGGTACTGGTCGTACTGGATCGCCCCGGTCGGCCAGGACCACTGGTCGTACGCCACGCTCGGCGCGATGTCGCAGAAGCCCGCGCCCGGCGAGGTCGAGGCCTGGGTGTACGGCGGGACGGACGTCGGCGGCACCACCGGCTCCCCGACCTTCACCCCGGACTCGGTCCGGGCCAAGGGCGGGTCGTCCACGCCCACGCCGACCCCCACGCCCACCCCCACGCCGACCGCGACCGGTACGCCGAAGCCCCCCAAGGCCGACCTGCCCGCCGCGGCCCGCTGGCTGGTCGCCCGGCTGACCGACGGCGACCACGTGTACGACCCCTCGGCGAAGGCGGTGGACTACGACGCCACCACGGACACCGCCTTCACGCTGGCCGCGGCCGGCGGGCAGGACGACACCCTGCGCAAGATCGTCGCCTACCTGGCCGCCCACACCGACCAGTACGCCTTCCCGGGCGGCCCCAAGGCGGCCCCCGTCCCCCGGGCCGTCGCCCAGCTGGCGCTGCTCGCCGAGATCACCGGCGGGGACCCGCGCGCCTTCGGCGGACACGACCTGATCGCCGCGCTCACCGACCACGTCTGCACCGCCCAGGGCAAGCTCGGCGCCTGCACCGCCGCCGGGGACTTCGAGGGCGTCACCTACCCGGTCAACCAGGCCCTCGCCCTGCTGGCCCTCGCCCGCTCCGGCACCGCCCTGCCGCCGACCGCCGTCGCCCGGCTCACCTCCGCCCAGTGCGCCGACGGCGGCGTCTCCTCCGTGATGATCGCCCCCGGCGACCACTGCGACGGCGACCCGGGCACCACCGCGCTGACCGCGCTCACCCTGCGCCGGGCCGGCACCGCGCCCGACACCGTCAAGCGCGCCGACGCCTGGACCGCCGCCCAGCAGAAGCCCGACGGCGGCCTCTGGCCGTACTCCTGGGCCGGCGCGAGCGACACCTACACCACGGCGCTGGCCGCCCAGGCCCTGAAGGCGGCCGGCCGCACCGACGCCGACGCGGCCGCCACCGGCTGGATCGCCGCCCGGCAGCTGCCCTCCGGCGGCTTCACCACCGACCCGGCCGCCACCGACGCGGACCCCACCGCCACCGGACAGGCGGTGCTCGCCCTGGCCGGCACCGACCTCGCCGCGCTCGACCACGACCTGCACCGGAAGCCCGACCTGGCCAAGGGCTCGGCCTACCTCACGGACCCGACCCGGCTGATCGGCGGCCAGTACTACGAGGGCTTCCCGGGCTTCGCCGACTTCGGGCTGACCATCGACGGTGCCTTCGCCCTCGCCGCCACCGGCAGCGACGACAAGGCACTGGGCCGGATCGCCGACTTCCTCGACCAGCACGGCAAGGACGGCAACGGCCGGACGGTGGACGACTGGACGAACGTCGGCACCGAGTTCGCCGGCGGCGGCTCGATCGGCAAGACGGCGCTGCTCGCCGAGGTGGTCGGTCGCGACCCGCGTGCCTTCGGCGGCCAGGACCTGATCGCCGCGCTCGCCGCCATCATCTGCACCGCGCCCAGCCAGGCCCCCGACACCGCCTGCGCGGCCCAGGGCAACTACCGCTATGCGACCTCGGTGTTCTCCCAGTCGCTCGGCATCATCGCCCAGCTCCGGGCCGGGGACGGCGCCCACGCCACCGAGCCGGTGCGCTACCTGACCGGCCTCCAGCACGCCGACGGCTCCTGGCCGAGCCTGATCCCGGCCAAGGGCGACTCCGACGTGGACAGCACCGCGATGGCCGCGATGGCCCTCGACCTGCTCCCCGACGACCCGGCCGCCAAGCAGGCCGTGGACCGCGCGGTCGGGTGGATCGCGGGCAAGCAGCTCGCCGACGGAGGCTTCCCGGGCGCCTCCGGCGACTCCACAAACTCGACCGCCCTGGCCGTCCAGGCGTTCTCGCTGCGGGCCGGGCAGTACGGTCCGGCGATCTCGCGGGCCCGGGACTTCCTGGCCGGGCAGCAGAACCCGGACGGCGGCTTCAACGTCGCGGCGGCCGGGCAGCGCGGCTCGGACGTCCGGGCCTCGACCCAGGTGCTGGGCGGGACGGTCGGCACGTCCTTCGGGACCCTCAAGCGGCCGGTGGCGGCGGGGACGCCGCAGCCGACCGGGTCGCCGTCCGCGACCGCCTCCCCGACCTCCACCGGGTCTCCGACGTCCACCGCCTCCCCGACCTCCACCGCCTCCCCGACCTCCACCGGGTCTCCGACGTCCACCGGGTCTCCGACCTCGGGCGCGACCTCGACCGGCACCCCGGCGCCGACCGGGACGTCCGGGGCCTCCGCGCCCGGCGTGACCGACGTGCCCCCGGCGGGTGCCGGTGACGGCGGGGCACCGGGCGGCGAGGTCCGGCCGGTGGTGGCCGACGCTGCCGCCCCGAACGGCTCCGGCCTGGCCCACACCGGCAGCGACGCCGCCCTCCCGGCGCTGCTCGCGCTGGCCCTGCTGCTGGCCGGCGGCACCGCCGTCGCCGTCTCCCGCACCCGCCTCGGCCAGGGACGGCACCGATGAGCCGCCGACAGGGCCTGGCGGCCGTGCTCGGCGCGCTCTCGCTGATCGGCACCGCGCTGCTCGGCACGGCCACCCCGGCCGCCGCCGCACCGCTGCCGCTGGACCAGTGCACGACCACCTCCGGCGTGATCCTGGCGATCGACTTCAGCAAGTGGGGCGGTCCGGTGCTGCGCTCCTGCGGCACCACGCCGACCACCGGCTACGAGCTGCTCAACCAGGGCGGCTGGCACACCACCGGCACCGGCCACGACGGTCCGGCGTTCATCTGCCGGATCGGCTTCAGCGGGTACCTGGGCGGCAAGCAGTACCCGACCGCCGACCAGGAGAAGTGCGTCCTCACCCCGCCGGCCAGCGCCTACTGGTCGTACTGGCACGCCGACCCGGGGGACACCGACTGGAGCTACAGCCAGCTCGGTGCGATGAGCTACCACCCCAAGCCGGGCAGCGTCGACCTGTGGATCTTCGGCGCGACCAACGACGACCTGACCATCGGTCGGCCGACCATCCCGGTGGACTCCCTGCGGGCCCACAACACCGCGCCCGGCGGTTCGACCACCGGCGGCTCCGGTTCCGGCGGCGGCTCGGGCAACGGCTCCAACGGCAGTGGCGGGAGCTCGGGTTCGGGCGGCGGTACGGCCGGTGGCTCCGGGTCCGGCTCCGGCGGTTCGACCACCGGTGGTTCCGGGTCCGCGTCCGGTTCGGGAGGCGCGGGCAGCGGCCGGGGCAACGGCTCCGCCCCGCAGCCCGGCAGCGGTGGTGGTGCCCGTCAGCCCGCCCCCGGCCGGGCACCCGCCCCGGGCGGCACGCCGGCGGCCCCGGCCGACGGCACCCAGCCGCCGACGGACGCGCCCGCCTCCGACCAGCCGACGACCCCGGCCGCCACCCCCGAGGGGACACCCACCCCGACGGACCCGCCCACGCCGACCGACACCCCGTCGGCCACCGCGACCTCGGCGAGCCCGACCACCACCGTGGTCGACGCCGCCCCCACCGCGGACGCCCCGCACGACTCCGGCTCGGTGCTGCCGCTGGCGATCACCGTGGCGGTCGCCCTCGGCCTCGGCGGCGCCGCCGCGCTGGCCGCCCGCCGGCGCCGCCGAAGGG
>NZ_JBEOSV010000097.1:0-28760 GCF_040303245.1 Kitasatospora sp. NPDC096077 | reverse complement strand
GGGCCGCAGCAGCGGCAGCGGGCGGGCGCCGGCCAGGTGGGCGGCGCGGGCGTCGGCGGCGGCGGTGAGTTCGGCGTCGCGGGCGCGCTCCTGGCGGGCGTACTCGGCGTACGGCATGCCGGGCGGCGGGAGTTGGGGCCGGCCGCCGTCGCGGGCGGCGGTGTACAACTCGGCGAGGTCGGCGGCGAGGACGGGCAAGGAGCCGCCGTCGACGGCGATGTGATGGATCGTCAGCAGCAGGGTGTGGTCCTCGGGCGCGTGCCGCAGCAGCAGCGCGCGCAGCACCGGCCCGTCGGTGAGGTCGAACGGGCAGGCGGCCTCGGTCACCAACTGATCGACGCAGTCGCCGGGGGCGTCCAGGACGGGCAGCGGCACCGGGCGCACCGGGTCGATGTGCTGGTGCGGCTGGTCGCCGTGGCGCGGGTAGCGGGTGCGCAGGGCGGCGTGCCGTTCGGTGAGGCCGGTGAGCGCGGTGGCGAGGGCCTCCGGGTCGAGCGGTCCGCGCAGCCGGGTGGCGATCGGCACGTTGTAGAGGGCGCCGCCCTGGCCGAGGTGGTCCATCAGCCACATCCGCTGCTGGGCGTGCGACAGCGGGGCCGGGCCGGAGTCGGCGGCGGGCTGCTCCGGGGCGGGGGCGGGGCGGCGGTTGCGGGCCCGACGGAGCAGGTCGTTCTGGTCGCTGGTCATCGCTGTGCTGCTCCGGGGGTGTCGTCGGCGGCCCGCAGGGCGCGCTCCAGCAGTTCGGCCTGTCCGGCCACGGTGGGGTGGCCGAGGAAGTCGGCGAGGGAGAGGTCGACGCCGAGGTCGCCGCTGAGGTCGTCGACGACCCACATGGCGAGCAGCGAGTGGCCGCCCTCGGCGAGGAAGTCGGCGGCCGGGTCGGTGATCCGGCGTTCCAGGGCGCGGCTCCAGGCCTCGGCGACGACCTGCTGGATCGGGGTGAGTTCGACCTCGGCCCGGGCGCGGCCGGCGGCATCGGGGTCGGCGGCGGCGAGCGCGCGCCGGTCGACCTTGCCGGTGCCGGTGAGCGGCAGTTCCCCGAGGATGCTCCAGGCGGTGGGCACCAGGTGGGCGGGCAGCTGCTCGCCGAGCCGGGTGCGCAGGGTCTCGACGGCCGCGCCGGCGCCGTCGGCGAGCACCACGCAGGCGGTGAGCGCGGCGTCGGGTCGGCCGGCCCGGCGGACCACCACGGCCGCCTCGGCGACCTCGGGGAACTGGAGCAGCGCGTGCTCGACCTCGCCGGGCTCGATCCGGAAGCCCCGGACCTTCACCTGGTCGTCGGTGCGGCCGTGGAACTCCAGGGTGCCGTCGGGGCGTTGGCGCACCAGGTCGCCGCTGCGGTAGGCGCGGCCGCGACCCGGGAGTTCCGGGAAGCGTTCGGCGGTGAGCTCGGGCCGGTCGAGGTAGCCCTGGGCGAGCCGCTCGCCGCCGATCCACAGTTCGCCCACCGCGCCGGGCTCGACCGGGGCGAGGTGCTCGTCCAGGACCAGGGCGCGGGCGCCGCCGAAGGGCCGTCCGATCGGGACCGGGCCGCCCGCGCAGTCGTCCGGGGTGATCCGGTGCGCGGTGGTGAAGGTGGTGGCCTCGGTGGGCCCGTAGACGTTGTACAGCTCCAGCCAGGGGAAGGCGCGCAGCACCGCTCCGGCGTACTCGGGGGCGAGCGCCTCACCGCCGACGGCCAGGGTGCGCAGCACGCCGAAGATCCGGGACTGCTTGGCGGCCAGGTGGTGGAAGAGCGCGGTGGTGAGGAAGGCGGTGGTGACGCCGAACCGCTCGATGTCGCGGACGAGTTCCTCGGCGCTGGGCCGGTCGGCGGGCGAGACGGCGACGGCGGCGCCGCGGGCGAGCGGGGCCCACAGTTCGAAGGTGGCGGCGTCGAAGGAGGGGGTGGAGTGGAAGAGCACCCGGTCCCGCGGGCCGAGGGCGAGCCCGTCGGGGGCGGTGACCAGGTCGGTGACGGCGCGGTGCGGGACGAGTACGCCCTTGGGCCGGCCGGTGGAGCCGGAGGTGTAGTAGAGCAGGGCGGGCGCGTCCGGGTCGGCGGCGTCGGGGACGGGGGCCTCGGTGTAGCCGCCGTGCTCGGCGAGCACCAGGCTGCGCTCGGCGGGCAGTCCGGCCTCGGCGAGCAGCGCCTTGTCGCCGAGGACGAGCCGCACGTCGGCGTCGGTGGTCATCTCGGTGATCCGCGGGCGCGGGTAGGCCGGGTCGAGCGGGACGACGAGGGCCCCGGCCCGCCAGGCGGCGAGTTGGGCGACGGCGAACCGGGCCGATCGGGCGCAGAGCAGGCCGACGGCGCTGCCGGGGCCGATCCCGCGGGCGGCCAGGACGGCGGCCAACCGGCCGGAGGTGTCGTGGAGTTCGCGGTAGGTGAGGTAGCCGTTGCCGTCGGTGACGGCGAGGGCGGTGGGGTGCTGCTCGGCCTGCCGGGCGATCAGCGCGGGCAGGGTGCCAGGGGTGGAGGTCATGGCTGGGTCCCTTCCGGGCGCCCCGGCCCGGGGCCGGGGCGCCGCTGGTCACGGTGAGGTCAGAGGACGGACTCGCTCGGCAGCCGCTCCTCCACCAGCCGTGCGACGGCCCGCAGGTCGGGCTGGCGCAGCAGCAGGGGGGCGCGCAGCCGCACGCCGTACTCCTCCTCCAGGGACTCCAGCAGTCGGGCGGCGGCGAGCGAATTGCCGCCCGAGGCGAGGAAGTTGTCGTCCGGGCCGAGCTCGGCGTTGCCGATCAGCTCCCGGCAGAGCTTCAGCACGGTCCGCTCGACCGGGGTGTCGCCGTCCTCGCCGACGGCCGCCGGGGCCGGCGGAACGGCGGCGAGCAGCGCCGCGCGGTCCACCTTGCCGTTGGCGTCCAGCGGGTAGCGCTCGACCAGCCGGACGGCTGAGGGCACGGCCTGCTCGGGCAGCCAGGGCCGGACGGCGTCCAGCAGGCTCGCGGGCTCGGCGTCGCCCTCGGCCTGGACGAAGGCGAGCAGCCGCACCCCGCCGGCCGGGGCCGGTTCGGCGGCGACCACGGCCCGGCGCACCCGGGCGTCGCGTTCGAAGGCGGCCTCGACCTCGGCCGGCTCGATCCGCACGCCGCTGACCTTGACCTGGTCGTCCAGGCGGCCGTGGAACTCCAGCACGCCGTCGGCGCGCATCACCACCCGGTCGCCGGTGCGGTAGACCCGGTCGATGCCGTCGACGCCGGGCGGCACCTCGACGAAGCGGCGGGCGGTCAGCTCGGGGTCGAGGTAACCGGCGGCCAGCCCCCGGCCACCGATCCTCAACTCCCCGGCCGTGCCCCTGGGCACCGGGGTGCCCTGCTCGTCGGTGACCAGCAGGACGGCGCCGGGGATCGGCAGGCCGATCGGCGGCGCGTCGGCACCGTGGTCGCCGCCCGGCGCCATGGTGTGCACGGTGGTGGCGACGGTCGCCTCGGCGGGACCGTAGGCGTTGTGGACGGTCGCGGTGACCTCCGGCCCGGGCGCGCGGCGCAGCCGGTCGCCGCCGACCGTCACGTGGCGCAGCGCCAGTCCGGTGGGCCAGGGCCGGTTGAGGATCGGCTCGGCCAGCGGGGTGGGCAGCACGGAGACCGTGATGCCGGCCTCGCGCCACCAGTCGGCGAGCGCGCCGGAGTCCCAGCGGACGGCCTCGGGGGCGACGACCAGCGCGGCGCCGGAGGTGAGGCCGGCCCACAGCTCCAGGACGTGCGGGTCGAAGGCGACCCCGATCAGCAGGCTGTGCCGCTCGCCGGGGCCGAGGCCGGTCAGCTCGCGGTACCACTGCAGCAGCGCGCCGAGGGCCGGCTCGGTGACGGCGACGGCCTTGGGGGTGCCGGTGGAGCCGGAGGTGAGGACGGCGTAGTGGGTGCCGACCGGCACGCCGGCCTGCCCGCCGGGCGTCAGCGCGGCGACCACGCCCTCGGTGGGCAGGTCAAGGTCCAGCCGTTCGCCGCCGGGCGGCAGTACGGCGGCTTCGCCGACCAGGCAGACCGGGCGCAGCTGTTCGGCGACGGCCTGGAGGCGCTTCTCGCCGGGGCGCGGGCCGAGCGGCAGGTGGACGGCGCCGAGCTTGGCCGTCGCCAGGGTGACGGCGGCCAGCGCCGTCGACTGGCCGAGGCAGACGCCGACCAGGTCGCCCGGGCCGACCTTGCCGCGCAGCGCCTCGGCCACGGTGTCGGCGAGGCGGTCGAGTTCGGCGTAGCTGTGGGTGTGCTCGCCGTCGATCAGGGCGGGCGCCTGCGGGGTGCGGTGTGCCCAGCTGGTGAACAGGTCGAGGACCGCGCCGTCCTGGTGCGGGCGGCCGTATCCGATGCTCAGGGATTCCATCATCGTCTCCAAGTACGCACGTCGAACCGTCAGTTCTGGCTCGTGGGGCGGGCGGTGAACGCCTTCCGGGGCGCGGCGGCCCCTTCGCGGTGGCGCGGGCGCCCGACGGTCCCGTCGGCGCCCTTGCCCGGTACCGCCGAGGGCGCGCTCACTTGACGTCCCCGGCGAGGACGCGGGCCTGGTCGGCCAGTACGGCGTGCCGGAACAGGGTGCGCAGCGGCGGGCGGCTGCCCAGGTGCGGCTCCAGGTGGGCGGCCAGCTGGGCGGCGAGCAGCGAGTGGCCGCCGACCTCGAAGAAGTGCGAGTCCGCGCCGAAGCGGTCGTGGCCGAGCACCTCGCGCCAGGCGGCGGCGATCAGCTGCTGGCCGGGGTCGGTGAAGGCGCTGGGCGCGTGCTCCTCCTGCTCCTGCTCCTGCGGCGTCTCCTCGACCAGCCGGGCGAGGGCGGCGCGGTCGGGCTTGCCGCCGGCCACCGTGGGCATGGTCTCGACGGCCGTCCAGGTGGCCGGGACGAGTCCGCCGGGCAGCCGGCGGGCCAGCGCGGCGTGCAGGGCGGCCTGGTCGGGGCGCTCGGTGCCCTCCAGGAAGCCGACCAGGCGGGGGCCGGTCCGCGGGTCGGTGTGCAGCACCACGGCGCAGGAGCGGCCGCCGAGTTCGGCCGAGGCGGCGGCCTCGATCTCCTCCAGCTCGATCCGGTGGCCGCGCAGCTTGACCTGGTTGTCGGCGCGGCCGAGGAAGCACAGCCGGCCCTCGGTGTCGCGGTAGCCGCGGTCGCCGGTGCGGTAGACCCGGGCGCCGCCGAGGGCGGGGACGGTGACGAACCGGGCCGCGGTGGGCTCCGGCAGGCCGACGTAGCCCTCGGCCAGCAGGCCGCCGCTGACGGCGAGTTCGCCGACGCAGCCGTACGGCAGCGGGCGCAGCGTCTCGTCCAGGACGTGCAGCCGCACGCCGTCGAGTTCGGTGCCGAGCGGGATCTCGCCGTCCGCCTCGACGTCGGCCGTGCCGACCCGGTGGACGGTGGAGGTGACGGTGGCCTCGGTGACGCCGTAGGCGTTGAGCACCGTGGTGGCCCCGGTCAGCCCGGCCAGTGCCCGGGCGGGCAGCCGTTCGCCGCCGAGGACGAGCAGCCTGGGCGTCCAGCGGCCGTCCCGCAGCGCCTCGCGCAGGTCCTCGCGGACGGCGAGCAGGTAGCTGGTGGGCAGGTTCGCGACGGTGACGGCGCGGGCGGCGAGCACCGCGACCAGCTCGGGCCCGGTGGGCACCTCGCGCTGCGGCACCACCAGGGCGGCGCCGGCCGCGAGGGCGGGCAGCACCTCCTCCAGGGAGACGTCGAAGGACGGCCGGGCGAACAGCAGCACCCGGTCGGCGGCGGTGAGTTCGTAGCGGGCGGCGATCGCGGCGACGTACCCGGCGAGCGCCTCGCGGCCGACCAGGACGGGCTTGGGCACGCCGGTGGAGCCGGAGGTGTGGATGAGGTACGCGCCGCCCGCCAGGACGGCGGCGGGCTCGGCCTTCGGGAAGGCGGGGCCGTCCAGCAGGGCCGGGGTGAAGCCCTCGGCGGGCAGCGCGCGGGCGCTCTGCCGGGTGGCCAGGACCAGGGCGGGGGCGAGCCGTTCCAGCAGCAGGCCGAGCCGGGCGGTCGGGTCCTCGGTGGACAGCGGCGCGTGCACGGCGCCGAGCCGCAGGCAGGCCAGCAGGGCGACCACGCTGTCGGTGCCGCGCGGCAGCACGGCGGCCACCGGCTGGCCGGCGGTGACCCCGGCGGCGCGCATCCGGTCGACCAGGTCGCCGACCCGGCGGTCGAGTTCGCCGTAGGTGAGGCGCTCGGTGCCGGCCAGCACGGCGAGCGCGGTCGGGTCGTGGGCGGCGGCCGGGTCGAGGCCGGCCGGGGTGAGCGGGGCGGCGGGCTCGGCCGCGGGGGCGGGGGCCAGCTCGGCGAGCACCGCCTCGGGGCCGTCGAGGTAGCAGCGCAGCAGCTCCAGCAGGCGCTCGGAGAGCAGCACGGCCCGGGCCTCGCCGAACAGGTCGGCGTCGTAGTCCCAGATCAGGGTCATCCCGGCGACGCCGTGCTTCTCGCCGACCACCCGGCGGTCGTCCGGCAGCAGCACCAGGTCGAGGTCGAAGCGGGTGGTGCCGGTGTTGAATCCCTCGTACAGCGAGACGTCGAGGCCGGGGGCCTGGACGTCGGGCAGCGCGGCGTCGTGGGCGCTGAACATCACGTTGAACAGCGGGTTGTCGGCGCCGCCGGTGTGCAGCCCGAGGCTGTGGGTGAGTTCCTGCACCGGCAGGTGCTGGTGCGGCAGGGCGCGCATCAGGACGTCGGTGACCTCGTCGACGGCCTCGGTGCCGGAGGCGGCCGGGTCGATCCGCAGGCGCAGCGGCACGGTGTTGACGAACATGCCGACGGTGCCCTCGTAGCCCTCCGGGCGGTTGCCGACGGCGGTGCCGACGGTGATCTCGCGGTGGCCGCTGTGCCGGCGCAGCAGTTCGGTGAACAGGGCGAGCAGGGTGGAGAACGGGGTGTGGCCGTCGGACTTGCTGCGCTCGCGCAGCCGCTCGGCGAGGTCGGCGCCGATCGACTGGCGCAGCTGGCCGCCGCGGTGGCGGCGCTCGACGCCCGGCCGGGCCAGCCCGGGCAGGGTGACCTCGCGCGGGGCGTCGGCCAACTCCCTGGTCCAGAAGGCGAGGGCGCGCTCGCGGGCCCTCGGGTCGGCCTCGGTGCGGGCGTGCTGCTCGTACGAGGGGGCGGTGGCCAGCTCGTACGGCTGGTCGAGGACCCGGGCGCGGTAGACGGTGAACAGGTCGCGCAGGAAGATCGCGAAGGAGTGGCCGTCGTGGACGAGGTGGTGCTCGACGTGGATCAGCCGGTGGTGGTCCTCGGCGAGCTTGACCAGGTGCCAGCGCAGCAGCGGCGCCCGCTCGGTGTCCAGCGGCTCCTCGGCCTCGGCGGCGAGTAACGTGCGGAACACCGTCTCCGGGTCCGCCTCGGCGGTGAAGTCGCTGTGCCGGAGCTCGGGTTGGCAGTCCTCGGCGACCCGCTGGCCCGGGAGGCCCTCCGGTCGGGCGACCAACTCCAGGCGCAGGCCCGGGTGCTGGGCCAGGACGGCGGCGAGGCCGGCGTGCAGGGCCGCGCGGTCGAGGGTGCCCCACAGGTCGAGCACGCCGGTGAAGTTGTAGGCGCGGCTGCCGGGCTGCATCTGCTCGTGCAGCCAGACGATCTCCTGCGAGGGAGAGAGTGCGAACATGAAGGATTCCCTTGTGTGGTGGGCGTGTCGGCACTGCGGTGGCCGGGCGCGGAAGTGGGGTGGTCCCGGTGGCGGCCGGTGGGGGCCGGGCCGCACCGGGGTGAGGGTGCGGCCCGGGGTCCTCGGGGAGGGTGAGGTCGGTGGGCCCGGGATGCGGGCGGGGTGGGCGGCCGGAGTCCCTAGAGGTGGCCGCGCAGCACGGCGAGCAGGTCCGCGAAGGCCGCCTCGGCCTCCGCCGCCGGGAAGCGCTCGGCGTCCCAGACGAAGCGCACCAGCAGGTCCTCGCCGTACGCGGCGGCGACCGCCGTCGGGGCGGCCAGCGGGCGGCCGTCGATGTGGACCTCCCGACCGGCGACGCCGCCGAGCACCAGCTCGGGGCGGCGCTGCAGGTTCTCGAAGGTGAGCATCGCGTCCAGCCCGCCGGACCACGGCGATCCGGCGGCGCGGGCGGCCCGGACCACCTCGTCGAAGGGGGTGCCGGCGTGCTCCAGGTCGTCCCACCAGGCGTCGCAGAGCGCCTCCAGGTCGGCGGCGGGCCGGCTGGGGACGGCGTGCACCAGGGTGTTCAGGAAGCAGCCGAGCACGTCGGGCGCACCGGGCGGGCGGCCGCCCCACGGGTAGCCGAGCGCCAGCCCGTCGTCGGTGCGGTGCAGCCGCCGGGCCGCGGCCCCGACGGCGTCCAGCAGGGCGGGGAAGACGGCGCTGCGGGCGGCGCCCTCGACGGCGGGCAGCCGCTCGGTGAGCATGCCGGTGGTCCGGGCGGCGGCGCCGCCGGTCCCGGTCAGGCCGCCGAGCCGGCGTCCCCAGTGGGCCTCGGCGGCGGGCCCGGCGGCGGCCTCCTCGGCGGCCAGCTGGAGTTCGACGGCCTGCCGGAAGTCGGCGACCGCCTGCGGGTCGGGGCCCGGCGCGGGCGACCGGTCGAGCCGGTACGCCTCGGTGAGCTCGCCGACCAGCGCCCCGATGGACTGCTCGTCGCAGGCCGCGTGGTCGAGGGCCAGGGCGAGCAACTCCTCGTCGCCGTCCGGCTCCCGGGCCACCAGCAGGCGCAGCGCCGGGCCGTCCAGCGGCCAGTCCAGGAGTGCCGCGCGCAGCGCCGCCTCGGCGCCGGTGCCGGGGGCCACCGCGATCCGGGCGACCTCGACGGAGGGGCCGCCGGTGCGCAGCACGGGTGTGCCGCGCACGGTCGCGAAGGCCCCGCACAGCGCCGGGTGGCCGGCCGCGACGGCGGTCGCGGCGCGGTCCAGTCGGGGCAGGTCGAGGGTGCCGGCCGGGTAGGCGAAGAACAGCGGGGCGAGGTCGGAGCGGGTCTGCGGCGCGAGCCGCCGGGTGATCAGGAAGCGCCGCTGGGCGCCGGTCAGCGGGAGCAGCTCCACCGGGGAGTCGGCGGCTGCGGAGCGGTACCGGGCGAGGTAGGCGGCGGTGATGCTGGCGTGCACGGAACGGTCTCCGGTTTCCGGTGTCGGCTCGGTTCGGTTCGGTTCAGCTCGGTTCGGTGCGGCTTCGGTTCGGTTTGGTACGGCTTTGGTTCTGGCTTTGTTCGTTGAGGCTTCGGTTCGGTACGGCTTCGGTTCGGGGAGCGGTCAGGTGGCAATCAGGGGGCGGTCGGACTCGCGGTCGGGCTCGCGGCCGGATGCCCGGCGTCCTCGGCCCGGTCTTCGTCCGCCCGGGGCTCCTCCGCGCGGGCCTCGGCGGCCGTGGGCAGCTCGCGCATCCCCCGCAGCGGCGACAGCAGCAACGGCACCGGCACCAGCAGGAACCCCACCGCGCACACCCACAGCGCGGCGCGCGGGCCGGCCCAGTCGGCGACCAGCCCGCCGCCGAGCGCGCCGATCGGCATCGTGCCCCACACCAGGAAGCGCATGGTGGCGTTCATCCGGCCGAGCAGCTCGGGTGGGCAGACGCTCTGCCGGAAGCTCACCTGGGCGACGTT
Organism: Kitasatospora sp. NPDC096077; assembly: GCF_040303245.1. Lineage (NCBI taxonomy): Bacteria > Bacillati > Actinomycetota > Actinomycetes > Kitasatosporales > Streptomycetaceae > Kitasatospora > Kitasatospora sp. NPDC096077. The sequence goes on along the minus strand of NZ_JBEOSV010000097.1, from coordinate 19,283 downwards.
GTAGGCGACCGCGCCGAACAGCACCACGCCCGAGGCGAGGCCGAACAGCAGGGCGCCGGCGCCGCCGCCGGACAGCGGCCACAGCAGCGCGAACGGCGCGGTCACCACGGTGGCCAGCCAGATCAGCCGGGCCTGGCCGACCCAGCGGGACAGCTTCCCGGCGCACAGCGCGCCCGCCAGCCCGCCGACCGCGGAGGCGGACAGCAGGGCGCCGATCGCCCCGGGCGAGAGGTCCAGGACCCGCACCCAGAAGACCGTCTGAACGGCCATCAGCACGGCGGAGAACAGGTTGGAGGTGGCGGTGGCGGTGGCGATCGCCCGCAGCAGCGGGTGGCCCAGCACGAAGCGCACGCCCTCGGCCACCTCGGCGCGCAGCGAACTCCCGGGCACCGGTTCCGGCTTCGGCTCGTCGACCCGGATCCGGGTGAGCAGCAGGGCGGAGGCGAGGTAGCCGCAGGCGTCCGCGACGATGGCGAGCGGGGCGCCGAGCAGCTGGACCAGTCCGCCGCCCAGGCCCGGCCCGGCGATCTGCGCCGAGGACCGTACGGTCTCCAGCGCTCCGTTGCCGGCCACCAGTTGCTCGCGCGGCAGGACGGCGGGCAGGAAGGACTGGTGGGCCACGTCGAAGAAGACCGTGGCCACCCCGGTGACCAGCGCGACCAGGTAGAGCTGGGGCATGGTGAGCACCCCGAAGGCCGCCGCCGGCGGGATCGAGGCCACCGCGAGGCAGCGCACCACGTCCGCGCGGATCAGCACCGGGAGCTTGCGCATCCGGTCCAGCCAGGCGCCGGCGGGCAGGCCGACCAGCAGGAAGGCGGCGGTCTCGGCGGCGGTGAGCAGGCCGACCTCGAACGGGGTGGCGTCGAGCACCACCACCGCCACCAATGGCAGGGCCACCAGGGTCACCTGACTGCCCGTCTGGGCCGCCGCGGCTCCGGTCAGCAGGAGCCGGAAGTCGCGGTGGCCGGACAGACGGGACGGACGGGGGTGCGGCTTCTCGTTCATCGGTGCGACTCTCGGTCACCCATTCGACACCGGGCAAGCACCGGGTGCGTTTCCGGACGAACGAAGGGTCGACCGGATCCCGCCACCGCCGTGACCGACCCCGCGCCTTTCTGACTCGGCGTCACCTCCCGGATCCGGATCCGACGCACACGCATCACACGCCCGTCGCTGCCCGTCGGACGAGGAACCGCCGCCCAACACCCCCTCCAAACCGGCACGTTGACCAGGCAGTCCATTTCGCCGTCCGATATCCGGACACCCGCTTTCCGGCCACCGGGGCACCGTGCCCAACTTGGCCGGAATCCATGGAGCAGGCACCTTGCGTAACCCCACCGTGATATCAGCGTGACCCTTCGGAATCACACGCGGGCGCTATGACCGATTGCTCCCGCCGCCCGACCACTCCCCGTCGCCGGCACGCCGGGTCACCGCGAGCACCGCCATGTCGTCGTCCCGCGGCCCTCCCGTCCACCGGGCCACGTCCGCCACCAGCGCCTCCACCGCCTCCCGCGCCCCCGCGAACGGCCCGAGCGGGGCCAGCCCGCGCACCGGGTCGTAGAACTCCCCCGCCGCGTCCCTGGCCTCGGTCACCCCGTCGGTCACCAGCAGCAGCGTGCTCCCCGGCGGGAACGGCCTGCTCTCCACGCCGGGACGCGCCACCCCCAGCACGCCCATCCCCAGCGGCAGCCCCGGGTCCCCGGCGTCCCACCGGCTCACCCCCGGCCCACCGCCGCCCAGCAGGTACGGCCCGGGGTGACCGCAGTCCAGCGTCCGGGCCACCGCCTCACCCGGCGGGAACTCCACCAGCAGCGCGGTGATGAACCCCTCCAGCCGCAGTTCCTCGCTCAGTTGGGCGGCCTCCCGGACCAGGGTGCGCTCCAGGGCGTCCGCGAGCGCGCCCAGGTCCGGCTCCCGGTGCGCGTCCTCCCGGAACGCCCCCAGCAGCACCGACACCGCGCCCACCGCGTGCAGCCCCTTGCCCCGCACGTCGGCGATCAGCACCCGCACGCCGTACGGCGTCGACTGCAACGCGTACGCGTCCCCGCCGATCAGCGCCTCGTCCTGGGCCGCCCGGTAGCAGGCGGCCACCTCCAGCCCCGCCACCCGCCCCGGCGGCTCCGGCAGCACCGCCCGCTGGGCCGCCTCGGCCACCGAGCGCACCCGCGCCAGGTGCCGCCCGTGCCGGGCCACCACCCGGTTCACGGCGATGCCGAGCAGGGCGGCAAAGGCGGTGTTCACCAGCTCCAGGAAGCCGTCCTGGGTGCCGATCGACCCGTCCCGCACGGACAGCACCACGATGCCGACCACGTTCGCCAGCGCGACCGCCAGGGTGTCCCGCAGGCCCAGCAGCGCCCCGGACAGCACGGCGGCGGCCGCCAGCATCGGGTCGCCCCAGTAGTCGGCCGGATCCAGCGAGTTCCACACCAGCCCGCCGACGATCAGCAACCACGGCGCGGCCCGCACGTACGGCGGCCACTGCACGGTCCTCGCGGCCATCGGCGACCTGGCTTCCGTCTCGCCTCCGCACCCGTGCACGCGGTCGGAGGTCGTTCCGATCGTAGGCACGGCCGACGGCCCGGCGCAGGGCGACGGCGGGGTGGCCCCCGGCGGGCTGCACGGCGTCCGGGGCGCGACGGCCGCCTCACCCGTTCGGCGGCGGTCCCGGGCAGGGCCGCCCCGGCCGGGACCGCGCCCGCGCGGGAGGGCCGCCCCGACCCCCGGGGAGGACGGTTCCCCCGGGCGCCGCCGACGACGGAGGCACCCGCGCGCCGACGGCGGCCGATACTGGCGGAAACGGACGCGGCCCACCCGCCGCCCGCCCGGGCGGTCACAGACCTGGAGACCCGGCGATGACTTCACCCGCACCTGCACCTGCACCCTCGGGAACCGGATCCGGCGACGCCGCCCCGGGCCTGGCCGGACGGACCGTCGTGGTCACCGGCGCCGGCCGCGGCATCGGGCTGGCGATCACCGAGGCGTTCCTCGCCGCGGGCTGCCAGGTCGTGGCAGGCTCGCGGACCCGGACCGAAGCCCTCGACGCCCACGTGGCACGGGGCGCGGCGCTCACGGTCACGGAGGTCGACCTCGCCACGCCCGAGGGCCCGGCCGCACTGATCGCCGAGGCCGTCGCGCGCCACGGCGGCGTCGACGTGCTGATCAACAACGTCGGCGCGGTGCGCCCGCGGGTGGACGGCTTCCTGAGCGTGACGGACCGGGACTGGGACTGGACGCTGACCGTCAACCTGATGAGCGCCGTCCGCGCCACCCGGGCCGCGCTGCCGCACCTGCTCGCCTCCGGCGACGGACGGATCATCGCCGTCTCCTCGGTCAACTCCCGCCTGCCGGACCCCTTGGTGATCGACTACGGCGCCGCCAAGGCCGCGCTGACCAACTTCTGCAAGGCGCTGTCCAAGGAGGTGGGGCCGCGCGGTGTGCGGGTGAACACGATCGGTCCCGGCCCGGTGGAGACCGCCCTGTGGCGGGGCGCCGGAGGCTTCGCCGCCACGGTCGGGCAGTCCCGGGGCGTCGACGCCGACGACGTGGCCCGGGCCGCCGAGGCCGGGTCGGCCACCGGCCGGTTCACCCGCCCCGCGGAGGTCGCGGATCTGGCGGTCTTCCTCGCCGGACCCGGGGCCGCGAACATCACGGGCGCCGACTTCGTCGTGGACGGCGGCCTGGTGGACTCGCTGTGACCCGCTGACGGCGGGTCGCCACGGCCTGTTCCACCCGCCCCTCCGGCGGCCCCTCCCCCGGCCCCGGCCGATCGGCGGTGCACACCGTTTCGTTAGAATTCGATCATGAATCGCACACTTGAACAGCCGTCCCCGACGCTGCCGGTCCTGGAGACCGGCCGCGTCCGACTGCGCGACCACCGCCCCGACGACCTCGGCGCCATGCGCCTGGTCTGGGGCGACACCGAGGGCATGCGCCACCTGTCGACCGGCGTCATGGACGACACCCGGATCCGCCGCAAGCTCGACGAGGCGATGGCGACCGCCGCCGAACTGCCGCGCCGCCACTACCAGCTCGCCGCCTGCCTCCGGGGCGACGACCGCCCCGTCGGCGGCATCCGACTCACCGTCGAGGACGCCACCACCGGTTACGCCGGCGTCTTCACCATGGCCCGGAACCTGCGCGGCTCCGGCTGCGCCCCCGACATCGGCTGGCTCATGCTCAAGCTCGCCTTCGCCGAGCTCGGCCTCGACCGGGTGCGGAGCATGACCTCCGTGGCCAACACCGACGCCGTCCGCGCCATCACCCGCTTCGGGTTCACCCCCACCGGCGAGACCGAGCAGTACTTCCCCGAGGCCGACACCACCATGCGCCTGGTGACCATGGAGGTCCGCGCGGACGCCTGGCGCGCCATGCCCGTCCCCGCCGGTCCCGCCGGTCCCGCCGGCCTGAGCTGACGGGCGGCAGTCCGGACCCGTCCGGACGGTGAACCGACCCGCACCGCGTGCCCGGTGCGGCGTCCCCTGAACACCGCCGACGTCCGAACACCGCCGACGTCCGAACACTGCCGACGGCCTCGTGCCGGGTCGTCGGGCCCTCCCCTCCCAGCGGCCCGCGCCGACCCGGGCGAAGCACGACTCCCCGGACGGCGGCGCACCTTCCGACCCGTACGGGTCCTGACCCGCCGCCCGGTGCCTCCCCGCTTCAGGCCCGTCGCGTGAACCGCTCCGCGCCCGCCCCGGCCAGCAGGCCTTCGGGAACCCGCCGCCCGTACGTCACCAGCAGCAGGTGCTGCGCCTGCCCCTCCACCGGCAGCGGGCCCTGCCCGTACGACCAGCCCGTGTCCGTCGCCCGCAGGCACACACCGTCCAGCCGGGCGCCGAAGAAGCGCAGGCTGCGGGCGGAGACCGCGCCCAGCAGGGCGGCGGCCCGCTGAAGCGGCAGGCGCGGGGGCAGGCCGAGGGCCACGGTGACGTCGAGGCCGTGGACGGCGTCGTGGGCGAGGGCCGCGATGCGGCCGCCGACCGGGGGCCGCCAGGGGTGATCGGCGTTCTCGGCCAGGGCGGCGGCGAGTTGGGGCTCGGTACGGGCGGCGGCCTCGCGGCGGGCGAGCCGGTCGGCCATCCGGTGGACCCTGCCCCCGGAGCGGACCAGCTCCCAGAGGGTCCGCGCGGTGGAGTACCGGAAGCCGGTGCCCATGTGCGCGACCACCTCGCGGACCCGCCACCCCTCGCACAGCGAAGGCGAGTTCCACTGCTCCGGGGTGAGGCCGGCGAACACCTCGGCAAGTTCCCGGCGTTCGGCCGCGATCTGCCCGCGGAGCCACTCGACGCCGTGTTCCTGCTGGTCGCGCTGTGTGCTGTTCATGCTCCCAGCCTGCGGCCGGGGCCCTCCGCCCGTCCAAGACCGGGATGTTCTGGCGCCTATGATCATCAGTTATGGAACTCCGGCAGCTCCAGTACTTCGTCACCGTCGCCCGGCACGGCAGCTTCACCCGCGCGGCCGAGCTGCTGCACCTGAGCCAGCCCGGAGTGAGCGCCCAGATCCGGCAGCTGGAGCGGGAGTTGGGGCACCAGCTGCTGGACCGCTCGGGCCGCACGGTGCGGCTGACCAGGGTCGGCGAGGCGGTGCTGCCGCACGCCCGGGCCGCGCTGGCCGCGGCCGCGGCCGCCCGGCGCGCGGCGCAGGAGTTCGACGGCCTGCGGCACGGCCGGGTGCGGCTCGGCACGGTGGCGGGCGCGGCGCTCACCCCGCCGCCCGCGTTGGGCGCCTTCCCCGGACTGGCCACCGCCTTGGCCGCCTTCCGCCAGGAGTACCCCGGGATCGACTTCGCACTGGCCGAGGACAGTACGGCCAGGATGCTCGGCGACCTGCGCGAGGGGCGGCTGGACCTCGCCGTGATCGGCCTGCCCGCCGCCGCCACCGGCCGGGAGGGCGACGACGGCTGGACGGCGCTGGCCGGGCTGGCCCTGCACCCCGTTCTGGAGGTGCCGCTGGTCGCGCTCTGCCCGGCGGACCATCCACTGGCCGCCGCGGACGGCCCGCTGCCCGTCGCCGCGCTGGCCGGTCACGCACTGGTGAGCACACCACCCGGCACCGGGCTGCGGACGGCACTGGAGCGAGCCCTCGCCGAGGCGGGGGCGACCCCGACGGTGGCCGTCGAGGCCGCCGCGCCGCCGCAGCTGGCCGAACTCGCCGCGCACGGACTGGGCGTGGCGGTGCTGCCGGACCCCGGGGCCGCGCCGCCCGGGCTGCTGGTCCGGCGGCTGGTCGAACCCGTCCCCCGGGTGCGGATCGCGCTGGTCTGGTCGGCCGAGCGGCCGCCGGAGCCGCCGACGGCCGCCCTGCTGGAGCACCTGCGCGCCGCCTACCCGGGGCCCTGACCCACCCGGGGCCCTGACCCACCCGTCGCGCCGCCCGGAGGCGGCCGGCTCGACAGCGGCTGCTCGACAACGGCTGCTCAACAGGGGCTACTCAACAGGGGCTACTCGACGGCGGCTACTCGACGGCGGCCGCCCGGCCGTCGGCGAGGTGGAGCAGCGCGGCCGCGCCGTCGAGGGTCTCCGGGTCGAGCGGGAAGTAGCCCTGCCGCGGGGTGGTGTCGGTGCGGGTACGGGCCGTACCCGGGACCGGTGGAGCCACCAACGTCCAGTCCCGGACGCCGGGTTGCAACAGCGCCTCATAGGTGCCCGGCGCAGGTTCGGCGAGTCCGAGCGCTTCGCTGCGCCCGAGGCTGCCCGCCACGAAGGCATAGCGCTCGCCCAGCAGGGAGCCGACGATGTGGCCGGCGCCGTTCCAGCCGCAGTCCAGCTCGCCCTGGGTCCAGGCGCTCGGGTTGCGCTGGAGGTGCCGGTTGTGGGCGAACACCAGGGTCGGCCCGCGCTGCTCCTCGACCGCCCGGACGGCGAGCAGGTTCTGCGCCATCAGGGCGTCCCGCATCCGGATCAGGCCGGAGATCCGGGCGCTCGCGCCCAGGCCCCGGACCGCCGACTGGGCGTGGTAGCGCAGCAGTCCGATCCCGGCCTGGAGGTGGACGCCGGCCCGGTGCCACTCGGCCCGTGAACCGGCCGCGATCAAGTCCGGTGCCCGTACGTAGAGTTGGTTGTGCAGGTCGTCGGCGATGCGGCGCAGCCGCTCGGCCTCGGGGGTGGCCCCGGGGGACTCCGCCGGGTCCAGGATCGCCTCCGCGCGCTCCCAGCGCTCGTCCGCGCCGGTCAAGTCGGCGATGTCCAGGTCGAGTTGCAGGTAGTCGCGGGCGTGTTCGAGGTAGCGGCGCGGGCTGGGCGCGGTGGTGTTCTCGGTCTGGGCGTCGAACCCGTGGAAGGCGAGTTGCTGCCCGGGGGCGCGGTCGCGGTTGTACGCGCGCATCCAGCCGAGGAGTCGGCGGTTGGCGGGGTGCGCGCCGAAGCCGTGCGAGAAGCCCTCGTCCAGGGCCGCGTCGAGGGTGCCCGCGCCGTGCCGGACGTAGTCGTCCACGGCGAGCGCGGCCACCCGGTCGGTCTCCAGGGCGATCGAGCGGAAGCCCTGCTCGACGAGTTGGGCGAACAGCCGGTTGCGGACCAGCCCGAAGGCCGGTTCCTGGTGCGTCGGCTCGCCGAGCGCCAGCAGTTCGCAGGAGGGGGTACGGAAGTCTCGGATGTCCTGACTCATGGACCTCAAGCGTATCCTTGAAAGACCGGTTGAGACTTTTTCCCTCTCGGCCCGGGAAATCTGGAAGAAAGTCTCAAACCGGAGGTCACCACCGTGCGACCCGCCGACCTCGCCCGCGAGCACGGCATCTCGACCCAGGCCGTGCGCAACTACGAGCGGGACGGCTTCCTCCCGCCGGCCGAGCGCACCCCCACCGGCTACCGGATCTACGCCGAGCCGCACGCCGCCGCCCTGCGGGCCTTCCTCGCCCTGGTAGCGGCGTTCGGGCACGCCACCGCGGGCCTGGTGATGACCGCCGTCCACGCCGACCGCCCGGACGAGGCGTTCACCGCCCTCGACCGGGGCCACGCCCAGCTGCTGCGTGACCGGGAGACGCTCGCCGCCGTCCGCCGGGCCGTCGACCACCTCACGGCGGAGCGGCCCGGCGAGCCGGCCGTCGTCCTGCCGACCAGCCCCGGCCCACTCGGCATCGGCGACCTCGCCCACCGGCTCGCCGTCACCCCCGCCACCCTGCGCGCCTGGGAGGCCGCAGGCATCCTCGCCCCGGCCCGCGAGCGCCCCGGCGGCCACCGCTGCTACGGCCCCGAGGACACCCGGGACGCCGAACTCGCCCATCTGCTGCGGCGCGGCGGCTACCCGCTGGAGCAGATCGCGGCCGTGGTCCGCCAGGTCCGCACGGCGGGCGGGACGGCCGGTCTGGCCGAGGCCCTGGACGGCTGGCAGCGGCGGCTCACCACCCGGGGCCGGGCGATGCTCACCGCGGCCGCCCGGCTCGACGCCTACCTTTCGCCCCCGCCGCCGGACGGCGCTCCGGCGACCGTCGGTCGACCGACCGCCAGTCGACCGACCGCTGGTCGGCCCTGACTCGCAGGCTCCCGGCGGCCCCGGACTCGAACCGCCCCTCGCGGGGTCGGCGCACGTCAGCCGACCCGGCTCAGTCGGGAGTCGGTGGGCAGCGGAGCCGCACCCGGCAGTTCCTGCTCGGGCCGTTCGGGGCCGGCCAGCAGGATGGAGCGCTGCAGCCGGCGCAGTCCGGCGGACGGTTCCATGCCCAACTCCCGTACCAGGGTGTTGCGCAGGCGCTGGTAGGCCTCCAGTGCCTCGCCCCGGCGGCCGGAGCGGTGCAGGGCGATCATGTACTGGCCGTGCAGGCTCTCATGGGTGCGGTAGCGGTCGACCAGCACGGTCAGTTCGGCCAGCAGCACCCGGTGCCGGCCCAGCCGCAGGTCAGCCTCGATCCGCTGGTCCAGCGCGCAGAGCCGGGTCTCCTCCAACCGCTTTGCCTCCACGGCGAGTTGACCGCCGAGCGGCACGTCCGCGAGGGCCGGGCCGCGCCAGAGCGCCAGCGCCTCGCCCAACTGACGGGCGGCGAGCGGGAAGTCGCCGCCGTCCATGGCACGGTAGCCGAGGCCCGCGAGCCGTTCGAAGTCCCGCAGGTCGACCTGGCCGTCACCGGTGTTCAGCCGGTAGCCGCCGGCCGAGGTGACCAGGACGTCCTTGGCACCGGGGCAGTCCTTCCGAGCCGTCGACCGCCCCGGCACCGCCGCCCCATCCATCTCCGTATCCGTATCCGCATCCGGGTCGTGGGCGAGCGCCCGGTCGATCAGGTCGCGCAGCTGCAGCACATAGGTCTGCACGGTGGTGCGCGCGCTGCGCGGCGGACGGCCGGACCACAGTTCCTCGGCCAGTGCCCCGGCCGGGACCACCTGGTCGGCGCGTAGGGCGAGCAGGGCGAGCACTTGCCGCGGTTTCGGGGCGGTCGGTACCACCGACACCCCGCAGATCTGGACCCCCAAGGACCCCAACACCCGGATCTCCATGACGACCACCCCAATCCAGACGGGATCGGCGACCCAGACGGCCACCGGCCGGGCGGGCGCCCCGCTGTTCGCGGTCGGCAGGTCCGCTGTGGAGTCCGCCGGGCACCCAACACCCATCCAAAAACAGGACAGACGGTTTGTCAATACAAAACCGAACGCGCTGTTTGTTTTTAGACGGAGCGATCGGCCATGGATCGGCACACCGAACCACCCGACCTCAGGTCGACCTGGAGGCCGGGGCCTGCACGGACACAGCCGCCGCCGACGTCGGCTCGGGCACCGCGGCCGACTCGGGCACCGCTGCCGACTCCGCCTCCCGACGGTCCGCCAACTCGGCGACCACCCGGCCGCCCCGGTCCACGCCCAGGTCCAGGGTGGCCAGCACGCCGGGGACGGCGATGCTCGGCATCAGGTGCTGGTAGAGCACCGCGACCCGGCGCTCCAGGTCGGCCCGGCCGGACATCTTCTGGGACTGGATCTGCACGCCCGTCCAGGCCCCGGTGACCAGCCAGGCCGTCTCGGCCGGCACCACGTGCGGCAGCAGTTCACCGCGGGCTCCGGCCGCCGTCAGCACCGCCTCGGCCCGCTGGATCCAGCCGGGGGCGGCGCCTCCGCTGAGGTCGCCGAACACGTCCTGCCCCAGGGAGAGCCGCGCGCCCGCGCTCAACAGCGGGTCACGCGGCATGAGATGGGCGACCACCATGCCCATGTCCACGAACTCCTGGAGCTTGCAGTGTCGTTCGGGCAGGTCGTCCTGACCGAACTGCTCCTCCACCACGCCCTGGGCGAGCTCCCGTTTGGACGCGAAGTGGAAGTACACCGCGCCGCGGGTCACCCCGGCACGCGCCACCACCTCGCCGATCGTCGCGCCCTCGTACCCGTACTCGTCGAAGACCGAGGCCGCCGCCTCCAGGATCAGCCGCCGCGTCCGGACCGCCCGCTCCTGCCGCGCCATCGCAACCACCCCACCCGAAACGCTCGGCAAACAAAACCAAACACCCCGTATCTTACCCGCCGGCCAGCCGAACGACCCTGTCTTCCCAGGCCTCATGGAGCCGCCTTCGAGCGCGGAAAACCGCGTGGACGGTACGCGGCCGTCCGGTAACCGCCACCCAGACCGGAGCCCCCTGAAGCGGAACCCACCCTCCGACTTCGCCCCATGCCGCCCACCGGCCGTCCGCTTGTGATAATGCACGCGTCAATCACGATCCCCGGAATACCCGCAGGTGAAAGGCAATGGATTGGCCAAGAAGGCCAATCAATCGGACACGTACGAGCGTCACGGACGTTGACGCGGCCACGCTAGGCCGCCGACGAACCTTCGTCCTGGCTCCTTGAAAACCAAACCGGTAGGTACGTATCTTACGAGCCCTGAGCAGCCCACCCCGCCCATCCCGGCCCTTTGGAGCGCTCCCCATGACTCTGCTTGCCGACCGCACCCCTGCCCTGACCCCGGTCGCGACGACCTTCGGAACGGCCCCCGAGCCGCTCCGACCGCTCGCCCTGGCACCCCGGCTGACCAGCACCGTTGCCAAGGAGTACGTCCACCGGGCCTGCCACGCCGAGGTCTTCATCACCGGCAGCGAGCCGCTCGGCGACACCGTCTTCGCCGTCACCGCCCAATGGCCGCGGGCCCACACCTTCTTCAGCACCCCGGACGGCACCCGGCACGACCCGATGCAGGCCGCCGAGACGATCCGGCAGGCCGGGCTCTACCTCGCCCACACCCGGTTCGGGGTCCCGCTCGACCACAAGTTCATGATGTGGAACCTCGACTACGCCACCCGCGACCGCCAGCTGTTCATCGGCGCCACGCCCACCGACCTCACCATCGAGGCCAGACTCGTCCCCCAGCCACGCCGCACCCGCAGCACCGTCGACTTCACCTTCAGCGCCACCGTCCGCCGCGGCCCCTACCTGGCCGCCACCGGCAAGGCCCGCTTCACCACCGTCCCGGACTCCACCTACCGCCGCCTGCGCGGCGCGCGCCCCGGGAACGGTTCGACACCGTCCGCCCCCGTGACCGGCGAGCCGCTGCCGCCGGCCCGGGTCGGCCGGCTCCGCCCCTGCGACGTCGTCCTGAGCCCGACCGGCACGGCCGGCAGCTGGCACCTCACCCCCGACCTCCGGCACCCGATCCTGTTCGACCACGCCGGCGACCACGTCCCCGGGATGGTCCTGCTGGAGGCGGCCCGCCAGGCCGCCAACGCGCTCAGCGCACCGGTCACCGTCACCCCGACCGCCGCCGCCACCACCTTCCACCGCTACGCCGAGCACGACGCGCCCACCACCGTCACCGCCCGGCACACCCCCGGCGAGGAGCCGGACAGCCTGACCACCACCGTGACCGGACACCAGCACGGCGAGCCGATCTTCACCACCGTCCTCACCGGCCTCCCCGATCAGCGCTGACCCCGCCGAGCCGGCCCGTCCCCACCCGTTCCCGCCGGCCCGCCACCGCACGACCCACCCGCTCGTCCGCCCACCCGGCCACCCCACCCGGCCCGACCGACCCGCACGGCCCGTCCGACCTTCCCGGTCGACGGGCCGTCGGCTTCACCGCCCACCAGCCGACACCTCCCCGGGACTGGCACCCGGCGAACACCTGCGCGAGGATGTCAGCCCTTGGATCCGCTGTTACCGGGAGTAAACAGTGAGTGAAGTCGCTTCGCACCAGCATGAATTGATCAGACTGACCGACCGTCCGGGCACCGACGACGCCCCCGGCCGGGACGGACGCAACGGCGGACGCAGCGTCCGGGTACGGGTCCTCGGACGGCACGCGCCGGGTTCCCTGCTCGGCCACGACTGGCTGGACTGCGAGATCACCGTCACCGCCGACTCGGTGCGCGGGCAGTTCGTCACGCTGGTCACCGAACGCCAACTCCGCAACTGGCAGGACGCCTTGGAACGGCTCGCGCTCGGATTCGCGGTCCGCTGGCTGGACGAGGAGCACGGACCGGAGCTACGGATCGAACCCGGACGGCCCGGCGGGGTCTGGGTGACCGTCTCCGACGCCGAGGAGTCCGGCGTCACCCTCCGGGTCGTGCTCTCCCCCGCGGCCGACTGGCTCGACCAGCAGCGCACCCTGCTCAAGCTCGTCCGGGACGCCTACCCGTTCGAGGTGGTCGAGGTCGCCCCCGGCGTCCACGCCTGGCGCGGCCGACCGGCCGTCGATCAGTTGCCCGAATGATCGTCAACTCTCTTTCACTGCCAGGGATTCCGTCCGGCCGAGCGAGCGGTCAGGGAGGACGAGCAGAAACAGCAGCGCCGCACCGCCGAGCATGAACAGCGCGAGGTGGTGCAACCCGCCCGTGGTGGCGCCGTGCGGGAAGAAGGCCGCGTTCGCGGCCGAGGCCGCCATCGCCCCGAGGTACATGAAGGTCCGCAACAGCCCGGCCGCGGCGGCGATGGCGGCCGGGTCGGCCTGGTGGTAGAGCGCGGTCTGGTTGGCGAGACCGATCAGCCCCTGCGGCACGCCCGCCAGCACCCCGACCACGATCAGCAGCACCGGCGGACTGGTCGGCCCCGCCGCCAACAGGGCCGCGCAGGCCGCCATTTGGACCGCCGCGCCGACCACCAGCTTGCCGCGCACCGCCGGGCGGCGCCCGGTCAGGGCGGAGACCGTCAGGGCGCTCAGCGACAGCGGGAGCAGGACCAGCCCGGCGGAGGCGGCGCTCAGGCCGCGCCCCTCCTCCAGCCACTGGGTGTAGCCGTAGAGGAAGGCGTAGGTCGCCGTGTAGCCGAGCACCTGGCGCAGATAGGTGGCGACGAGCGGCCGGTTGCGGGCGAGCGAGCGCAGGTCGATGAACGGACTGCGGGCCCTGCTCTCCCGGACCGCGAAGCCGACCCCGGCCGGCACGGCGAGCGCAAGCAGGTACCAGTGCGCGGCGCTCGGCTCCATCACGAACAGCATCAGCGCCAGCAGCAGGACCGCGAACAGGACGATCCCGGCCCGGTCCAGCCGTTCCCCGCCCTCGCGGCGCGGCGCCGCGGCGGGCAGCCGGGCCGCCCCGAGCACCAGACAGGCCAGCGACAGCGGGATGTTGACGGCGAAGATCGTCCGCCAGCCGCCTAGCCCGATCAGCACCCCGCCGAGCGTCGGCCCGACCACGGCGATGGTCTGGTTCGCGACCGCGAGCACGGTGAGCACCCCGGTCGGACTGCTCCGCCCGGTCCGCTCGGCCTCGCTGCGGGTCAGGTGCATCGCGGCCGGGTACGCGGCCGAGGTGCCGATCCCGAGCAGCACCCGGGCGACGATCAGCAGCCCCAGGCTCGGCGCCAGTACGCCGACCAAGCCGGCCAGACCGACCAGGGCCGTCCCGGCCAGGTACAGCCGGCGCGGGCCGTAGCCGTCCACCAGGCGCCCGATCACCGGCTGGCCGACGGCGGTGGCGAGGTAGAGCGCGCTCACCAGCCAGGCCGTCTCGGCGGGTGGGGCGCCGAAGGCGGCGCCGATGGGCACCAGGGCCACCGCGATCATCGAGGAGTTGATCGGGTTGAGCACCGAGCCCAGCACCATCGGGGCGAGCAGCCGCCGGTTGAACCCGCCACCGCTGTCCGGCCCTTGCACGCCCTCCGACCCCGGCGCGGCGGTCGGCCCCGGCACGGCGGTCGGCCCCGGCGCTCCGGTCGCTTCCCGGCGACGGTGGCGGAGCCGCGCCAGCAGCGCCGACGGGACGGCTGTCGTCACGCCGCTCACCGCCGGTTCAGCCGGTCGATCAGGGGCAGCGCCGCCAGCACGGTGGCGCGCTCGGCCTCGGTCAGGTCCTCCTGCAACGCCCGGGCCAACCACTCCTCGCGGGCCCGTCGGCTGTCCGCGATCCAGGCCACTCCGGCCTCGCTCAGGTCGACCAACTGGCGGCGCCCGTCCTCGGGATCGGGCCGACGCGCGACCAACCCGTGCTCCTCCAGCCCGGCCAGCGTGGCCGCCATCGACTGCGGCCGGACCCGCTCCGCGGCGGCCAGCGCGCTCGCGGGGGCGGCGCCGTCCGTGATCAGGCGGTTGAGCACGGCGGTCTGCGAGGGGGTGAGGCCACTGGTGCCCTGCCCCTTCTCCTGGAGGGTCCGGCGCAGTCGGCTGAAGACGGCGCGCAGCTCCCGGGCGGCGAGCACGGCGGAGTCGGCAGCGTCGGCCACGTCGGCGGAATCGATGGAGCCGATGGGGCCGGGTGCTTCCGGCCTGGCCGGGGTGGTTCGCTTCTCGGTCACCGGTCCACGGTAATTTCATCAGTCCAAACTGTCCAGTCTTGCTGTACATCTGGACCGGCACACCCATCGCCTCCACCCACCCGGACGGCCCGGAATAATGGCGCCATGATCGACAAGCAGCTCCGCGTCGTCCTCGCCGAGGACTCGGTGATCCTCCGTGACGGAATGGTCGAGCTCCTCACCGCCCGCGGCTGCGCCGTGGTCGCCACCGCCGGTACGGCACCCGAACTGATCGCCGCCGTGGCCGAGCACCGGCCCGACGTGGCCGTGGTGGACATCCGGATGCCGCCCACCCACACCGACGAGGGCATCCGGGCCGCGGTCGAGATCCGGACCGCCACGCCCGGGGTCGGCATCCTGGTGTTCTCCCAGCACCTGGAAACCGCCTGGGCGGCCCGGCTGCTGGCCGGCGGCGCGGCCGGCATCGGCTACCTGCTCAAGGAGCGGGTGGCCCGCACCTCCGAGTTCGTGGACGCGCTGCGCCGGGTCGCCGACGGCGGCACGGCGCTCGACCCGGAGATCGTCAACGGGCTGATGCACGGCGGACGGCGCAACCGGGTGGACTCGCTCACCGCCCGCGAGCGCGAGGTGCTGGAGCTGATGGCCCAGGGCCACTCCAACCGCTCGATCGCCGGGCTGCTGGTGGTGTCGGAGCGGGCGGTGGAGAAGCACGTGGCGGCCGTGTTCACCAAGTTCGACCTGCCCGCGACGGACGCCGACAACCGACGGGTCAAGGCCGTGCTGGCCTACCTGGCGGACACCGGGGCCTGAGCGGCGGAGGAGCGAGGGGCAGACGGGCTCACGGCCCACCGCCGCTCGGGCCGTGGGCCGTGGACCGTAGCCCGTGGGGCGACCGCCGTCAGAGTCGGCTCGGCAGCTCCGCGGTGACCACCGTCGGACCACCGGGCGGGCTGTCCACCCGCAGCACTCCGTCCACCGCAGCCAGCCGCTCGGCCAGCCCCGCCAGTCCGGTGCCCGCGCCGATCAGGGCGCCGCCGCGGCCGTCGTCCCGGACCGTCAGCCGGACCCGCCCGTCGACCGCACGGGCGGTCAACTCGGCCGTGCGCGCGCCGCTGTGCTTGGCCAGGTTGGTGAGCAACTCGGCGGCGCAGAAGTAGACCGCGCGCTCGATCACCTCCGTCGGCCGCTCCCGCAGGTCCAGCCGCAGTGCCACCGGCACGGGTGCGGTGGCGGTCAGCCCGGGCAGCGCCTCGGCCAGACCACCGTCCAGTGCCACCGGGTGGATGCCCCGGGTGAGCCGGCGCAGCCCGGTGATGGTGTCGTCGGTCTGCCCGCGCGCCCGGTCGACCAGGGTGCGCAGCCGCCGGACCTCGGGCCCCGGCGCAGCCCCAGCCGCCGCGGGGTCCAATCCGGGGGCATCCGGCCCGGAGGCGTCCAGCTCCCCGAGCGCGTCGTCCGCCAGCGACAGCGTGATGGCCAGCGCGACCAGTTGTGCCTGGGT
Organism: Kitasatospora sp. NPDC096077; assembly: GCF_040303245.1. Taxonomy (NCBI): domain Bacteria; kingdom Bacillati; phylum Actinomycetota; class Actinomycetes; order Kitasatosporales; family Streptomycetaceae; genus Kitasatospora; species Kitasatospora sp. NPDC096077. The sequence continues at coordinate 3,182 of NZ_JBEOSV010000097.1, read as the reverse complement.
GCCGTCGTGCAGGTCGCGTTCGAGCTGCCGCAGCCGGTCCGTGCTCTCGGCCAGCAAGGTGGCGCGGGCGAGCTCCAGTTCGCGCACCCGCTGCTGTGAGCGCACCGGGCCGAGCAGTGCCCGGGCCAGCGCGCGGTTGGCCCGGCTCAGGCCCCGCAGCACGGCCGGTGCGACGGCCAGCACGGCGAGGCCGGCCGGCACCCCGGCGACGTCCAGCCAGTCGACCGGACGCGGGCCCGGCTCCAAGAGCCGCACCCAGAGCGGGAATCCGGCCAGCCACACCGCGCTGAGCGGCAGCCCGACCGCGGTCAGGAAGCCGAGTGCCCCGAGCGGCAGCCGCAGCAGGAGGTAGACCAGTGCCCGCCAGCCCACCGGATCGGTGAGCACCGCCCGCCCCCGCGCCAGCACCCCCGAGGGGCGCGCCGACGCCGGGGGTGCGGCGACCCGTTCGCCCAGCAGCCGCCCCACCAGCCACCGGTGCAGGCCGCCGAGCCGCCGGGCCCCGACCAGGGCGGCCACCACGAACGGCAGCCCCAGGACGGTCAGCGAGAGCAGCGCCCCCGCGTAGAGCGCCGCCACGGCGTACACCCCGCCCAGCACTCCGAGCGGCAGGCCCAGGACGGCGAACGCCACCTCACCGCCCCGAACCGACAGGCCCCGTCGCCACCGAGTCACCACACGCCTCACCATTCACTGATCAACCGGCCCCCAGCATCCTCCACGTCGGCCCCGGACCGCCGCACGCCCGGACCATCCGTCAGCTCATCCCGCCACCTCTCGTCCCGCCACCTCCTCCACCCGGCTCGACCGTCCCGTCCCGCCGCCTCACCCCCGCTCCCCGCCCACCTCCTCCACCGCGCGCCCGCCGATCGCCCAGAGCCCCGTGCCCACGATCCCCGGCACCGTGAGCACCGCCGCTCCCGCCACCACCCAGCCGCAGGCCGCTCCCGGCACCACCGGCAGCACCGAGCCCGTGACCGCCCGGCTGAACGCCCCGCCCGCCGCACCCGCCACCGCCGCACCGAGCAGCACGCCCACGGCCGTGGTCAGGGCCGCCTCGACCGAGAGCATCCGCAACAGCTGCCGACGGGTCGCCCCGACCAGCCGCAGCAGGGCGAACTCCCGGCGCCGCTCGGCGGTCAACGCGATCAGGGTGTTGACCGTGGAGACCGCCGCGAAGCAGACCAGCAGGCCGAGTTCAGCCTGCCGCAGCCAGACGTCGCTGGCCTTGGTGACACTGGTCGCGGCCCCGGTGGCCCGGGCCGCCTGCTCGGCGGTGCCGGTCATGGTCAGCAGGGTCGCCGCCAAGCCGACCAGCAGCGCGACCGGGACCACCGCCGAGGAGAGCCGGACCGCGTAGCCGCGCAGGTTGGCGTCCGCCAGCCAGCCGACCCTGGGCAGCAGCACCCGCAGCGGGGCGCCGAGGACGGCCGCCAGCAGCCGGGCCGCCACCGGCCCGAGCAGCGCGACCGCGACCAGCAGCACCACCGCACCGAGCAGGGCCGCCTGCCCCGCCTTGTCCAGCTCCCCCGCCGACTGACCGGCGGCCAGTCGCAGCAGCAGACCGCCGCCCCCGAGCACCACCAGGCCGGCCAGCAGTCGGACCGCGCCGGCCCGGCTCTGCCCGGCCGCGCTGTCGGTCAGCGCAGCGGCCGGCGCCGGCCGGGTGATCCGCCGGACGGTGAGCGCGCTGGCCGCCAGGCCGACCAGCAGCGCCACCCCGAGGGCGATCAGCACCGGCAGCGGCGCCAGGGGTATCCGCAGCCCGGGCCCGGCCATCCCGCGCGCCTGCAGCGCGGACAGGAAGGCCCGGGCGGCGAGGAGGCCCGCCGCGCCGCCGGGGACGGCCGCCGCCAGGACGGTCGCCAGGACCTGGAGCCGCACCAGCCGCCGGATCTGGCGGGGCGTCGCCGCGACGGTGCGCAGCATGGCCAGGTCCCGGTGCTGCTGGCGCAGCGTGAAGCCGAGCGCGTTCACCACCACGAACAGCGCGACCAGGACGGCGATCTCACCGAACGCTCCCCCGATCACCGCCAGGCCGGGCCCGGCCGCCGCCCGCCGCTCGGCCGCCGGGGCCGTCAGCTGCTCGGCGATCAGGGAGCCGAACAGCGTCACCGCCGCCACCGCCAGGAACAGCGCCACCGCGAGCCCGGCGAAGGCCGCCGGTCGGCGCCGGATCTGACCGACCGCCAGGGTCGCCACGGAACCACGCATCGCCCTCACCCGCCCAACCGGCTGAGGCGCTCGCCCACCTGCGCCGCCGTCGGCCGGACCAGCTCGTCGACCAGCAGGCCGTCGGCCAGCAGCAGCACCCGGTCCGCGTAGCCCGCGGCGACCGGATCGTGGGTGACCATCACACACGTCCGCCCGTCCTCGTCCACCCCCGCGCGCAGCAGGGCGAGGATGTCGTGCCCGGTCGCGCGGTCCAGCGCGCCGGTGGGTTCGTCGGCGAACAGCACCTCGGGCCGGGCGGCCAGCGCGCGGGCGATCGCCACCCGCTGCTGCTGCCCGCCGGAGAGCCGGCCGGGCCGGTCGTGCTCCCGCCCGGCCAGGCCGACCCGGGCGAGCGCCTCCCGCACCAGGGCCCGTTCCGGCGGGGCCCCGGCCAGCCGGCCGGGCAGTTCGACGTTCTGCGCGACCGTCATCGCGGGCATCAGGTTGAAGGCCTGGAAGACGAATCCGACCCTGGTGCGCCGCAGCTCCGCCAGCCGCCGCTCGGGCAGGCCGGACACCTCGGTGTCGCCCCAGCGGACGGTGCCCCGGCTGGGGCGGTCCATCCCGGCCAGGCAGTGCAGCAGGGTGGTCTTGCCCGAGCCCGAGGGCCCCATCACCGCCGTGAAGGTGCCCGGCGCGAAGGCCGCCGAGACCCCGCGCAGGGCCCGCACCGCGGCCGCACCGCGCCCGTACTCGCGGTGCAGCCCCTCGGCGGCGAGCACGGCGCCCGCCACCCCGTCGTACGCCGCCCGGGCGGCGGCTGTCGTCATCCCGTTCATGCCCTCAATCCTGGGCATCCGGGGCCGGCGGCGCGATTGTGCTGGCCCCCCAATCCGGCGTTCGGAAAACCGAACCCCGCAGGTGGTGCTAGGACGTGTCTGACAATTCGCGTCGGATCAGCGCGCGGCGTCGGGGTGCGTGCATCGCAAGGCGGAGGAGGGAGTCCATGCGGTGGGGGCACCTCCCGG
>NZ_JBEOSV010000096.1:0-29021 GCF_040303245.1 Kitasatospora sp. NPDC096077 | reverse complement strand
ACGAGGCCGACAGATCCCGTTGAGGACCCGAGGTCAGTCAGGCGGTGGGTCAGACCTGTCCGGGAACCGCTCATGAACATCCTCACTGTCAGGCGTCGCTGTAGTCGGCGATCACGTCGAGCGTGGACTCCACCGAGCTGAGCTGGGTGTTCAGGTGCTTGATCCAGCGGCCCTTGGGCTGCAGGACGGCGTGCGGGGCGACGACGCCGGTGATGAACCGGCGGATCTCGGTGAGCTTCTCGCGGATCACCGCGACCTCGTACGCCTGGAGCTCGACTGGTGAAGAGGCAGTGCTCCGACCCTGCGCTCTTCGGGTCGGAACAAGCGCACTGCCCGCGCCTCAGGCGGGGTCTTGAGGATCCGTTGGTGACTGGGCTAGCGTTCGGGGATCTGCCAGCACCGGCATCGTCAGGAAGTCCACATGCCTCGCCGGACACCGGGCGAGATCAGGTCCCAGCTGCCGCTTCGGGACACAAGGCACGACAGACGAACCGTCATACCGGGGCTGTCTGCGTCAGCAAACCGACAGATTGCTACGTTCGAGCGCGGACGGGGCTTGCCAAGGGGCGATGTCGCCCTCGCGTTCCGACGCTGGGCTCTGCGAGCAGGCCGACCCCGTAGTGCTGAAGAGTGGCACTTCGGGTATTCGGATGTTCCCACCGGGCATATCCGCACGCTGCTCGAAGTGGCGGCCTGGAATCTTCGGTCCCGGGCCCGACGAGAACTGCTCGCCGCGCTGGCCCCCGTCGACGCCCGCATCCTTCGCAGAACAGTTAACGACCCGTTCGCTCCACAGCACCTGCCGTGGTGGCAACGGCGCATCGAAATTTGAGCGGCCGGGGCCGATTGAGGCCCATCCGACGCCGCTGTGCGACGTCTCGGCCGAGCACCTCGCGTTCTTCGCCCTGGAGGACGACGGTCGCACCCGCACGATCACGACCAACGGCATCACCTGGCGCAACCGCCCTTACATCGCCCCCTGGACGGTCGGCCACACCGATACCAAGATCCGCCTGCGCCATCTCCCTTACCACGACAGCGAGATCGAGGTGTTCAACGCCGCCACCGGCCACCACCTCGGTGCCGCCTGTCTCGCCGAACCGGCGAGCCCGGAGCAGGTCCGCGCCCCGTTCTCGCTCGCCGGCTACAGCTGCGTCCACCCGCCCGCCCGCTGCTGCTGAGCGGGTGCCAGACGGGGGCTGCGGGGCCGCGTTGGACCAGGTCCTCGATCCGGGCGGCGTCGGCCGGGACGGCGGTGAGGAGCTCGGCGGTGGCCGAGGCGGCCAGGCCCAGGGTACGGGCGCGGTACGGCGTCGCCGGGGCGACGCCCAGGCGCAGCAGGAACGGGACGAGCAGCGGGGCGCTGGCGTTGACCTGGTAGTCCGGGAACAGGTGACTCGCCAGGTCGGAGAGTGCGCGGCTGGCCGTGGCGGGGTCGGCGGAGCAGGCCTGGATGAGCATGCGCTTCACCGTCAGGCCGTCGCCCGGGCCGTGCCCCAGGAGACGGAAGCGTTCCCAGGGGACCTCGTCGAGGAGGAAGCCGTCCTTGACCTGCAGCGGCATCTGGGTGAGTACCGCCCGGGAGTCCAGCCTGCTGCCCTCGTAGACCTCCCACCCCTCTTGGTTTATTCGTTGCAGGTCCCACACCAGATCATCGCCCGCCATGCCCGTCCCCTCCGAAGATCGACAACCATGCCTGCCATCCGGTACCGACAGCGGTCGACGGCGGCGATTCCACCCGCCGCCCGGGTGGCGAACGCCTCCGTGTGGCCGTGCTGGACCGAGCGCGGCGTCGACGGCCTGGACGGCTGGGTGGCCTTGAGAGGACCGGCGCGCCCGAGGCGGTGCACCGGCGCTGACCTCACCGCGCGCCTTCCTCCGGCTCCGGTAGCCCGCGGACGCCTTCATGGTTCGCCCGTGCCGGGGTGCGGCGGCTTCACTGGCACCCCGGGGTCACGGCTGCGGTTCAACCCCGGGTCGTGAGCCGTGCGAGGGCCGCGTCGTACCGTGCCCGGACCTCCGCGTCGGGTGTTGCGCGCAGCAGCGCGGTGAGTGCCCGTACCGCGCCGTCGTCGTAGCCGGCGGACTCCGCCTCCCGCGCGGCGAGGTCGAGTTGGGTGATGCCCTCGGTGCGGTCGCCGAGTCCCAGCAGTGCTTCTGTGTGGTCGCCGGTGCCGTCATCGGCGCCGGCATGGGCGCGGGCGACTACTGGGGAAAGACCAGGTTCGGGAACGACGGTGGCTGGAGCCGCCGGGACCTGTACGTCAACATGGGCTGGTTCTCCTTCGGCGGCGCCGCCGGCGGATTCTGGGGCGCCGGCCGGGGGGCGATGTCCTTCTTCCGTGGATCGGGCGCGCGTCGCGGAGCATGGCGGTGGTAGACCCGTCACGCCCAGCGCACGGAGCCGAGAAGTAACGCCCCTGGGTGGCCGACCGGCAGTCGTACCGCCGTCGGCCACCCACTAGCATCGACGATCGGAGAACTGTTCGTGATCAAAGCGGAAGAGTGCTCATGAAGTTGAAGTTCCTCGGAGCCGTCATGGCGTTCTGCGCACTGGGAGCCGTGGTGTCCCTCCTGTGCAAGAGCTCCGGACTGGTGGACGGATCAGGTCCGCAGGGCGCGATCTGGGTCTTCATCACCGTCGCGGGCGGCGTGTGGGCGCAGAAGCGCTACCTGTCACGTCGCGGTGACCGCAACTGAAGACCGGTGCCGGTGAACCGCTACGCCGTGGCCACCCTGGCGACGTTCGGCCTGCTGCTGCTCGTCACCGTCGTGTTCATGGTGCCGTGCTCGGGTGGGGTGCCCAACTGACGAGGGCGTTCCGCCGGAACCGCCAAAACGCCCGTGCCGATGAAGGGGACGAGGGACCGGTGGACCGCTACTGCAAGGCCGCGATAAAGACGTTTGGCTTCCTGTTGTGCATCGCCGTCCCGACCCTGCTGGTGGACCTCGCGCCGGCGGACACCGGACCGGGTTCGGCGCTTCGCACGGCCGGCGGGTTGCTGCTGGACCTCGCTCTGATCTCGTGGGGCGGCTACCTGGCGAGGTCATACCTCAGGAGTCGGTAGCACGCGCCGGACACCGCACGAGAACGGCCCCACCCGGACGAACCGGGTGGGGCCGTTCTCGCGCCCGGGGCCTGGCCAAGGCCCCGCACCGCGGCGGCCACCGGAGGACTGGACGAGGAGGGCCCTCAGGAAACGTCAGCTCTCCTCTCTGGTCGTTCCGACACACAGTGCCCAGATGACGAAGGCGTCGATCGTGATCAGGACGACCGCCCAGAGCGGGTAGTAGGGCAGCCACAGGAAGTCGGCGATCATTCCCAGTACGGCGAGGACGACACCGACGACGCGGGCCCAGACGGCGCCGCCGAACAGCACCACGCCCGTCACGACGATGACGATCCCGAGGATCAGGTGGATCCAGCCCCACCCTGTGGTGTTCATCGAGTACACGTAGCGCCGGGTGACGACGATCAGGCTGTCCTCGGTGATACCCGCGATCCCCTGGAAAATCGCCATGGTACCGCCGGCGATCAGCATGATCGCCGCGAAGACGGTCCACCCGGTCGCGAAAGGACGGTTCTCGGGCCCCCGGGCGGAACCGCCCGGTTTAGTGGTGCTGCTGGTCATGACCGCCCAGGGCGTCAAGGGACGCGTCCGCATCGAACCCTGACCAGGGACACAGACCACAGCACCGAGAGAATCGAGAACAGCCCCGTGGGATCCACCTTCTACGTCAGCGCCGACCGCGAGCATGCCGGACCCTGGACCTTCACCGGCGAGCAGGTCAAGGACTGCGTCCGCCGGCACTGGCCGAATGCGACCGTGAGTGCAGCCTTCGAGAACTTCCTGGAGATCCACCTCGAAGCCGTGCCCGGCGAGTGGGCGGAGCTGTCCTTCAACCTGCGGCACGGCGCGTTCTCGTTCGAGGACCGGGAACCGCACTCCGCACCGCTGACCGTCCTCCACACCGTGCTGCGCGAGCTCGCGCCCACCGTACCGGTGGTGTGGTGGATCGACTACGACGCCGACCTCCAACCCCTCGACCTGGCCGGCAGTCTGGCCGCGTTCATCGACAGCTTTCCCGCTTAGCACCAGGCCAGGCGCCCCCTCACCGGTCCAGGGAACCATCCACCTCGGTGCCATCTCAGGGACCACTCGGGCACGCTCTTCGATCGGGACCGGGCCCAGCGGCCGGCCGGGGAACGGGGAACTCCATGTGGCGCCCCATACCCGGCAACGACGGCAGGACCACCTGCGAGTCGCCCCTCAGCCGGACGCCCACGACACGGGCGCAGGCACGCCTCAAGCCGGGTGACGCGGCAGCACCCGTCAGGGATCGCTCGCAGTTGGGACACCGTTGTCGGAGCAGGCTGGAACACTTCGGTGCCGCACTACTGCACAGGCCGGCACGGCGTACCCGACACACCGGCCATCCTCACCGGGATCGGACCGGGCCTACTCGTCCCGCGGCAACCGCGCCTACCTGCGCAGACGCCGGACCAAGGCCGTCATCCCGGAGAAGAAGGACCAGGCCGCCAGGATCCCGCACCGGCGGCAGCGGCTCGATCACCGACCACTGGGTATCAGTCAACGACGAGGCGTGGAACGGCTTGCAGGCACAGGCACACACAGAGGTGGTCGTCGCGGTCGACACGACCGCGACGACCACCCACCCGGCCTCACACCACGCAGTCGGTCGAGTATCCGACACTTCCTCAGGCCGGTCGCTTCGGCCGCTCGATGGCCTTCCCCTCCACGAACAGGTCGACCCGCTCGTTGTAGAAGGCGACCAGGCCGGCGATCGGCTGGACCTCACGGGTGGGGAAGTCGTAGTACCAGGCGAGGTCGGGGTGCAGCCGCCGGCCGATCCTGGCCGACCAGTAGCCGCTGGTGGTGCCCTTGTAGGGGCAGGAGGTGACGGTGTCGCTGGGCTCCAGCTTCGACAGGTCGCAGTCGGTGGGGTTGAGGTAGTAGCGGGTCGGCAGCCCGGTCTCGAAGAGCAGCACGGGGGAGGCGGACTCGGCCAGTACCACGCCATCGCGTTCCACCCGCACGGTGCGGGTGGAACGAAGCGCGTCCACCCGGACGTACGGGTTGCGCGGGTGTACGAAGACCTGCTCGTCCTCCTCGTACCAGGAATCCAGTGCGGCCCAGTCGAACCGGACGGTGTCGGTCAGGCCCGGGACCGGCGACTCGGCCAGTACCCGGGCCGCCTTGGGCCGTACCGCCCCGCCCGCCCGGAGCCCGAACCACCGCACCGTGCCGCGGCTGGTCTCCTCCGGGGCGGCCTCCTCGTCCGGTACCAGCAGCTCCGCCCGGACGTCGTCCAACGGGACGTAGAACTGCGGGTAGAACGGCTTCTCCCAGACGTACCGTGCCTGCACCGTGTCGAGGACCGTCTCGCCGCCCAGGACCGCGCGGACCCGTCGGGGCACCGCCTCGACGTGGTTGACCGGCACCCGTACCGGTGGCAGATTCAGCTGATCACCCATCAGGGCCTCGCCTCCCGGCAGTCAAGAGTAGCCGCTGCAGCCCGGGCCGCCGTGGTAGGAGGTGGCGTCGTGGATGCAGATCTCCTGGTCGCTCAGCCGAATCCACCAGTCCCATTCGGGGCCGTCCTCGGCACCTCGCCGTGCCGGTGGTCCGCGAAGGTCCGAACAGCGCCGCGTCCCAACCGCGCGCGGGCAGCGGGCCGGGCCTGCTCGAACCCGAACTCCACGGCTTCGGGTCAGGATGACGGTGCGTCAACGAAGCGTGCGCCCGGCCCGGGGGTGCGGTGGACGTCCTCCGGGGCGAGATGGTCGTGTCCCGCGGCGCACTCCAGGATGACCCTGACCGGCGCGTCGCACGTGCTCGCACCGTCGTCGGGCCGGTGCCGGACGATGACCGACGGCCCCTGGGGGTCGGCGAGGTACCTGTCCCCCCACTCCAGCAGCGCGAGGAGCGTCGGCCGCAGCGCGTGGCCCTGCTCGGTGAGCTGGTAGGCGAAGCGCTGCCGGTCTCCGGGCTCCTGGTAGGGCACGCGGCGCAGCACCCCGGCCGTCACCAGGGTGTCGAGCCGGCTCGCCAGGAGGTTCTTGGCGATCCCGAGGCGGGAGTGGAACTCCCCGAACCGGCTGGCCCCGTCCAGTGTCTCCCGGACGATCAGCAGTGACCAGCGCTCCCCCACCACCGAGAGGGCGCGCGCCACCGAGCAGTTCACCGGATCGATCCGCCGCGTCTCCATGGCACCAGCATACCGATCTGGGTTTACGAACTGCACTCAGCTGCGCTAGCCTCCGGGCTAAGTTTAAAAACTAAACTCAAAGGAGTACGGCCGTGCCCATGCTCGACGTGTACATCCCCGACGGCGCCCTCCAGCCCGAGGCCGAGGCGGCGCTGATGAACCGGATCACCGAGATCCTGATCAGCAACGAGGGGTTCGACCCCGCCGACCCGGCGGTCCGGTCCGTCTCCTGGCTGTTCCTGCACCGGCCGGCCGCCGTGTACGTCGGCGGCGAGTCCGCGGACGCGCCCCGCTACAAGGTCGTGCCCTCCGTGCCCGAGGGACAGCTCGACGGGCGGAAGCGCGCGGGCGTCATCGCCGAGGTCGCCGAGGCGATCCTGGACGCCGAGGACGGCGCCTGGCCGCGCGACCCCGGCCGCGTCTGGGTCTTCCCCACGGACATTCCCGAGGGACACTGGGGCGGTTGGGGGCAGATCAGGCCCCTCGCGACCATCCTCGCCCGGATCCTCGGCGACACCGGGCGCGCCCGCACGCTGGCGCGCGAGCGGATCGCCGCCAGCCGTACCGAGCGCACCCTCCTGCCCTGACCCGGGTCCCGGCTGGACGTCCCGCGACGTCCAGCCGGTCCGGGCACTGTCACCGCTGAGCCGCCGCATCCGTGCGGGCGCGGCACCGGTGTGTGTCGCTTCAGGTGGCGCCGAAGACCGTTGCACCACAAGCGACTTGACAGCGTTCTTTCGGCAGCCTGTCAGCGTTCTGCCGGTGGGTCGCCGGTCGCCCGGCGCACGATGGTGCGCATGACCGGACTTCTCGCAGCATCCGACGACACCCCTCCCCTCACGGCCCTGGACGACGGATCCGGCCCCAGCCTGCTGGTGGTCCACCCCGGTGGCGGGGACGCCACGGCCTGGGACGGCGTCATCCGCCACCTGACCGACGACTTCCGCGTCGTCAGGATCAACTGGCGGATCTACACTCCCGACGCGGAGATCGCCCTGCTCGACCCGTCGGCCTTCGCCGGGCTCCTCCTCTGCGAACCGCCCATGCCCACTCGGGAGTTGATCGCCGGGGAGGCGGCCGCACGGGCCCGGCCCTCGCCGACCTGACCGCCCTCCTCGCGGACCGCGCCGTCCTGCTCCGGGCGGAGGACCGACCTCAAGCCCCTGTACGACGCCCTGCGCCACCTCAAGCTGAACACCGGGCCCCTTCTGCCCTCCGGGTACGGCCGTGTACACCGCCTGCAGGCGCTCGCCACCCTGTGGCGGGCCGACGTCGACCCCAACACCGGCCACCCCCGTACCCCCACCCCGCCCGGCACCGCCGACCGCCTGCTCTACCTGCTGCGCCGGATGGCCACCTCCGCCCCCGTCCAGCACACCGGCGAGCCGCCCCGACCCGCCGTCTGCTGAACGGAACGAGCGAGACGCCGGCCACCGTCACGGTGGCCGGCGCTTTCTGTCCTTCGACGCCGGTCAGGGCCCGGCACGTGAGCCGGTTCGCCGACTACGCCACCTCGCCCGACGACACCGGATCGTCGATGTGTTGGAGCTGGGAACGGACGGCGACACGATCCTCACCCGACAGCTCAGCCCAGTGCTCGTCGGCCCACACGAGACGGGAAGCCTGCCGCTCGGCCCCCTCCAGCCGGGCGCACTCCGCCCGTTGCTCCTCACTCAACCCCTGCCGCGCCGCTCGTGCACCGGGAGTCCAGCCCGACGCGGTCGTGGGGATCCACCTCCTCGCCGACTCCCTGGCCGCCGCCGAACAGCAGGCGGCCGAGCTCTGCCGTCGCGCCGTGAACGAGCTTCCCGAGCTGTGCGGCTGGACCGTCGGCCGCGTCGGCGTCCCCCTGGTGGCTCCCTTCTACGAGCGGCCGCTGTCCGGATCCGGCTTCCTCGGACGGATCAGTCCAGGGACGTTTCCGTCCACCTGAAAGCTCTTCCACTCGCTCTGAGCTGCGACGAAGCTAGTACTCGCCAGCAGGGAACGACACCCGGCAGGCAAGACCGGAGGAAGCGTCACCGCGGGACGCGAGACCGGAAAATCCCTTCCGTCAGTACGTTCGTAGAGGACTGAACCCCATGCTTCGCACTCGTCTCACCAAGGCCGCCGCGGTCGCCGCCCCTGCCGTCGCCGCGCTCGCTCCGGCCCTGGCCGCCTCCGGCACCGACTCCGCGCCGGCTGCCCACACCACCGCCACCACGGCTTGGGAGGCCCCCGCGCCGGGTTCCACCCCCAGCACCACCGCCTGGGAGTAGTCCCGTCCGGCCCGCGCCACCCGGCCGCCGCGCCGCCTCCGCATCCACCCCCGGCGCCTCGCGCTCGCGCCGCCCCTGACTTCCGCCGCCCACCCCGCCGTCAGACCGCTGCTCCTGCAGGGCAGCCGTCCGGCCCCCGGGCGAACACACCCATCGCATTCACCCACTGCCACGGCACCGCCATGCCCAGGTGCCGACCAGGAGAACTCACATGTCTGCCAAGGCCTCCAAGCTCATCCGTGTCGCCCTCGCCGCCGCCATCGCTGCCTCCGGCGCGATCGCCACCACCGCGGTGACCGTCACCACCGCCTCCGCAAGCTCGGTGACCAGCGGTCAGATCTCGCGCAGCGAGATCCTCGCCCGGGCCCAGTACTGGTACGGCAAGTCCATCGGCTACAACCAGGGCGGCTCCTACCCCGACCAGCAGGGTGCCTACTACCGCACCGACTGCTCCGGCTACGTGTCGATGGCCTGGCACCTGCAGACCCCGGGCCTGAACACGCAGGGCCTGCCGGGCGTGGCGACGGAGATCCCCCGCAGCCAGCTGAAGCCGGGTGACATCCTCAACTCCTACTACGACCACGTGATCCTCTTCGAGAAGTGGGACGACGCGGCGCACACCACCTTCTCCTACTACTCGTTCGGCTCCACCCCGGTGAAGCACCGCACGGGCGTCTCCATCAGCGCGCCGTCCTTCGACAGCCACCCGAACGGCGACTACAAGGCCTACCGCTACAACAAGGTCATCGACGACGTCTCGACCTCCTGGGACGTCAACCAGGCGGTCACTGCCTCCGCGACCGGAAGCACCACCCGGCTCAACCTGATCGGTTCAGACGGCGCGCTCTACAACACCGACGGCAACTACGCCAGCGGCAGCTGGACCAACCAGTGGGCGCGCCTGGACGGCAGCGCGCTGAAGGCGGTCACCAGCGTGAGCCTCGGCAACGTCGTGCACGTGTTCGCGCTGGGTTCCAACGGGCAGGTCTACGGCAAGGACGCCGACTACAACACCGGCGCATGGAGCAACTGGACCGAGGTCCCCGGCGGCGCGGCCGGCGCGACCTCGCTCGCCGCCTCGATCACCGGCACCACCGTCCACCTGCAGATCGTCGGCTCGGACGGCGCGCTGTACGGGACCGACGGCGACTACGCCGGCGGTGGCTGGAGCGGCGCCTGGGGCCGGCTGGACGGCAGTGGGCTGAAGGCGCTGACCAGCGTCTCCAACGGCAACGTGGTGCACGTGTTCGCCTTGGGTGCCGACGGCCGGATCTTCGGCAAGGACGCCGACTACAGCATCGGCAAGTGGTCCAACTGGGCCGAGGTCCCGGGCGGTGCGGCCGGTGCCAAGGGCCTGACCGCCTCTATGACCGGCAACTCCGTGCACCTCGAAATCATCGGTTCGGACAACGCGCTCTACAACACGGACGGCAACTACTCCGGCGGCGGCTGGACCGGGACCTGGAGCAAGATCGACACGCGTCAGATGAAGTCGCTGAGCAGCACGGTCATCGACAACGTGATGCACGTCTACGGGGTTGGCACCGACGACCACGTCTACACGATCGACGCCAACTACAACACCGGCCAGTGGAACAGCTGGGCGGAGGTCCCCGGCGGAGCCGTCGCCACGTCCTGACCCGCCTGCTCCGCGCGTGCCGCCCGGCCCTTCCGAGGGCAGGGCGGCACGTCCGCGTTTCAGGCCGCCGCGCCCTGCGGGTGGCCGCCGCCCGCCTGCCCAACAACCCGACCGGTCCCCGGCGGCGATGGCCGCCGAACTGTCCGACCAGACACGCCGCCTGAGCCCGCTGGACCTGGAGGACACCGGCGTCCGAGCCGCGCTGCGCCTGACACTGCGGCGGGTTGGGGCGTTGGTCGGCGGGGTGGGTCGCTGCGCTGTGCTTCTCCCTTTCGCGGCCGCCTGGTGGCGGCCGCCGTGTTGGTGCTACCGGCCGCACCGCTCGTACCGGTGGTCCTCGTGGTCCTGGTCGTGGTCCCGGCTCTCCGCTGCTGCTGTCGGGCTGTGTGTTCGTGGCCTTGGCTCCGGGCTTCGGTCACTTCGGTCACTGGCATCGTCTGGTGGTTCCGGGGAGCGGTCGCACCTCGCCGTTGCGGGCGCCGCCGGGTCGGGTGGCCGGGGACACCTGGGTACCTGATCCGTCCCGGTTGAGTAGTCGCGCTCATGTGTGGTCCGGTTCGGCACGGTGGGATCGGTCCATGGACAACATCCCGACCGGATCCGCAGCGCCCCCGCACGACCGTGACGCGTGGAGGGTTCCGCTCGTCGCGACGGCCCTGCTGCCGTTCTGCCAGATCCTCTACTGGTACTTCGTACTGGTGCGCGCGGTCGCGGTCGATCAGTGCATGCCACGCGGTGCCTGCGGGCGGGACTGGGGCCTGCAGTACGACGCCGCCTACGCCCTGATGGGCGCACAACTGGCGCTCATCGCCACCGCCTGGGTCCTGCCGCCCCGGATGCGCTGGGCTCCATGGCGCTTCGTCGCCTCCGCCGTGAGCGTGATGTGTGGCCTGGCAAGCAGTGTGGCGATCCAGAACCTCGGCTGAGGACACCTTCCAGCTCATGATCCGTCGGCCTGCAACGGCGGTGGCCTCGGGCCGGCCCGCGCTGCTCCCCTCGTTCGGGGTCCAGACCATCGCGTGGGCTTCGCCCTGTGATGTGGACGCTTCTGAGCAGGGGATCTGCGGGTTCGTGGAGTGGGTGTCCTGATGGGTGCTGCGAGGTGCTCGGGGGAGTTCGAGTGGGACGTGGTGGCGCTGGTGGAGTCCGGCGGGCGGCGCATCCCGTCGGTGGCACGCGAGCTGGGTGCCGGTCCGCCGGCTCCCCGGGCGTGGGAGCCGCCGTTGCGGCCGGGCCGGGTGCCGTGCTACGCCGCACCGGTCCCGGCCCGCCGGCCGTCCAGGTAGCGCTCCTCGATTTCCTTGGGCCCGAACGGCCAGGCCCCCTCCACGCGCGACCAGACGAGGTAGGCGACCAGGCCGAGGAGGACCCAGCCGACGGACCACTCGATCGGGTGCAGGCCCGGGTTGGCCCGGTCCGCGTAGCCGTAGATGACGAGCCAGCCGACGGCGGCCACCACGCTGGGCACCGGGTAGAGCAGCATCCGGTAGGGCCGGGCGAGGCCGGGCTGGCGTCTGCGCAGCACGGTGACGGCGGCGATCTGGGCGAGCGCCTGGATGATCACCATGACGGTGGTGAGCAGGGTGATCAGCACGGTCAGCGGCGGGTGCTTCGCGGAGTTGCCGAGGTGGCGCGCGGCGAGGAAGGCCGCGGCCGTGATGACGCCCATCGCGAGCAGGCCGGCCACCGGGAAGCGGTGCCGGGGGTGGAGGCGCGCGAACGAGCGGAAGAACAGGCCGTCGCGGGCGGCGTCGTAGGGGACGCGGGAGCCGCCGAGCAGGCCGGTGAAGACGGAGGCGAAGGCGGTGACGAGGATGAGGACGGTGACCACGTCCGCCGCGTCCTTGCCGAGGGTGCGCTCCATGACGGCCGAGGCCACCGACTGGGAGGCCGTGTTGCCCTGGTCGAGCATCTCCCGCCACGGCACGACGCCGAGGACGCCGATCTGCAGGAGCAGGTAGATCCCCATGATGGCCACGACGGAGTAGATGATCGCCCGCGGCATCACCCGGCCCGGTTCCCTGATCTCCGCCCCCATGTAGGCCGCGGTGTTGTACCCGAGGTAGTCGTAGATCCCGATGGTCAGCCCGGAGGCGAAGCCGAGCCAGAAGCCGCCGCCGGTGAGGTCGACGGCGTGCGCGGGCCAGGTGAACGCCAGCGAGGGGTGGAAGTGGGTGAAGGCGGCGAGGATGACGGCCGTGACGGCGAGGATCATCACCGCCCACATGACGACCGTGACCCGGCCGACGTTCTCCACCCGCCGCCACAGCAGCAGCACCACGAGCGCGACGACCGCGACCCCGACCAGGTCGCCCTGCCCGGCCGTGATCCCGGGCCACAGGTAGCCGAGGTACTGGACCAGCCCCTGGACGCCGGTCGACATGATCAACGGGATGAACAGCATCGCCGTCCACACGAACAGGAACGGCATCAGCCGCCCGGTCCGGTACTGGAACGCCTCCCGCAGGTACACGTACGTGCCGCCCGAGCCCGGCAGCGAGGCCCCGAGCTCGGCCCACACGAGCCCGTCCGCGAGCGCGAGGACGGCCCCGGCGACCCAGCCGATGACGGCCTGCGGCCCGCCGAAGGCGGCGACCATGAGGGGGATGGTGACGAACGGCCCGATGCCGCACATCTGGCTCATGTTGATGGCGGTGGCCTGGAACAGGCCCACCCGTCTGGACAGTTCGGGGGAGGGGGCGGTGGCAGCCAACTGGGCACCTCCGGGGGGAAGAAGAGGTCGACCGGCTGGGAAAGTAAAGTTCCTTAACTCACCTGGGGTCAAGGCCCGCGCACCGGCGAAAAGCATCGGCGAAAAAACGGCCCCCAGCCGGAGCGCGGGCTACCCGAGGGCGAGCATCGCCCGGGCGACCTCGCCGACCGCCGCGCCGGGCAGCGCGTTGCTGGAGCCGCCGGTGGCCGGCCCCAGCAGGGTGGACCCGGCCCACGGCAGCGCGGGCGTGCCGCGGGAGGCCACGTACTTCGGCACACGGTTGAACAGCTCGGCGATCTCCCCCCTTCTGGTGCGGCCAGTACGAGGCGAAGAGGTCATAGGTGCGCCGCCCGAGCAGCAGGGCGCCCGTGCCCTCGTACGCGGCGAGGATCTGCGCCCCGGTGGTCTCGTTCAGCAGCGGCGCCTGCGAGCCGCCGAACGGGAACCCCTCCGGGTCCTCGTCGGGCCCGCCGGCCGCCTGCCCGACCAGGTCGAGGGTCGCGAACAGTTCGATGCGGATGAGGCCCATGTCGTGCACGACCGGTGAGTTGGTCGTCCCCGTCGAGATGTAGACCGGCGGCACCCGGAAAACTCATCGCCACGCCGACACCCGGTTCTCCCCACCCGCCGCACGCCTCCCTCGGGGGGATGGGCAGCGGACCGCCCCGCGCCTAAACTTGCTTGCACACCAACGGACTTGAAGGGGGAGAAATCGACATGTGGAAGCGCGTCGTCGTCTCGATCGGGTCGCTCGCGGTGGCCCTGGGCGGAACGGTCGCCGGCACGGGCAGCGCCTCGGCGCAGCCGGCCAGGACCTCCTGCCACGCCGCTAGCTGCAACCACCTGAACCCGTACAAGACCTACTGCTCCTCCGACGGACGCGCGGTCTACAGCGCGCACAACGAGCTGGGAGACGTCGTCCACCTCTACTACAGCCCGTCCTGCCGGGCGGTGTGGGCCGAGTCCTGGGCGCCGGCAGGCGACACGATCAGGGTCCAGCGCGCGGGCGACTCCTCGATGTACAGCCAGGACTACACCGACGGCTCGCACGCGTGGACCGGGATGATCAACGATGCCGGGTTCACCGCGCACGCCATGATCGACGACCGCGGTGTGAACGTCTGGGGCCAGACCCCGGATTACTGACCGGCGACGGGAGAACGACGGGAGAACGACGGAACCGCCCCGCCGGCCGAGGCTTGGGTTCCAGTGGTCGTTGCAACACCCCAGCTCAGGGGATGCGATGATCAGTCGCGAGATACGCCGTAACCGGCACCAGGTGAACGGCCAGTCCCGGCCGGTCGCCCAGGGTGAGCCTGGACGGCAAGCTGGAGAAGACGGCCCGCGAGGAGTACCTCGACCGGGTCCTGGCCACGAGCGAAACGGCCTGACCGCGCGTTTGCTGCAACGGCCCCGCGGCCTCGGCCCGTGGGAGGACTCCTCGGCCCGACGGGTCCGCGTCCGTAGAGTCTTGGCATGAAGGACGACGTCACCGAAACCCTGCGCACCACCGCGCAGATCCTCGACTGCTTCCTGGCCCAGTACGAACCGCTGCGGGAGCGCCCCTGGACGTTGCCCCCGGGCAGCCCGCTCGCCGGCGACGACGCCAAGACCGACCCCTACCAGGTCTCCCACAGTGCCCAGCACGCCATCCAGGCCGCAGTCGACCACCTGCACCGCCTGCGCTCCTCGCTCAGCCAGTACGAGAACCCCGAGCGGCCGACCCTGCTCCTGCACTCCTACGGCTCCTTCACACTCCTGCGCGGGGCCCTGGAGAACGGCGCCCGCACGGTGTGGCTGCTGGCCCCCACCACGCGGGCATCGTGATGGCTACCCGTGCAGTCGTCGAACGGCTGCCGTGTCTCTACGCCCCCGGGGGTGGATGGGCTGATGTCGGCGCCCTCGGGGAATGGGCCGAATCGATGATCACACCGACCGGGCGTCTTGCCCTCGACCAACTTGAGGGTCCTATGGTCAGCGGCCATGGCATCACTTGGCACCACGGAACCCGTTGTCTCCCTTCCCTCGCGAACAGTTCTTCCCCGGTCGTATCTGTTCTGGCTCGCGGGGACCCGAGCCTCTCTGGTCGGTGACGCGGCCCTCTACTTCGCTCTCGGCTGGGCGGCCAGTGCCCACGGCGGTCAGATGGCCGCGCTGGTGCTGACCGCGATCACGCTGCCGCGGACCGTGCTCCTGTTGCTGGGCGGGGCGGTAGGTGACCGCTTCGGCGCCCGGCGCGTGATGATCGCCGGTGATGTGGTGATGCTCGCGGCTGTACTCGCCCTGGTCGTGGCGGCCCGGGCCTGGGGGACGCCGCCGTGGATGCTGCTGGGGTTCGCCGCTGTGGTCGGGACCGTCGATGCGTTCTATCTCCCGGCGACGGGATCCATGCCGCGCCGTCTGGTGAGCAAGGAACAACTGCCCCGGGCGATGGCCCTGCGGCAGGCCGGCGGCCAGGTGGCCTCCCTGCTCGGGGCCCCGCTGGGGGCGGCGCTGGTGGCGATGGCAGGCCTGAGCGGGACGGCCCTGGTCGACGCGGGCAGCTTCGCCGCCGTCCTGGCCGTCATGGTGTGGGTGCGCCCGGCGGCCGAGGCGGAGCGGTCCCCTCGCGCTGAGAGCCTGTTCGCGGGGATCGCCGACGGGGTGAGGCTCGCGGCGACGGATCCTGTCCTTCGCCCCGCACTGCTGCTGACGGCAGCGGCTGCGGCGGGGCTGCTGCCGGCGGTTGCCCTGCTCAGCCCGTTGCTGGCCCGTTCCGGCGGCTGGGGCCCGGGATCGGCGGGTTTGGTCGCCGCAGGGCAGGGTGCCGGAATACTCCTGGCCGCGCTGCTGGCTGCCCGCCTGGGTCCTATGCGCCGGATCGGTATGGGCACGAGCCTGGGCCTGGCCCTCGCCGCGGTGGGACTCGCCGGACTCGCGGCGGCTCCGGCCCCTGCCGCGGCCATCGCCGCGGCAGGGGTCGTCGGCGCGGGGTCGGGCATGTTCGCGTGCCACATAGGCCCGCTGGTCCTGGCCGGCGCCCCGGACACGCACCTGTCGCGGGTCCAGTCGCTGCTGACGCTCGTGCAGAGCTTGGCGCTGGTGGTGGCGAACAACGTGCTGGGCTGGCTCGCGAACGCGGCCGGTGCCAGGAGTGCGATCGTGCTGTGTGCTGTCCTCGGCTGCGTGGCCGGAGCCACCGGTTTGGCCTCGACGTCACTGCGGGGTCTGCATCAGGCCGGGTCATAGACCGGGCGTCGAGGACGAGCGCGCCGGCGTTTCCCTCCCCCCGCGCCTGGGAGGGAAACGCCGAGTGACCGACCGGCACCAGCAGCCGGACCACCCGGCGGTCGCCGTGGTCACCGACCGCGCCGCCCGGCGCGCCGAGGAGCTCGGCGCCGTCGAGGCCCTGGAAGCGCTGCGCGCCGAGCTCGGACACCGGCCGCGGTTCGGCCGTCCGATCCGCACCGTCACCGAGGGCGGCCGGCGGGTCGAGTTGTACTCCGCCCGGATCGGGGGCGACCGGGCCGAGGCCGGCCCGCGTTCGACGGCGTGCACTCCCACGCCCCCGCCCCGCCCGGGCCGCCGACTGTACGGATCGCCGCCGTCGTCCCCGAAGACCCACCGCACCCCGCGCCATAGGACAAGGGGCCTGCGGGCCGCGCCTGCTGCGCTGCTGCCGGTGCCCGCCGGACCCGAGACGCACGATCCGGGCCGTCACCGGCGGGCACCGCGCCGCTGTCGGCCTGGGACAAAGCTGAGTCACCCATGTCCCAGCACCGTCCCAGCACGACCGGTACGCCCGATTCACCAGGACGGTCCCACCCTGAAACCCCAGGTCGCGACGCTCTGCGTCCGGACCTGGGACAAGGCTGGGACAGTCGACCGCAACCGGCCGCCGGTGTCCTCTGACAGGCGATCATGACCGATTGCCAGGTGAGTCTGACTGCCGACTGGACAGCCGAAGTCCGGTCAGCCGCAGAGTTCCGCGATGGTGTCGTCGAAGTCGGGGAACTCCTGAGTGGCCAACTCGATCACTGTGGCAGCCGATCGGTTTCGCCCTGGTGCGAACCTTTCTGCGACGGACCTCAGCTCCGGGTTGGGGCGCGTTGCGCGCTGGCGCTCGTGCAGGTCGGCTGCTTCGCAAGGTCCGAGGCCGTCGGCCAGCAGCCACAGGAAGTCGCCCAGATCGCGCGCGATGACTGCGGTCTCCCCCTCGGATCCGAGGAAGACGACCGGCTGCTCGGTGAGTGCCAGTGCGGGGCGGGTCAGCCAGAGCGCCGCGTAACCGCCGGTTCCGTCCTGGCCGAAGATGCGGAACCCGTCGCCGTCCAGGTCCTTGTTGCCGGTCCAGGCCCGGAACCAGCCGGTGGTCTCCTCGGCGGGCAGGAAAGCGGGGAAGGGCTCGAAGTCGGCACCGTCACCGCCGTCGTAGTCGAACGGAGCCGCCATCGCAGAGGCGAGTGCCGGAGGGAACTGTCGATCATCGGTGTACGTCACGCGCACAGGTTAGCGATCGGTCGAGGTCACCTGGCAATCGGTCAAGGTCGCCTGTCGAAGGACACCGGCAGCCAGCCTTCGTCAGGACTTCCGGAACCGGACCAGCGGCGGGTGCTCCACGGCGTCCGGGTCGGCCCGCGGGTCGTAGCCGGCGAGCCCGGCCGCCCGCACCCGCCCGGCGATCCGCAGCCACTCCCGGTCGTCCGCCTCGCAGGTGAGCACCGACCGGTCGACAATCGGGTCCTCCAGCGCCAGGCCCCGGACGCGCTGGAGCTGCTCCAGTGCCTTCCCCGCCGTCCGGTTGGCTGCGTAGGTCACGGCTGGCATCACTTGTCGCCGGGTTTCGGGACCACCCACTGATCTCCCGCTCGCGAAGTGTCGGCGGGAATCAACAGCAGTCCGGTGGGCATCGCATCCCGGAGTTCGGGGTGTCGGTGGATGGTGGCAGGCTTGCCTCCGTGCTGATCGACGGATATGACGGTGACCCGCTGGTAGCCGGTGAGGAACTCCTCTCCCACCCCGGGTTCTGGGCCACCTACCTGATGTGGATGTGCGAGACGGAGGAGGACGAGCCGAGCGCCGAGTGGTTCGGGGCGGACGAGGCCGACGCCGACGCCGCCTACGAGGCACTGACGGCCGACGGGAACTGGCCCGTGTTCCGCATTCCCTTCGGCGGCGGACACACCGCCGTCGTGATGAGCCGCAACCTCCCGGACGACAGCGGGACGGAGTACTTCGTCACCCACCCTGACTGGCAGCCCGGACGGCACGGTCACCTTGCCACCGTCGACGGCCACCAGGCGGGCCCTGGCCTCTCCTGGCCGGAACTGATCCACATCGCCGATACGGCGGACCGCACGGCCCCGGGCGTCCATGATCGCCACGCCCGGCTGCTGCTTCTGTTGCCGGCCCTCGGCGACGGGGATGCTCCGGCAGAGGCTGCGGGTGTGATCGCCGAGGCGCTGGTGCAGGTCGGTGCTCCGGCCGACGAGGCCCCGCGTGTGGCGGCGCTGTTCCTGGACAACTCTCTGTGGGAGGCCGCTCATTGGTCACGGCCGGGGGAGTCGCCGCTCAGCGGTGGCGAGCAGCAGCCCTTCGGCGGCATCCTCCGGTGTGACGGCCCCTACAGCCCTCGTTTCGGCATACAGCTCGCCCAGGGCATCACCTGGCAGCAGGCCGAACAGCTCGCCCTCGCCCTCGGAACCTGGCCCGTCTGACGTCAAGAACCGACACGCTGCCAAAAGCCGGCAATACGGCCTCTCCGGGCCACAAGGTGATGTTGCCCCTCGGCTACCTCTTCCTCGACACCCCCGACCACCACCGCATCGACACCGTCGGTCTCTACCTCTGCACCAACTCGTACGGCCGCCGCGCCCCGCGGCTGCGCCTGCGGGGATGGCTCCCGAGCCGCCTGCCGGACCTGGCCGTCGCCGCGTAAGTCCTCACTACAGGCCTCAATCGAGACTGGAGCTTCGACGCCCCGCTAGAGCCGGCCCCCAGCTCCAGCTCACCGCCGACTCGACCGCAGCGCCGTCCAACAGCTGTGCCGCTGACAGCCGGACGCCGAAGGGCGCCGACCCACCTTGGGGGCGGCGCCCTTCGGCATGCCGTGTGCTGGGGGCAGACCTGCTTGAGAGCGGCCTCGGTGGTGGCGGCCAGGACGAAGGCGTCGACGACGGCTTCGATGGGGAAGGAGTTCGCTCTGCCGCCGTGGTGCTCGGGGTGGCCCGTTCGGAGATGGACTCAACCGCCCGGGGCGCCGGCCGTTCCGGTGCCCAGCACGTGATGGACGTCAACGAGACCGTGCTCGCCTTCGTTCTCGGCGGTACCGCGCCCGGGGCCGTGGGCGGGGTGGGCGCGGTGTGTTCCTGGTGACGGAGACCGAGCTCCTGCTGCCGGGCGGCAGACGTAGGGTGCGCCTGGACGGAGTGTGGCAGGCCTCGGGGCTCGGTGTGTCGACGACCGTCGGCTGTCAGATCTGTTCGGTCAGCGGCTTGAGGTGGTTCACGGCGCTGGAGAAGTCGTCCTGCAGCTGGTCGTAGGCGTCGGCGTCACCGGCGGTCACCGCGTCGCAGAGCTTGGCGGCTTTCTGCAGGTCGCCGAGGGCCTGACTCCACTCCGCGGGTGAGCCGGCTTCCGGTTGCTGGCCGTTGACCGTCTTGGCCATTTCCGTGCAGGCCTTGCCCACCTTCGCGGTGTCCTCGTGGGCGCTCATGATGGTCGCGGCCATGGGGATGAAGGCGCTGGTCACGGCGCTGTACTGCGGGGAGTTCAGTGCCCAGGCCCGCGTGGGGTTGTCACTGGCGCTGGGGCTCGCGACGGGGCTCGCCGTGGTCGAAGCAGCGGAAGCGGAAGCGGAAGCGGTGGTGGAGGCGGTGGCTGGGGTGGCCACCGCCTTGCTGCCTGCGGGGGTGCTGCTTGCGCAGCCCGCCAGGGCGGCGGCGGTCACGAGCAGGCAGGTTGCGGCGGCGCGGCGCATGGGTTTCCTTCGATCCGTCGGTGCGATGACCCGAGACCGTACTCCGCCGCCGTGCCCGCCGATCAGCAGGGGGGTCAGCCGACCGCGCCCTCGGCGGCCGCGGGCGTGATCCCGGGCCGGCCGCAGCTCAGGTGCCGGTGCGGGTTCCGGGCGTGTTCAGACTGAGGGCCCTGAATATTGCGCTCCCGCGGTCGCCGACACGCCGTCACCGAAGCAGGTGGGACTTTAGGCCCTGTGGAACGTACACGGACCATTGGAGGATCGGGCCAACCAATTGCACGTCGCCGCTTCGGAGACAGCCCTGAGGGTGTCCCGGTTGATGGCCTTTCCCGGTCTTCCGCCTCCCGATTCCGGTGACTCACAGAAGCGAAGGCTCATGTCTACTGCTCTCCTCGTCGACGAGTCGGTGCTGGACCTCGACCTCGTGGACCTCGACCTCGACATCCACACCGCGATCACCGGGGGTGTGGATGCCCCGCTGCGACCCGAGATGTTCACCTTCATCACTTGCGACACCGGTGGAAGCACCGGGACTTCGTGCGGCTTCACGAACGGCTGCAACCCGATGTGCTGCTGACCAAAATCGCACGGCTGCTCTCTGTCACTGTGCTTCGGCGTGTAGCTGTTGTCGAGTACCGGGCGTGACGGATTTGTCGTCGAGCTGCCGTGCTGCACCGATGAGGTCTTCGGACGGCAGCACGGCGGCTCTGTTGAGGGGATCTGGGTCTCGATATGTCTCCGCTGTTCGTCGCGACGGAGCCGACACTCTTGCGAACTGCTGCACTACAGAACGACGTGTTCGACCAGTCGATCGACTCCATCGGCCCGCACGGAGAGCTGACGGACGAGGTGCTGGCGAGTTACATCGCGGCGCTGTCCAGCAATGCCACGCTGCGCGAGGCTATCGCCGTTTCCAGCGGGGCCCTGTCCGCAGAGTTGGACAAGATCGTGGCAGGGGTATCGACCAGCCGTAAGAAGTTGCTGCGGACAGCGGTCTCCGTCACCCGCTACGCCCGACGGATCACTGGGAGGCCGACCCCGTTCGGCCTCCTCGCCGGCGTGTCCGCGGTGGCGAAGCCCGGCAACGGGGAACTGGCCCCGCAGGCCGCCGCACCGGTCAAGTCAGTCCGACCCGACGCGGCCTGGTTCGATGGCCTGGTGGCGCAGTGGCTCGGGAATCCCGGTCTCCGCAGGTCGCTGCATGTCGTGATGAACAACCTCTGCTTCGTTCGCGGCGACCGGCTTGTACTGCCGCACGTCCGGGTGCGCGACAACAGCACACCGGACATCACCACGCAGCAGGCGACACAGGAACTCTCCATGCGGTACACGGCGCTTCTGCAGTGGGTCCGCTCTGCAGCGATGCGTCCCGTGCTGTACACCGATCTCCTCGCCGCCGCCACGAAGGCGTCCCCGGGCATCGCGGAGAGCCGCCTGGACTCGTTCCTCGGCAGCCTGATCGCTCACGAGGTGCTGCTCACACAGCTGTCCTTGACCTCTCTGGACAGCGCCGGCTTGGAAGAGTTGGAGCAAACCCTGCCCGCGCGGTCGCGGGAGCGCGCCCAACTGGGATCGGTGCGCTCGGCGTTGGCCGTCTACACCCGCACAGCGCCGGGCGAAGGCCGCAACCGGTGGGACCGGTTGGCCGGAACGCTGGCCGAGGTGCATCCCGCCGGATCGACCGGTCCTCAGGTGGACCTGGGCATGGACCTCGGCGCCTCGGTGCCCGAGTCCGTTCGTAGGGAGGCCGAGCGGTACGCGACGGCGATGTGGTCGATCTCAGCCAGGACCGACGCCTTCTCCCACATGCGCGGCTACCGTCGTGCGTTCCTGGACACCTACGGTCAGCACGGAGCGGTGCGGCTGGAGGAACTCGTCGACCCGCACCGCGGGTTGGGCTACCCCGCCACCTACCTTCACCCGAGGACCAGCACCGACTTCCCCTCCGGCAAGCGCAGGAGGGTGCCGGTCACGGAGGATACCCGAGAGCGGGCCTTGGCGGATGTCCTGCACCGAGGTCTGGTCTCCGGACAGCGGGAGGTCGTCCTCACCGAGGAGGACATCGCCCGGTTGAGCACCGACGCCCAGAGCCTGCCGCCGTCCTCACTGGAAGTGTGTTTCCAGCTCCTCGCGAAGAGCCGGAACGCTTTGGAGGCCGGGGAGTTCACGCTGCTGTCCACCCCCACAGCGGGAACCCTCACGGCGGGGGCGATGGCCGGACGATTCGCCGAGCTGACCGGGACTTCGGCGAGCCTCGGCAGGCTGTTGGACGAAGCGGACGGTGCCCTGGCCGCCCAGGTGGCCTTCATTCCCGTGCTGCCACGGGCCCTGAACGTCATGCAGGTACCGGATCTCCTGCCGCACTCCATCCCCATCGGCACCTTCGGCGATCCGTCCGGGGAAGGCCGGATCAACTGGCGGGACCTCATCGTCGCGGCGGACGGGGACCGGCTACGGCTGTACTGGGAGAAGACCGACCAGGAGGTGCGCCCGGTGGTTCCGCACGTGCTCTCGCTCAGTACCGCTGCCCCCAACCTCGCCCGGTTCCTCGGCGAACTGCCGTACTGCGGGGAGGACAAGACCTGGCAGCCCTGGAACTGGGGGCCGTTCGAGCACCTGCCCTGGCTGCCCCGGGTCAGGCTCGGCCGGGTCGTGATCTCCCCCCTGACCTGGCGGCCGAGCGAGGAGATGCTCACCCGGGCTCGAAGCAACAAGGGCTGGCAGCAGGCCGTGGACACCTGGCGCCACGACCTGCGGGTCGACAGCCGCGTCAACGTCGGCCGCCGGGACCAGATCTGCGAGATCGACCTGTCCGGGACGCTCCAGCGCGAGATGCTCCGCCGCGAGGTCGCCCAGGGCCGAGTGGCCGTCACGGAGAGCCCCCGCCGCGTGCCCGGGGCGTACGGATGGCTCGACGGGCACAGCAACGAGATCGTCGTCCCGCTCCGCAGTGCGCCGAAGGCCGCCCCCGGCCTGGACCGGCAGCGTGTCGCCAACACGGCGGCGAGAACGGCCCACCGGCCCGGCAGCACTTGGGCCTTCGTCGAACTCCACGCCGTACCGGAAGTCCACGAAGAGCTGATCACCAGCCACGTACCGGCCCTGCTCGACCGAACCGCGGGCCTGGTCGACCGGTGGTTCTTCATGCGGTACCGGCAGTCGGGGGACCATGTCCGGCTCCGATTGAAGGGCACCCACAAAGAGGCCATGACCACGGTGTGGCCGGAGATCCTCCGCACCTGCGACGCCTTGAAGGAGTCCGGCCTGCTGCAGGAGGTCAGGATCTCCTCTTACGAACCGGAGGTCTCCCGCTACGGCGGGCGCGAGGGAGTACGCCGCGCGGAGGACTGGTTCCACGCGGACAGCCGACTGACGACCGAACTGCTGACCGCACTCGGCAAGCGAGGCACGACCGCCCTCAAGTCCGAGGTGCTGCTGGCCGGTTACATCCACCTGCTGGATTCCCTGGGCAGCTGGGACTGGCACACCTGGATCGACTGCCTGGTACCGAAAGGGCTGGGCCGTGAGCTGTCACAGAACGAGGTCTGCTCCGCTGCCCGACTGCTGCGCCCCGGGCAGGCCGCCGCGCTGCTGGCCGGGGTGCTGGCCGCCCCCGCGCAGCCGTGGCTCGACCGGATCACCGTCACGGCGGGCGGTTTCGGAGAACTCGTGCTGCCCGGCATCGGCCGGGAGGAGGGACGTGGCTGGCAGGACACGGCGGTCTCCAGTCTCCTGCATATGCACCACAACCGACTGCACGGCATCGACCCGGTCGGCGAGACCGCCGGCCTGGTCCTGCTGGCACACGCCGTCCGCGCCCATCAGGGCCAGGTCAGACACACCTCGGGCAGCAGACCCGGGCCGACAGGGAGGTAATGCGGACATGACCACGATGGCGGCACCTCCCTTGCTCCGGGACCGCGCGCTGGCCCTGGCCGATCACCTGGCCGAACAGCTCCAGGACCCCGCGCAGCTCCCGCACGCCGACACCGGAACGGACACCGTCGAGCGCTGGAAGACCACTTCGCTGGCCAGTGGGTACGCGGGGATCTCCGTACTCTTCAGCGACAGGTCCGGCGATCACCCGGGCGACCGGCTGACCGCCCACCGGTATCTGGAACTGGCCGCGATGGGCCTCAAGGGCCAGCCCCGGCCGCACTACGGGCTGCACTACGAGATTGCCGGGCTGGGGTTCGCCCTCCACCTGGCCCAGCAGGCCGGTGGAGGCTACGACAAGGCCCTCGACGGACTCGACAGGCGCGTCACCGACGGCGTCCGAGGGTTGTGCCACCGGGTGGCATCCGACCGGCTCGGCCCGATGGCCCGCTTCGACGTCCTGGACGGCCTCACCGGCCTGGGCCGCTACCTGCTGCTGCGCGGACTCGGAGGGGGCACGGCCATGGAACTGCTCCTCACCACCCTGGCCGAGATGACCGGCTCCGCCGATCACCACGGACAACGGGTCCCGCGCTACTGGTCGACCACCCCGCCGAACTGGTGCCAGGACGCAGACAGCACCCTGCAGGAGTACGGCCACCTCAACCTCGGGCTGGCCCACGGCATCGCGGGACCGCTCTCCCTGCTCTCCCTGGCCCACCGTCAGAACGTCGCAGTGGACGGCCAGGAGTCAGCCATCCGGCGGCTCGTCGCGCTGCTCGAACGCTTCCAGGAACGCGACGAGTACGGCCCGTACTGGCCTCCGACCGTCTCGCTCGGGGCCTTCGCCGCTACGGAGCCCGGCCGGAGCCGGGGCCGCGTCTCCTGGTGCTACGGAGCCCCTGGCGTCTCCCGGGCCCTGCAACTCGCCGGACAGGCCCTGGGCGAACAGGGCTGGCTCGACACCGCCGACACCTCGGTCGCCACCATCACCCGCCTCCCGGCGGAAGCCTTCGGCGCCGACCACTGGTCCCTGTGCCACGGCTGGGCCGGCATCATGCACCTGCTCCGCTACTTCACGGAGCCACCCACCACCGACCCAGTCCGCGAGCTCGTCGACACCATCGCCGGACGACTCCTCGACACGTTCGAGTCCACCGGCATCCCACCCTTGGAGATCGGCCACGACGGCCTGCGTCCCGGTCACCAGCCGGCCGGCTTCCTCGAAGGCGCGGCCGGTCTCGCCCTCGCACTACGCTCCTACGCCGAACCCGAACGGACACTGCCGTGGGACATCGCCCTGGTGGTGAGGTGAATGCCCCAGCTCTCCGGCCCGTCCGGCAGACACCTGTCGGCCGGCGAGACCGTGACGGTGGGCCGGCACCAGCTGCGGCTTCCCGACTTCCTGCGTGAGGTGGCCGACCACCTGGAAGGCACCAGGAAGGCCCCGGACACCGGGCTCCCGCCGGTAGCCGATCGCTTCCTGGGGGGCGGTCTGACCGCCCTGCGAACCGCCGGCGCACACACCTGGCTGGAGTACCGGCTCCTCACACCCCCACACTCCCGGACGCAGCCCGCCCTCTACTCAGCTCTCCGCCGGACTGCGTGCGAGCTGCTTGACGAAGGCCAGGCTGACGACTTCTACTTCGTCCACAAGAGCCCCGGCCTGCGCGTGCGCTTCCACACCTCCACCGCCCGTCGTGAACCAGCCGAGAGTCACCTGCTCCGGACCTGGAACGACTGGCAGCGGGACGGGCTCATCAGCGGCATCGGCCATGCCGTCTACGAGCCGGAACAGCACCTGTTCGGCGGCCCCGACTCCATGCTCAGTGTGCACCGCGTCTTCACCGCGGACTCCTTGGCCTGGCTCAGCCACCTGTCGTCCGAGAAACCCACTGCCCCGGCGTGGGCCCTGTCCATGTCGATGATCCGGATTCTGTTCACTGGCCTGCGCATCGCCGACTTCGAGGACCGGGACGTCTGGGACCGAACGCGCAGGCAGGTCGGCCGGAGATTCGAAGGAGCCCCTCCGGAGCACTGGCCCGCCACCTCGGCCAGACTCAACCGGATCTGGCACTCGCCTCAGCACCTCGGTGCCGTGCTCGGCCCGGCTCACGAGCCGGTGCTCGCCCAGTACCGGGAGAGCATCGAGCGCACGTGCGACCGCTGGCGGGACACGTACTTCACCGTCCCGGGCGCACAGGTCGGACCACGGGAAGCTGCCGCGTTCCTGATCGTCTTCCACTGGAATCGCGCGCGGCTGCCGAAGGACTGGCAGATCGGTATCAGCGAAGCACTCGCTCACGGCACATCCGAGGAGCCGGACCATGACCAGTGACCTGTCGACAACACCGAAGCCGGGTGACGCCTTCGGCGCCATGCTCCGCGACTGCTGGGAGAGCGGCGGCGTCCGCGAGACCCTGGAGCGCGACGACGGGCAGGTCTACACCTCTGCGGCGGCCCAGTACTTCGCCGCCGCCGATGCATGGCCGGACGTCGACCGGGAACTCCTGCGCCGGGTCCACGGCAAGGTCCTCGACATCGGTTGCGGAGCCGGACGCACTCTGGCCGAACTCCAGGCGCACGGCCACCGGGTCCTGGGCATCGACCCGTCCCCGGGCGCGGTGAGTCTGTGCTTGGAACGTGGCCTGCCCGCGATCCAGGCCACTGCTGCCGATCTCACCCCGGTGACAGGCCTGTTCGACTCCGTCGTGATGACCGGAAACGGCCTCGGCTTTCTGGAGAGCTCGGAGCAGGCCCCCCGAGTCCTCGCCGAACTCGCCCGGGTCACCGGGCCCGGAGCGTCCCTGCTGGGCACGACGTTCGACCCGGCCCGGCTGACCGCCCCGGCCGAAGTGCGGTACCGCGAGCACAACACGGCGCAGGGCCGGCTTCCCGGTCAGTGGCGCATCCGGGTCCGCCACCACGACCTGGCGACCGACTGGTTCACCTACGCCTTCCTCTCTCCCGGCGACCTGGAACGCCTCACCACGGGAACGCCCTGGCGCGTCGAGGAGATCCGCGCCGGGGATTTCCACTACCTGGCCCATCTCGTCCGCCGCTGAACAACCGCCCGAGCGCCTACGGAGGCCCGCCGTGACCTACCTGCTGATCCTTCCGGGAGCCCTGATCGCTGTGGGTGTCCTGTGCGGAGGCGTCCTGTGGCGCCGGGAACGGGCACGGTCCCCACACGCCGAAGGCGCCCTCCTGGAACACGAACGGACCACCACGGTCGGCGGCGAGCAGGTCCGGTACCAGTCCCTCTCCGGATACCTTCCTCCGAAGGACCCGCTGTCCGCCCCACCCCATCCGGGCCCGTAGCGGAGCCGACGCCATGTCAGTCGCCACCGGCCGAACCCGCCTCCGTACCGCGCCGTACCGCTGGGCCCTCCTCGCCGCACTGCTCGCCCTGGCCCTGGTCTGTACGGTCACACTCACGCGGAACGACGGAGCATCGGAGCCCCAGATGTCGGACCGGGCGAAGACCTACCTGGACCAGGCTCTGGACCTCATGGAGACCAAGTCCCTCCTGCGCAAGCAGACCGACTGGAAGCAACTGCGTGCCAGCGCCCACCAGGCGGCCTCCGGTGCGATGACCACCGCCGACACCTATCCCGCCATCACCGACGCAGTCCGTGCTCTCGGTGACCTGCACAGCTACTTCTGGACCCCGGAACAGGCCAGGACCGGCACCGAGACCACCATCGAGCAGTTCCCGGAGCTGACCAGCCGCCGCCTCCCGAACGGGGCCGGTTACCTGACCCTGCCTCCCGTCTCCGGGTCGGAACAGAGCGCGGCCGCCTACGTGCGCCAGGGCCGCGAAGCCGTCCGCAACACTGAGCAGGGCAAGGGCGCCTGTGGCTGGGTCATCGACCTGCGGCGCAACACCGGCGGCAACATGTGGCCCATGCTCACGGTTGTCGCGCCCATCCTCGGGGACGGTGAAGTCGGCTCCTTCATCGACGCCGACGGCACGAAGACCCCCTGGACCATCACCGACGCGACCCCCAGCCTTGGCGGCCAACCGTTCCCTTGGGGCCCGGGCAGTTCCCTGCGCACTGCCGCCCCACCGGTCGCCGTACTCACCGACGGCAGGACCGCCAGCGCTGCCGAAGCCGTCCTCGTCGCCTTCAAGGGCCGACCGGACACCCGTACCTTCGGCACCAGCACCAGAGGAGTCCCCACCGCGAACGAGGCCTACCCGCTCCCGGACGGAGCGATCCTTGGCCTCACCGGAGCCCGCGACGCTGACCGCACCGGAGAGAGCTACGACCAACCCATCCGCCCCGACCAGGAGGTTGCCACCTCCCCGCCCGACTATGGCACCGACCAGGACCGCACCCTGCAGACGGCCGCGCAGTGGCTCTCGGCTCAATGCGGAGCGACCGTCGGGTAGTTGTGCTGAGTGGCCGTTGCTCTGTCGATCTCGGTGGGCGTGAGTTCGAGGCTGTCGACTCGGGTGGGTGATCTTCTGGTGGGGCAGGCATGGAAGTGGGGCCTCCCGTACAGCTCGTGGGTGTCGAATCCAACCGGGCAACAGGAGGCCCCTGGTTTCTGCAGTCTTCCGTGTCCGCCTCGCTGTCGTCCAACTCCTCTGCTCCGTCGTGTGAATGCCTCACTCATCGGTTCGGGAACGCCGGGGACCGCCCGCACAGGCGTCCGAGGTACCCCTCCGACATGAGCGATGCATCGTGGACACCCTCGGGCTGCTGCTGATCGTGATGGTCACCGCCGCATCCGTCACCGATCGCGAGGCCGGCCGCGACCTGCTGGAACGGCTGCGCGAACGGTACTGGCGCATCACGCTGGTGTGGGCCGACGGCGGCTAAACCGGACGCCTGGTCGACATCGCCCGCGCAGCGAATCGAGAGCGAGACCTTCCCTCCACGCCGGCACGACCGATCCGGGCACCGCTGCGGTGACGCGCGCCAGCCGTTCACCCGTCACCACGGCCGACGACCTCTCCTCGCCTACGCGGGGCCCTGCCAGGACTTCGGCCACGTCTCCCGGGCGATCACGAACCGCTCCCACGCGGCCTCCACATCCCGCAGCTCGGCCTGCAACGTCTCCACCCGCTGCCGAGCGACACGCTCGCGCTCCTCCGGCAACCCCATCATCGACGGCATCCAGCACCTCCACCGAAGAGACGACACAACACCCCGTCTCTGCCCGCCGAGGCGTCGACCCTATGCCTGGTCAGCGAAAACGCACCCAGCACTCTCGGAAGGAGAACGGCCTCCAAACACAGGCGCTTAGGGCGTCCGCCAGTAGGTCATCGGATGCGGGGTGTGCGAGGCCGGGTGTTCCAGCGGTAGAGGGACCAGGCGCGGCGGATCAGGCAGCGGA
>NZ_JBEOSV010000095.1:0-29480 GCF_040303245.1 Kitasatospora sp. NPDC096077 | reverse complement strand
ATCCGCTGCCTGATCCGCCGCGCCTGGTCCCTCTACCGCTGGAACACCCGGCCTCGCACACCCCGCATCCGATGACCTACTGGCGGACGCCCTTATGCCTTCGCGGGTGACGGGAGCCGTCCCCGACCGGTGAGCTGGCAGTCGCCACCGGGGGCGTCGCGGCCCGCGCACCGGTTGTGGTTCCTGGTGTCCCAGCCCAGGACGGCTCAAAGCACGGGGGCGTCGGCCGGGCCCGCCCGCTCCAGCCACCAGGTGTCCAGGCCGGACCGCAGTGCCTCCAGTTCGGTGACGACGCGGGCGATGTAGTCGTGGTGCGGTAGGTGGCCGCCTCGTCCCTCCAGGACTTTCGGCACGGACTTCTCCTTCGTTGTCGTGGCGCGGGCGCGGAATCAGCTCCGGTGGGTCAACGAGTGGGCCGCGGGCCGGGCACTGGGGTGGTGTCAGAGGTGCGGGCCGATGAGCAGCACGGTGACCACGGCGCCGCCCTGGCCGTCGCCGTCGGCCGCTCCCCAGGTCCAGTGGATCCGCCAGGCGTCGGTGCCCCGGTTGACGTAGGACGTCCATGCGGCGGTGCGTTCGTGGCCGGGCAGGCAGGTGTAGCGGTGGCTGCACAGGCTGGGGTGGCGGGGGTCGGTGGCGAGGTGGTCGAGGGCGCGGCGGACCCGGCCCGGCGGGTCCTCCCCGTCGCCGGGTGCGGTTACCGGTGTGTGGCCAGGAACGGCAGGAGGACGTCGGCCATCTCGTCGGGTACTTCTTCTGCGAGATCGTGACCGGCATCGAACACGTGTCCGCTGACGTTGTGGGCCATGAGCCGCATCTGGGACTCGTTGCGGTCGCCGATGAACGCGGATCCACCGAGTGCCAGGACAGGGATGTCCAGCTTCTTCCGCGCGGCTTGCCGGTTCTGTTCGGCATCCACGAGCATCGCCCGGTAGACCGAGAGCATCGCGCGGATGCCTCCGGGCATGGAGTAGCAGCGCACGTATTCGTCGACCGCGTCGGGGGTGGCGCTGTCGGGCCGGCTGCGCCCGGACTTGGTCATGTGGGTGATCAGCTCGCGCTCGTGGCCGGCGATCAGCATCTCGGGTACGTCCGGCTGGAAGTAGAAGCCCAGGTGCCACAGGTGCATGCCGCTGGAGACGTTCTCGGGGGTGAGGGCCGTGTGGTCCTCGAAGCCGAACCCGGGGAACAGGGCCTCGGCGAACACGAGGGCCGTGACGTGGTCGCGGTGTCGGGCGGCGAGCTGGTAGCCGATCACCGCTCCCCAGTCCTCGCCCACCACGGCGTACGTCTCGTGTCCGAGGTGGTTCATCAGCTCGGCGATGTCGTCGCCCATCGTCGCGCTGTCGTAGCCGGCGGGCGGGCGGGCGGAGTCGCCGAGACCGCGGAGGTCCGGGACGACGACGGTGTGGTGGGGCGTCAGCTTCGGGACGAGGTGACGCCAGTGGTAGCCGGTCTTGGGCACGCCGTGCAGGAGCACCACGGCGGGGCCGGACCCGGCGCTGCGGTGGTGCAGACTCGTTCCGTTGACGGCGGTTCGGCCCGTGCGAACGGGCGTTCCGGCATGGTCGAACATCATGTCTTCCCAAACTCCTGGTGTACTTCGCGTGGGTTGGTGTACGTCACGATGTGGGTGTCAGTGGGCTTGCGGAGGGACCGACGAGGGTCACTGGACGGCTCGGTCCGCTGCCGCCGGGGGGCGTCGCAACGGCGGGACGGCCGGCGGGGCGCAGGACGACGTTCTCCGGGTGGAGCCGGATCCCGTGTCCGAGCGGGCATCGGCGACTTTTCTGGATCGAGTGATACAGATTTTGGGCATGAAAAAGTCAGTCAAGGACGGCCAGTGCGACCTCCACAAGGGGTTCCAGGGCGCGGACGTCCGACGTGATCTTCGAGGAGACCAGCAGTCCGTTGAGGAAGGTGACGAGGAAAGCGGCGAGAGTGTGCGGGTCGTGCCGCGTCGCGATCTCGCCCCGCTCCGCCGCGACCCGCAGCACCTCGGCGAGCGCATCCCGGCCGGCGTCCTGCATGCCGCGCACGGCGCGCCGGGTCGCCGCATCCTCCGGCAGGCGCTCGCAGGCGGCGTTGACCACCAGGCAGCCCCGGCCGTCGTCCTCCACGGCGATCCGGACCCGCTCGACCAGCATCGCGCGGATCGCCGAGCGGGCGTCCGCCCCCTCCTCCAGGCTGCGCAGGGCGTCCGCCGCGAGGGTGGTGCGGTAGTGCTCCAGGGCCGCCCGGTACAGGCCGTCCTTGTCGCCGAACGCGGCGTACAAGGACCCCTGCCCGATCCCCAGATGCCTGGTCAGGTCACGTACCGAGGTGGCCTCGTAGCCGCGTCTCCAGAACAGCTCCATCGCGCGGCCCACCGCCGCCTCGGTGTCGAACTCCCGGGTCCTTGCCATGACCCGACCGTAACCTATCTGGATCGTTCGCTCAAGAAAAGGGACCGCGGCCGCCCGGCCCTTCGCCGACACGCAGGCCGGCCCCACGGCCACCCGTCCTCGTCGTCCTCGCCGTCCCCGACGCCATCCGGACCCCGGAAAAGGCGAACGCCCCGGCCGGGGACGCTGGATCCGATGCTGAACAGGTAGCGGCCGCGCCGCGCCACCGGCTGTCCCGACTCAGGGCGGACGACGGCTCGTCCTCCTCCTCGTCCGGCCGCACCCAGGCGTCGACCGACGCTCCCGCCCCCGAATCCCCGCCCCCCGGCAGCAGACGCTACGACCGGCCCCTACCTGCGCTATCCGTCGGACCTGCCCAGCCGCGGGCGGCCCGTGACCGTCGCCTTGCGGGTGCGCCGCTTCGCCTGCCCGAGCCCCGGGTGTCGACGGCGGACTTCCGCCGAGCAGGCTGGTCCGCAGCCCCGGCCACCCTCCTCGGCTTGGGCGCGTACCGCCGGTACCGGGAGCGCACCGGATCGGCGACCGTGCCCCGCGGCCACGTCGAGGAGATCCCCGACGGCAACGGCGGCACGGTGGAGGTGAAGCTCGGGCCGTGGATCTCCGACACCAAGACCCGCCGGGCCAAGCCGACCACCGAGCAGCTCGACCGGCTCGGGGCGACCCAGCGCCGCTTGCTTCGCCCCGGTCGGCCGAGGCGTCCAGAAAGCCGGGCGCCCGCCGGCGAGGGCGGCCTCCGAGACAGGGGCGAACAGCACGCCGTGCGTGAACGGGGCCGTCCTCTCGGCCGAGGTGGTGAAGACCGAGGCAGGCGGCAACCAGCGGGGGCGGGCGGCAACCAGCGCCGCCCGCGAACGGGGGCGGAACCCCAGCAGGTGTCCGGGCCAACCGACCCCATGTGGCCGGTCAACCCGACCGTACGTCGGGTTGACCGGCCGTTTCGGTGCCCGTGAACGCGGAGGGCCCCTCACGAATCACGGCATTCACGTCGCGATCGCCACCGGCGTGCCGGACGGCAGATCCCTCACCTGGACGGCGACCTGCGTGCACACGGAGAAGTACACGCTCCGGTGGTGGAAGCGGTACCGGCACGAGCGGTCCCTCCGGGGGTGGGGCAGGATGGAGGAGATTTCCGCCGTGAGTGGAGGACCCTGAAAGTGAACCACCATCAACTCCTGGCCTCGCTGCGCGAAGCCGGGGTGGCTGACGACTCGTACGGACTCACGGTGAGAGATCTGCCGGGCTCCAAGTACCTCCAGGAAGCCGTCCCGGTCCTCGTTGAGAACACCGACGGCCGGTGGACGATCGATGCCTGGGAACGCGGTGAGCACTGGATCATTGCGGGTTTCGACAACGAGCCGGAGGCCTGCGCGTACCTCTACGCCTGTCTCGTTCCGACGCCCCGTCACAGCTGATCGCTCAGCCTGCCCGCTCCGGCTGGCACAGCCGGCAGCTCCTTACCCTTGACAGGTGAACCCACACCGGGACACACGGCGAGGCGGCGGGGCCACGCGCCCGGCGGTGCGGGGCCACACGGTCGCCGGCCACCGGACTGGGGGCCGGTAGCTGTCCTCTTGCATGATCACGGCGAACGGCTCGACGCAGGTCGAGCAGATGCTCACGCCTGGTCCCGTGGCCAGGTGGCCGCGCTGCCGCCGGGTGCCGCCGCACCACCAGTGCTGTGACCGCACAGGTCCGCCGGGTCGGCGGCGATGGTGCCTGGACCGGTTGGATGTCGCGAGACGTCACCAGAGCCTGGACAAGGGGGTATCTGTTGAACGATGTTCCAGATCTTGGGCCAATGCCCCGGCGGGTCACCGTCAGCGCCGAACAGGCAGGTCGGCTCGTGGCCGAACAGTTCCCACAATGGGCCGCACTACCTGTGACGGTCGTGGAGAACGGCGGCTGGGACAACCGGACCTTCCGCTTGGGCGAGGACATGCTGCTCCGCCTGCCCAGCGCGCAGGAGTACGCCCTGGCCGTGGAGAAGGAGCACCGCTGGCTGCCCGAGCTGGCACCCGCTCTCCCGCTGCCGATCCCGGTGCCGCTGGCGAAGGGGAGTCCTGGTGCGGCCTACCCGTTCGCATGGTCGGTCTACGCGTGGATCGACGGCACCCCCGCGACGTTCGAGTCGGTCGCCGATCCGATCCGCTTCGCCGAGGACCTGGCCGACTTCGTCGCCGCGTTGCAGGGCATCGACGCCTCGGAAGGGCCGCAGCCCGGCAAGCACAACTGGTTCCGCGGAACGACGCTGCGGACCTACGAGGCGCAGGCGCTCGGTGCGCTGGACGGGCTGCGCGGCCACATCGACGTCGCGCCGGCACATGAGTTGTGGACTCAGGCCCTCGAAGCGCCGTGGGACGGGACCGACGTCTGGTTCCACGGCGACCTCGCCAAGGGAAACCTGCTCCTTGAGGACGGACAGCTCGCCGCCGTCATCGACTTCGGTACGTGTGGCGTGGGGGACCCCGCTTGCGACCTCGCGATCGCGTGGACCTTGCTCTCGGCCGACGGCCGCGACCTGTTCCGGAAGCGGCTGGGCATCGACGATGCGACGTGGGCGCGCGGACGCGGCTGGGCGCTGTGGAAGACGCTCGTCTCGTGCGCCAACAGCGTGGGCGAGGACGGCGCTGACGCCCGTGACGCGCGACGCGTGCTCTCGGGGATCCTCACTGATCCACGCTGAGGGGCCGTAGGGGCGCGTGGACCCACCGGGTCCACGCGATTACGCCCATGGGCTATGGAGCTGCCGATGACTTCTACGATCCCCCGTAACCGATGACGAGATCAATCGAAGCCGCCCTGGGAAACCTCACGATTGGCAGCACCTGGCGGCCATCTCACTGACAAGAGTTGTGGCCGAGTACCCGGTCGGCGACCGCTGACCAGATCTGCTCGGCCAAGACCCCAGGGGTCAGCGCGCCGTCGACGATCACGTCGCACTCGTCCCGTAGCGGCTCGATGTGACGCTCGTGGGCGGCTCGCCGGTGGTCCACGTAGTTTCGCAGGAGAACCTCAAGCGGGAAGCCGCCTCTGACGCACTTTCGTTCGATCTTGCGGGCCAGCCGGAGGTCCGCCGCGAGGTCGATGAAGACGTCGAGGCGAAGACAGGGCTGTTGTGGGGTGACCCGGCGGGCGAAGAGGCCGTCGACGATCACGATGGACGCGGTGGCGAGCGCGGCGTCGGCGTCGGCATCGAGCCGCTCGCTGTCCACCGAGCGGGGATCCCCGACGTCCAGGCGCGCGATCCCGGCCTCGTCGAGTGTCCAGATTCCCCGCCCCGGGGCGGTGAAGTAGTAGTCGTCGCCGTGCAGCACACTTGCCGGGCCCTCGACCACAGACGACAGGAGCGCACCGGCCAGTGTCGTCTTGCCCGCCCCCGCACCACCGGTCAGCGTCAGCAGCACCTATCCCCCTCTTCTCGACCGACGCACCGAGGATCGCACGGCGGAGCGACGTTCATACCGCAGTCGGAGCCCGTTCCACGAACGGACCACGTTCGAAGCGCGCACCGGCGCGGACGAGCGGGACGAGACGGGCACCGCTGACGGCCCGCCAGCGCGCCTGGGCCGACTCGACGAGCTTGAGAACCATCGCGAGCCCGGCCGCTCGGGGGCCGGCGCCCTCGGTGACCTCGGTGCGAGGCCCCGGACGGTGGCGAAGGTCCACTCGATCGGGTCGGCGGTCCCCAGGCGGATCCAGTGCCCGGCCGGGTCGTCGTAGAACCCCGGCAGCACGCCCCGGTCGTCGGTGATCTTCTTGACCGCCCCGCCGGTACCGCCAGCCGCTCCGGCGCGGTGCCGTCCGCGACCTCGCCCGCCGATCGCTCAGGTGTGCAGCAGCGTGGCGGTGGCGATCTCCAGGAAGTCGCGCAGCAGTTCCTCGTGCCGGTCGGCGAGGACGGCCAGGCACGTCTCACTCCCGG
Organism: Kitasatospora sp. NPDC096077; assembly: GCF_040303245.1. Classification (NCBI taxonomy): domain Bacteria; kingdom Bacillati; phylum Actinomycetota; class Actinomycetes; order Kitasatosporales; family Streptomycetaceae; genus Kitasatospora; species Kitasatospora sp. NPDC096077. The sequence goes on along the minus strand of NZ_JBEOSV010000095.1, from coordinate 23,153 downwards.
GGGCGTCCGTGACGGGGAGGTGGGCGAGGTCGGGGCGGGAGTAGGAACGCGCGACGCTCAGCGGGACGAGCGCGACACCCCGCCCGGAGGCGATGAGTTCGAACTTCTCCTCGAGTGAGGATGTCCGCCGGGTCGGCGTGTCGAGCATCCGCTGGCCGGCGAGGTCCGCGCAGGTGAGCCCGGCACGGCACGCCAGCGGGTGCGCCGCGGGCATGCAGGCGACCGTGGGCTCGTGGCCGATGGAGACGGTGCGGAGCCCCGAGTCGTCGAACGGCCGCCGCAGATACCCGACCTGAGCCCGGCCGTCCCGCAGCGGCGCGTCCTGCTCCCACCAGCGCACCGGGACGACGTCGGTCTCGACGGCCGGATGGCGCGCGGCGAACGCCCGGATCACGTCCGACACGTGCAGCCCGGGAGAGAAGGCGACGGTGAGCCGCGGGACGCCCCGACCGGCGTCGCGCACGCGCCGCACCGCCGTGTCGACGAACGCGAGGATCGCCCGCGCCTCCTCCTGGAGCCGCTCCCCGGCGTCGGTCAGCTCCACACTGCGGGTGGTCCGCACAAGCAGAGCGCACCCCAACTCCCGCTCGAAAGCCATGATCTGACGACTGAGAACCGGCTGGGCGATGTAGAGCTGCTGCGCCGCCCGGCCGAAGTGCCGGTGCTCGGCCACCGCGACGAAGTAGCGGAGCTTGCGCAGATCGAGATCCATGCCTTGAGGGTATCAATTGCCCGGGAAGGGTATTGGACGCCGCAGGCGGGCCGCCCCGAGACTCGAAATATGATCGTCATCACCGCCCCCACCGGCCGGATCGGCAGCCGGCTCCTGGACATCCTGCTCGACGAGGCTCCCGCCCGCGGCGAAGAACTGCGCGTCATCGTGCGCGACCCCGCCAAACTCCCCGACACGGTCCGAGCCCGCGTCGACGTCGTCACCGGCTCCCACGACGACCCCGCGGTCGTCGACCGGGCCTTCGCCGGCGCGGACGCCGCCTTCTGGCTGGCTCCACCGCACCCGCAGGCACCGACTCTGCACGCCGCGTACTCCGGGTTCACCCGCGCCGCCGCAAACGCGTTCACGGCCCACGCGGTGGGACACGTCGTCGGCGTCTCGGCACTCGGCCGCGGCACACCCGTCGCCGGCCGCGCCGGACATGTCACGGCGTCACTGGCCATGGACGACCTCATCGCGAGCACAGGCGTGGCCTACCGGGCACTCGCCAACCCCACCTTCATGGACAACCTGCTACGGCAGGTCGCCTCGATCCGCGACGACGGCGTGTTCACCGACACCGTCGCCGCCGACCGCATAGCACCGACGACCGCCACCCGGGACATCGCCGCAGCCGCCGCCGGCCTCCTGCTCGACCGCTCATGGACGGGGACGGGCGAGGTCCCGGTGCTGGGCCCCGAGGACCTTTCGGCGAACGACATGGCGCGCATCATGACCGATGTGCTCCGCCGCCCGGTCCGCTACGAGCGGCAGTCGCTCGACGACTTCCGCGCCGCACTCACCGGACACGGCTTCGGGGACGCGCTCGTCGAAGGCTACGTCGACATGATGCGCGCCAAGGACGACGGCCTCGACGACGGCGTGCGGCGCACCCCTGAGACCGCGAGTCCGACCACCTTCCGCACATGGTGCGAGAAGGTCCTGGAGCCCGCGGTCCGGGGCCAGGCATGAGCGCCAGAACCGCTCTCATCGTCGGGGCATCCCGCAACCTCGGACTCGGCCTCGCCACCGAGTACGCGCACCGCGGCTGGAACGTCATCGGAACCGTCCGGGGCAGTCGCCGCACCGCTCTCCACGACCTGGCCGAGGCCTCCAGGGGCCGGGTCATGGTCGAGTCACTGGACACGACGAAGCCGGAACAGGTCACCGCGCTGCGCGAGCGCCTGGCGCAGCACACCCTCGACCTGCTGTTCGTCAACGCCGCCATCACGAGGGGCGACATTCCGATCGGCGACGTCCCTGAGGAGATGTTCGCCGAGGTCATGGTCACGAACGCGCTCAGCCCCATGCGCGTCGTCGAGTCCTTCCGTTCGCTGGTCGCGCCGACCGGGACCATCGGCGTCATGTCCTCGCGCCAGGGCAGTATCAGCTTGAACACCAACGGCGGCCAGGACGTCTACCGCGCCAGCAAGTCCGCCCTCAACCAGCTGATGCGCAGCTACGCCGCCCGGTACGCCGACGCGGCGCACACGCTCCTGTTCATCTGCCCCGGCCATGTCTGCACCGAACTCGGCGGGCGGGACGCACCGCTGACCATCGACCAGTCCGTCCCGGGCGTGGTGGGCACGATCGACCACCACAGCGGTGAACCGGGCCTGAAATGGGCCCCTTCCTGCCAGACGTGTTCGCCACCGCCACCGGTGCGTGGCCGCAGTCGCCCCGAACAGGTCCGGCTCCCCGCGTCTTCGCGGGGAGCCGGACCTGTTCTACGAGATCACTCGGACGTCGTGGCAACCCCGACGGCCTGGGCCCGGCTCCGGAGCGGCGACGAGCTCAACGCTTCCGGGACAGCGCGATGGCGAGCAGAGCACAGGCCGTGAGCGCGATGCCTGCGGCCAGTCGGTATGGCCAGGCCAGGCTCCACACGGCCAGCAGCCGGTCCGTGCCCGTCAGGACGGCTGCGACGACCAGCAGGGACCACCAGGGCAGGACGGTGCGTCCGGTCGGCTGCTGTCCGGCAAGGCCCAGGATCTCTCGGATGTTCGCCATCACGTGCTCCTTACAAGCTGCTGATGCAGCCGTAGACGGCAATGCTGAGGTAGGCGTACCCGCCACCCGGAAGCATGAGCGCGGCTCGGCCCGCGATCTTCTTCAGCACGAGGTTCACCGCCACGGTTCCACCGCCCAGGCCGAGGGTGTTCTTCAACGCGCCGAGGCCGCATCGCTGCAGACCCCGGACGGTGACTCCCCAGATCTTCTTCCAGTTCCACGAGAAGGGGTTCCACCACGGGTCCACCACGATCGGGAAGGCCGAGGTGCTGTCAAAGCTAATGGTCTGGTAAAGGATTGTACCGTCCAGACGGTAACTCGTGGCCACGGGCTTGCCGTTGGCGTCGGTTGCCCAGGGGGCGTCGAACGTGCCGATGACGTCGGCGTTCGGGCTGCCGTTGCTGTAGAGGGTCGCGCCGCCGTTCTCGTCCGCCCTGAGGACCGATCCCGCGGGCACGGTGACCGCGGTGCGGTACTCGTGCGGCGCGGTGGCGTTCTTGATCACCTGGAGTGTCCGGGCGCCGCCCTCGAGGGTGGGCTGGACGACCGTGTCGACCGCCTTGGCGTCGTCGGCGTAGACGACGAAGCCATTGAGGTTCACACCCTGCTGCCCGAGTTCGGAGAGCGTGTAGCTGATGCCCGGGACGCCGTTCTTCGGCGTGACCTCGATGGCCCCGTTCGGGTCCCGGGGCACCTTGACCTCGCTGTCCGTCTGGGCGACGGCCGCGTGCGTACTGGTGCTGCTGCTGGCCGCCGCGACGTCGGAGGCGTCGAGTGCCGTGGTGGCGGCGCCGAGCGCCTGGAGCTGGGGGGTGAGTTTCCAGGAGGTGTCGACGGTGAAGGTGACGGGGTTGGACCAGCCGTTGGCCCAGTGCGTGCCGTCGTAGGTGGTGGTGCGGAAGGTGTAGCTGTGGCCGTCGACGAGTTTGCCGGCCGGGACCTTGATACTGGCGGTCCTGCTGTTCGGGAAGGAGTCGGACGTGACTGTGGCCACGACCTGCCCGGTGCCCTTGTCCGTGATCTCGAACGTGCCCTGGACCTGGTCCTCGACGTTGGTGTCCTCGGTGGAGAATCGGAGGACGGGGGTCGTGGTGTTGACCTTGTAGACGCCGCCCTCGTTGTAGTAAGGCGGCCCGGCCTGGAGGTTGGCCCCGTTCACGGGCCGGTAGTTGTACGTGACCTCCAGCACGGGCACCTGGCCCGGGTTGGTCACCTCGGAGGAGTAGAAGCGCTTCCAGGCGTAGGTGTCGTTCTCGTCGGTGGCCTTGAGGGCGATCGAGCCGGTGTCGGCCTTCGCGCTGGACCACGTCTGCACGAGGCCGGTGAGGTCCGTGGTGGTGTAGCCGGCCGTGTTGCAGGTCGCCGAGCGGGTCTCGGTACTGGTGGCGATCTTCTGCTTGAGCGCAGGCTGGTTGGTCCAGCGCGTCCTGGTGTCGGCCGGGTCGGCGGCCCAGACCTCCCAGCCGCGGGCGGCGCAGGACCAGGCGTGGTACTCGTACAGCTTCAGGGTGGCCTTGGAGACCAGGGCGTCCGCGAACACCTTGGTGTCGAAGGTCATGAAGGACCGGGCGGTGCGCTGGACGCCTCCCGCGTAGTCGCCCGGCCAGCCCAGCTTCAGGTCGGTCGAGGTGGACTGGTCCGTGGTGTCACCACCCTGCACGAACGTGTCGAACAGCACCGACAGCGAAGCCGTGGACGGGTCGATGGTGACGGGGTACTTGGTGGCCGGGTCGTTCAGGAACGCCTGGTCCGGCGTCAGCCGCAGTTCGACGGTGCTGCCGTGCTGCTCCAGCGTCATGGGCACGCGGGCGCTGCGCGTGTGCTCCCCGGAGCGCGGGTCCACGCCGGCGTCCCACATGGTGGGGGCCGGCATGACCGACTTGGTCGCCCCGCTCTTGGGGTCCACGAACGCGATGGAGCCGTCCGGCTGCTGCACCGCCTTCACACCGGGGACCCTCAGCGGCAGCGTCATCGGCGCCGCGCCGTCCGCCGGCGGGCGGTTCAGGACCAGGTACTGCTCGAAGCCGGTCCGGGTGGCGTCCACGACCAGGTCCCCGCCCACGACCGCGTCCTTGTAGGTGGCGCGCGTGCCGTCCAGCACGGGAGCGGGCAGCCCGCCCTTCCACTGCACGCTGATCGCGTCGCCGCCCTTGCCGAGCGTGATCAGATCGTGGGCCGAGGCGGCGGGAGCGTCCGCGGCGGCCTGCGCCGACCTCGCCCGCACACCGCCCGGCGCGCCCAGGGTGAGACCCTCCGGGTGGGCCTTCGCGCGGGCACTGCCGTCCGGCTGCCGGACCAGGGTGGCGTCCACCGGCACCCACGTGCCGCCCTGGAGGATGCGGATCGGCCCCGACGCGGCCTCCGTGGTCAGCGTCCCGTCCGGGTTCGCCCAGGTCGTCATGGTCTCGGAACGCCGGTCCAGCACCTCCACCCGCGTGCCCTGCACCCGAGCGGCCACCAGGGCCGGCTCCACGGTGACGGCCTCCGTCACCGTCGGCCCCTTCGCGGAGGCGGACTGGCCGGACACCGGAGCCGGTTCCGCGATCGCGGGAGCGGCTCCGGCGATCATGGCGAGAGCGGTGGAGACGGACACCCCCCCTGCCACCCATGCTCTTGGTGATATCCGACGTACGTGCTTCACGGGACGACTCCTCACTTCGAAGAAGAAAGCCGAAGGCCGGATCACGGAACGGCGTCGCCCGTGGCCCGGCCTCCAGATCTTCGTACAGCTCCCGCCCCTCTCGCTAAAACCTCGGCAAAGGAACTGGAATCAGTTCGTCATCAACAAGTCTTCAACTTTCGACCAAATGTGACGTTGCGTCGGACAATGGTCCGGTATCCGCATGGCCCGAGTGGACTAGATCATCCGACCGGAATCCCCGCGAAAGCGAGGCCGGATCGTGACCGAACCCCTCCCGTCCGGGCGCTCGCCGGTCGACGCGGGCGACGCGCTCCGCGCCTGCGGGTGGTGCCTGGTGATCGCCGCCACCTTCGGGCCGGACGGACAGGCCGAACAGCCGTCGCGGCCCGCCACCACGAGCGCGGTCGCGTCGACCTCGGCACTGTCACTGCGAGAGCCCTCGCCATCCGGCTCCACGCGTGGTCGACCGGACAGGACCTAGCCGAGCCGGTCGATCTGATCCTCGACGCCCCAGGCGGTCAGTACAGCGTTGTCCACGAGCTCGAATCCAGCAGCGGGACTCCCGATCCGGCTGCTTGAGCGTGTCCTCGATGCCGCACCAGGGGGCAGCGGAGTGCTCATGGCTGTAGACCGGCCGCAACATCCCCTGGGTCCCTGGGCTTTCGGATTCCCGGCAACGCACGGGACTCATGGCGCGGACACCAACCTGCAGCACTGACAGGTGCCCTCGGTCATGGGACTCGGCGTCAGCGCCCGCCCGTCGTGGGAGAGCCAGCCCTGCTCGGTCCGCCTGGGCGCACGGAGTCGACGCGGCCGACGCAGGGACGAGCCGGGTCGGCTATCGGGAGGGAGTGGGGACGATATGCAGGGCGTGAAGGGGTTGCCGGGGTAAGGCGGGCAGGACCTCGAACCATGCCTGCCCGTCGTCGAGGTAACGGTCCAGGCCGGTCCAGTTGTTCCAGTGCAGGTCCACATAGCAGTCGACGGTGTCATCGGTGGCCCGGTGGTCGGGGCAGCCGCCGTGAAGTTCAAGGCGGTCCAGCGCGTGACCAGCGCCCTCCAAGTGGGCCAGGGCGGCCAGGGCCGCGCGGCGCAGCGGGCTGGTCGCGACCCAGCGCCGCTCGATGTGGCGCAGGGCCTGAGGTGAGCGGGGTCGGGCGTCAGGCAGGGGGAACGCGGTGACGGTGGCGGTTGCGCAGAGGCGGTGCAGGTCGATGCGGACAGGCCGGGGCAGCAGATCGGCGATGGCCTCGTAGGCGGGCAGGACGTGGTCGCGCGGTGCGCGGCCGGCCGTGGGGTCGGGCCGGATCCCGGCAAGGCGCTGGCGGGCGAGGTCGACCGGTTCGCCGTAACGCCACAGGGCGAGTAGGTCGAAGCCGTCCGCTTCGAGGCTGCTGCGCATCTGGAATTGGAAGCTGACGCCGCGTCGGCGACCGCGCAGCGCCTGCCGCATCGGCACGTAGCCGTCTTTGCCGTTGATGGAGGCGTGTAGGGAGTTCTGCAGCCAGCGATCGTCGGTGGTGTGCTGGACGCAGATATCGATGTCGCCAACCTCGAGTGCGCCGCGGCTGTAGGACCCGAACAGGTAGATCTCCTCGACCAGCGTCAACGGCCACTGGCCCTGTTCGAGCCGGTCCAGCATCTCTTCCAGCACCATGGTCGCCTGCTCGCGTTTCATCACCCGCCCCGCCTCTCCCGGTCCCCTCGTGTCCCGGCCTGACTACCGGCTTGGCCACCCTAACTCCCTTTACTGACAGCGTCGGTGGAAGCTGCGGGCGTCACGGTCCCGGCGTGCTCGTAGCGGATGTACGCGGTGACCGGCTCCGAGACGATCCGGGCCCGGCGCACCACGACACCGCGGGCGACGGCCGCCCGGATCATCGACACCCAGCCGGACCAGCCCTCGCCCTCGGGATCGAGGTCCGGGTGCACGCCGGTCCGCTGGAACTCCTCGAACTCCGCGGCCTCGCCGGCGATGCCGTAGGAGTCGCGCATCTCCAGGTGCACCGCGGAGTGCCGGGCGCCGGCCAGCAACTCAGAGAAGGCCGTCACGTTCGGCATCGTCCAGCGCCTTCCTGATGATCTGCGCCATGCGCAGCGGGATCCGGGTCACGTTCTCGTGGTCGGGAGTGCCGACCGCGTGGCCGGGCAGCCACTCGGTCGTGCCGATCTCCGCCAGGAGCTCGTCGCCGGGCTTGAGGCCCTGGACGACCAGCTCGCGCTTGGCGTCGTCCACCCACACCATCGGGCTCTCGTCCTTGCCGGTGTCGGGGTCCACCCCGGCGAACCGTAGCGTCATGATGCCCTCCCGTACCAAGTCGGTTGCGCAGTTTTGCACGACGCTCCACCCACAGGTGACGACACATCAAGGGCGCGCGGGCGCAGCCACGCGGCTTCCCCGTCTACGCCTCCTTCCGCGTCTACGGCGAGCACCAGGCGGCCGTCGGCGGCACGCGGCAGCGGCAGGCAGGCCGGCTCGGTCCGCAACCGGGCGGCGTCCAGCCACCCCTTGTTCAGCGCGCCGTACAGGGCGCCGTACCCGCGCCGGTGCTCGGGGGCGAGCGCCAGGTCGACCAGGGTCTTCACCGGTCCGACGGTGCACAGCAGCGCGTCGGTCAGTTCGAACAGCGCCGCGTCGCGCCGTCCGGTTAGGCAGTCGTAGAAGACCCCATGGAAGCGTGACAGTTCCGCGAACGGCTCGCACTGCACACCCTGTTCCACCAGACTCGCCATCACGACCTTCGCGTCAAGTCCTGTCCCTCTTGTTCCAGTTCAGGATCACGTGAAGGCGCGCTTGCCCGCCGGGGAATCCCCATGTGGGTGACATGGGTTCACCGGCGAATGCACCTGCTACAGCGTCAGGCAGGGCTCGTCCGTCGTCGGCTTCCTCCGCTCGCCCTCGGGAGTGAAGGCCAACGACCCGCAGAACGAACCGACACCGAAGCGCACCGCGAGAAGCAGCGGCTGCTCATGCTCAGGCGGCCACGATGCGGCGCCCGGCTTGCTGCCGTTCCACAGGTGGAAGAGCACCATCGGCTGCTGCGGGTCCTCCGTGAGGTATCCGAGCGTCTTCCCGTACAGAGGGTTGCTCCCTCCGAACAGCACCGAGGGAGGGCCGAACTCCGCGGTCACATCGGCCCAGGTGCGGTCAACCGTGGCCCACTGCCGGACTCGACCGGTGAGAGCCCCGTACTCCTCCTCGGTGAGAACCCGATCGGGCCTGAGCCAGCGGCGCAACCGTGCGAACTCCGCGTACGCCGAAGCGACCTCGTAGCAGTCGGCCTGCGCAGGGAGCACGGCTCGGAATGCCCCGCTGGGGCCTGTGGAGGTCCACAGGCCCCGTTCTTCCCAGTCCTGCTTCACCTCGACCCACGCCTCCGGCTGACGCTCCACGAAGAGCAGGTGGTCAATCAGAACCCGAAGAGCCACCTCACCCCCGTACATCCCTGGCCGGCGAAGGGTGAGGTTGAGCTGCTCGATGAGGTAGGCGTGGATCCCTTCGGCAGCGGCAAGCGGAGTAGGAAGCGTCACGTGGACAGTCTTCCGCATGATGATCACCATGGAGTGCGTATCCCGATGACGATCACAAGAGGTTAATCGTCAAGCTCAGGGCGGCGGGCCGGGCTGACGGAGGGGCAGAACCAGGATGGCGCCGAGCAGGGCGGCGGCGTGCGTGGCGAGCAGTACGTCCACCCCGCCCCCGACGGCGGCACGTCACCCGAGCGCAAGGCCAGGGCCGCAGTCGCCTGGTAGCGGCTCTCAGCCTCATGCTGTGATCGAGCGCACCTGGCCTGGGTCCAGGTGCAGCTCATAGGCGGTGTTGCACTCGCTGATCAGCGTGCCCACCTCTGCACCGCAAGGGCACAGTTGGTTCATACCGCTTTGGCCGTCGAAGCCGCAGCATCCCCCGGAGTGCTTCTTCCAGTCGGGATGCGGCTGGAGGCCCGACGCGTCATCGGGGTGCAGGATCACCGTGTTCCGGGGGCCCGCGGACACCAGGAACCCGTCACCGTTCGGGTCACTGAGGCAGGGCCCGCCAGCGAAGACCTCTCGACATTCGTCGGAGGGCAGGAGCGGGGCGCCCCACGGCTCGGGTTCCAGGGCGAAGAAGCCGAGCGGCAGGGTGGGAGTGGCTCGACGGGATCCGTCCGCTTTGGGAAACCCTTGATCCATAGGGCGAACGGGCACCTCGGGCAGCTTGGTCAATGGCCCAGCAATCGAACGATCGCAGGCCGTGCACACGAACACAGTCACCCGGAGTTAGTAGCACCCGACCAGCACCCTGCCAAACGGATTATCGGCTGCCGGCTTCCGTTCCGAGGCTCCCCGGACGCCGGCATCGAACACAGCGCTGCCCGCCCTGACGCATCCTGTCGGGGGCGCGACCGGGCGGGCGGCACATGACACACGCTACCGGTCCTCCAGCAACCGCCATCCCTGATGCGTGGTCGACCACCAGACCTCACTCGATCGAGAGTGGGGCGACCCCGAACCGTTCCTTCCGCACACTGACCCAGGCCATCCCCCACACGGCCTAAAAGTGGGGCCGCTCGGATCCGTTCACCTGGGGCCGGAACACCCCGTTAGAAACCGCCGAGGCCGCGGCCACCGACCAACGAGCAGCACCCCGACCCGGCCCCGGACGGTGGCCGCGGGCACAGTGGGGACGGCGCCCCAGCGGAGGCGAGAACGGCGGCGCTGCCGGGGCGGGGGCGCACCGTGCTCCCCGCCCCGGCAGCGCCGCGGACGTTGCTGCCGGTATCCCTAGCGTCGTGCCCTTGTTCGGCGTGTGGCCAGATCTCCCAGCCACCCGAGGCCAAGAGCGAAGCAGGCCGAGGGGATCAGTGCGAATGTCGTGCCTGTCCAGCTCAGGCGCATGGTCAGTATCGTGCCGAGTGCGAACACGAAGCCGGCTCCAGCAGCGATTCGTCCCGTCGTGCTGCCAGGGATCAACTGGGGCGATCCCTGGCCTCGACGGGCCAGGAAGAAGCGCAACAGGATGACCACAAGGAACAGGACGTAGACCAGGTTGATACGGCCATCAGTCACGCTGTCTCCTAAGGCGGTACGGGCGGGTTGGGCATCATTCACGTGCAGTTGCCGCCGGAGTACTCGTCGGGGTACAGGATGGGGATCTTGACCTTCAGGCAGTTGCCGTGGTTCTGCGCCAGGAACGCGACGCGTGCGATGTTGGCGAGCGTCGCTGCGCTCAACAGCCCCGGGACGCCGCCTGCGGCTATTATGCCGGCGATGAAGCTCATGTTCACTGCGGCGTCGGCCGTCTCACCCTTGTTGAAGTACACGGTTCCGGTGATGTTGCCCCAGGTCCATTTGGGGTCGGCGACGACGGGGAAGGCGGTGTCCTTGGTGATGTCGACCCGCTGGATGAGGGTGTTGCCTTCCAGCGTGTAGGTGGTGGGGACGGGGTTGCCCTTCGCGTCCTTGGCCCATGGCGCGTCGATCTGACCGACGGTCACGGCGGCGCCACCCTCGGTGGGGCGGATGAGGTCGTATCCGCCGGTTTCGTTGGCGACGGCCGCGGAGCCTGCGGGGAGGTCGAGTTTGTAGTGCTGCTCGGTCGGCGCGCTGGGGTCCTTGAGGGCGGCCAGGGCGCGGGCGCCGCCGTCGTCCGTGAGCTGGACGGCGATGTCGGTCGAGGGAGCGGCGTCGGGGTAGACGACAGTACCGTTGCCCGTCCGGGTGCCGGCGGTGGGGCGTGTTTCGGGCAGGCCGAGGCTTGCGACGGTGCCGTCCGGGGCGGTGATCCTGACCTGGTCGGAGGCGTTCTTGGGAGCCGTAGCGGTGGCGGTCTGCCCGTTCTTGTTCGTTTGAGCATGCGCGGCGGCCTCGCCGGTGGTGCCGGTGGCCGCCAGGTCCTTGACGCCGGTGGCCCGTTCGACGACACGGGCGGCCTGCTCGGCTTGCGACGGTACGTCAGCCGCCCGGGCTGCGGGGGCAGCTGCCAGGAGCAAGGCGCTCGCGGTCGCTGCGGCGATGGCACTGCTGGCTATGTGTGTGGTCCGCTTCATCGGCAGATCCCTCCGGTTACACGTCATTGGACACGCCGCCTCGGCAGGATCGCGAAGGCTCCTGCACCCGGCCGGCGTGGCACCAGACATTTACAGACGTATGCGACCTGTATCGGGCTTTTGTCGGATTGACACGACAAGTCATGACTAAATTCATGAAAGAGCATCAATAGTCCCGGGAGCTATTGGGTCTCAGGACTCACGCCAAAACGCTTCCCTCCTGCCCTTGTCCGAACGCCGAACGCGCACCGGGACGGGCAGGTCGGGGCGCAGCCGAGCGCGCATCCGAAGGCGTGGCCGTACGAGCACGGACAGCGGCGGGGCAAGGCCGGCGGACAAGCAGGAACCGAGTGGTGGGTACCCGGGGTGCCCACCACCAAGCAGACCCATCCGGGCGGGGTTTCCGAGGTGCCGGCCATCGGGCGGCCTACGACGCGCCCAGCGAGCAACACGTCCACCCCGATCTGACGGGTCGTCACTAGGGCCCTTGCGGGCTTGCCCCATCGGGCTTCGTCGACTTCACCCGGCGCTGCCTCCGGAGTCATGTCGTACCGCCCGCCGCACGGATAAAAAGGGGGGAAGGCATCTGGGCAGCAGCAGAGGGGCTGAGTCTTGAGCGCGCACAAGCACGACTCGACGAAGGACCACCGCAGCAACGCGAGCGGGGAGCGGACCGCGGCTGGCACGAAGCGGCTCCCGCAACAGGATCCGTCTGGCCTGCTCGCTCTGCAGTGCAGCGTGGGCAACGCCGCCGTCGTCCGTATGATCCAGCGCACGGACGGAATCGCCGACCGTGTCCGGCAGCGGAACAACGCCTCCCGGGCGCACAGCCCGCGGCTGCGCGAGCAGGCCGCCGGAGGCCGCGGCCAGCCCAGCTACACCGATGCCCCGGAGCGCGGCTTTTGGGACGGCAACTCCCGTTTCCCGTACCGGGCGGGCGTCCAGGACAACCTGTTCAACCCTTTGCTGGACGCCGCGACCGGCCTGTACAACTGCCCCCGTTGCAACAAGCAGGTCCCGAGGCACCCGGCCCGGCCCTCGGACAACTACATCACGGTGGAGCACAAGATCCCCTTCCGGCAGTGGATCATGGATCACGCGGAGCCGGACCAGGACGGAAAGATCACCACCGACGCGGCCAGTAAGGCCTATAGCGATGAGAGCAACTTGCAGGCCCTGTGCCGCGACTGCAACAGCAGCCTTGGCGGCGATCAGAACACCTTTGTCTGACCTGTTCGATCACCCTGACGCCCAACCGAAGGTCGGTGGCGACAACGGCCTCGGTCTCCTGGTGAGCTCGTCGGCGAGCAGGGTGGCGGCCTCGGTGGCCGCGGCGCGGGAGTTCTCGGCGGCGGCCTGCTGGCGGGTGCGCAGCCGGTGGATGTGGGCGCAGGTGCTGCACAGGGCGCGGCCGTCGCCGGTGGTGGGGGTTTCGGGGCGGGCCCCGCAGTCGGCGCAGATGGGCGGTGTGCGGTGGTTGGTGGCCGGCCGGTCGTTGGGCACACCCGGTACCGGGGGCGGGCTCAGTCCTCGATGAGCCCTCCCTTGCCGGTGTCGTTGCGGTAGCCGTTGTACTCTCCGGTGACCCAGCCGATGCCGTCCGGGCGCTCTCCTGTTCCGTCGAGGCAGAATCTGTGGATCACGCCCGCGATCTGGGACAGGGGCAGCACGCTGGAGGGGTCGTAGATCGCGCCTGTGTGGTCGTCCGAGATCAGCTCGGGCTCGTCGCCCGAGGGGTCGAGATTGTCGGAGAGCCAGATCCAGTCGTAGCTCCCGCCCTTGCGGCCGGTGTTCATCCACAGCAGGGCCCCGTAGCGGCCGGTACGGTCAACCGTCGCCCGGAGGCAGGCGTGGGGGCGCGTCGCCTCCGGATGGCTGTAGGTGAACCACGCATGCCGGTTGGCGGAGCAACGGAGGGCCTCGCCCACGAACTCCTCGACCTCCTCCGGACAGGACGGGAACCTCCTCACTTGTTCCCCCCAGGACACCTCCCCGGCAGCGAACGAAATCTCCAGGATCACGATTGGCCAGTCCTCTCAGGGCAGGGCACGATCAACGATCAGGTCACCGACGATCATCGCCCCACCCACCGACACCCACGGGCGAGCCAGGAATTCGAGACCGTCCCGGCACTGCAGTACCAGCACCGGCGTCGAACCCCCCTCCTCGCCACGTGCTCGATTCCGGCGGTCGAGGCGCGGTGGGACCGTGCGAGGGTGCGTGGCGTCAGAGCCGGGCCTGGTAGGGCGGGAACGCCGCCGGGTCGGCGTAGTCCTGATCCGCGTCGGGCCAGCGCCGGCGCAGTACGGCCGCGATACGGCGGATTCTGGCGGTGAGCCGGGGCAGGGCCCGCTGGGTTTCGCAGGTGTGCGCGGCGGCTTCCAGCGTCGCGACGAGCTGGAGTCGGCTGTGGTCGCCTGGTGAGCGGGTGTCGAGCCGGGGGAACCGCTGCAGGCGGACCAGTGCCCAAGACGCACAAGCAGCGGCCAGGCCCCCTCCGTACCGTCGGTCGTCCTCGGCCTCCGGGATGCCTTGGGCCAGGGCGTGACGGTAGTGGTCGGCCAGGCCCGTAGTAGTCGGGTCGCCTACCGTCAGCCAGGCCGGGCCCGGTACATATAGGCACACGGCATCCGTCAGTGCGTGGGTGTAGCCGGCGAATTCGAAGTCGACGAGTCGGGCGTCGGCCGGGCCGGCGGCGTGGAGCAGGACGTTGTTGGCTTCCGCCTCCTGGTTACTGAGGGCGAGAAACGGGCCGGGATTGGTCAACTCGTCTATGGCCACAGCAAGTTCATGCGCGGCCCGACCTTCGATGGGCGCCCCGAGGGCCGAGGCGTGCTCGATTCCCGCCTTCCGGAACGGGGCGAGTCGTCCCACCCGGTCCGCTGCGGGGTCCACCGGTCCCAGCTCGGCCCGGCGGGCGTAGTAGGTCCCGGCCCGTCCCGCGGTGAGCGCGCAGCGCACCGAGGACCCGGGCGAACGCCGCCAGCCTGCCACCGTGCGCTGCCGCGCCGTCCCGTCGAAGCAGCTGGTCGAGGCGCACGCGGGGTTCAAGGTCCTCCAGGACGAGGAACCCGGCGGCCGTGTCGGCGGCGACGACGCCGGGTGCGAGACCGCTCCCGAGGTCCTCGCCGAGGAACTGGAGAGCGGCCAGCCCGGTACACATCCGCCACGGGGCCGTGCGCGCCTCGCGCGACCCGCCCGCTACCCACTTCACGACGACGGAGCGTGGAAGCGGGGCAGTGCTCCGGAGCCGGACCCGGGCCACGGCCCCATCCGTTCCCAACCGTCGACAGCAACCGGTGAGGCGTAGAGGCCGGACAGGAGATTCCGCAACGCATCGATGTCGAAGACCTCACCAGGAGCAGCCACCGATTCAGCCTACGACCCGCACTCTGCATCGGACACGGATCTGTGACTCAGCACGCTACTTGTCGCCAGAAGCGGTGCTCGGCGCGCGGTTCTGTGGTCGGGTCAGCATGACAACTGTCGCTGAATCGGCGAGGTGTCTGAGGGCTGGTGATCGTTCGGCAATCAAGCTGTCGCCAACTTCGAAGAAGCCTCAGCTCACCGAGGCACCCGGCGCCAGCACCAAACCCGCTGCTGCGAGGAAGTCCTCAAGGCCGATGACACCGCCGTCGGTGCCGTCGTCCCATTCGACGAGGAGCCCCGAGAGGCCCTCGTTCCACGAGCCCGGCGTGTCGACATCATCCTCAGGCCCGGGGTGCCACTCGGCGCAGCCCCCACCATGCCGGTATCGGAGGTACAGGTACTGGCCGTCTACCGTCCAGGCATCCCACTGCGACGGGTAGGCAGAGCACGTCTGCACAACCCGCACCAGCTTCCGACCCTCACCTGTATCCATCCGACGATGGTCGCGCAGCGGCAGATCTCCGGCAATCGACTTCAGGCCGCCGCCGCAGGCGCCAAAAGCAACAGCCAGAGCACGCCACCAATGATCGGCCGGACAGCTCCGAACGTGCCACGGTCCACCTCGTCGGCGAGATCGACACTGACCCTGGACGACAGATTCCACGCTGACACGACGGATAGCCTGCCGAGTCACACAACTGAGCCAGGACGCGGTAGTTGGAACCAGCAGGGCCGGGTGGGCCGGTGATTTCTGGTCGGCGGACACGCTTGTTGGCAGCACGTGGTCACGCTTCTTGCAACAAGCCGTGAGTTGTCAGTCTTCTTGGCACCCTTGCGCGCTTATGAGCACTCCCAGAAGAAGCGGCCTTCGCGGTGGTCGGGGCTGACAAAGGCGTAGCCGTAGCCGTAGCCGAAGTTGAGAAAGTACGGATCGTCCTCGCCCTCGCCAGCGTCACTGATCTTGAAGAGGAAATGCCAGGGGGCGTCGACCCGCGCCTCGTGGTTGGGGTAGGTGGCGGTGCCGCCGTAGTAGTCGTGCAGTTCCTCCCCGTCGCAGTCGTCGATGTCAGGACCGTCGCCGCGCATGCCGCGCTGGTATGCCGCTTCCTCGTCGATTGTGCGGTCGACGTCGGGCGGCACCGGCTGAAGGTCGACGCACCATTCGACCGGGATCTCAGTGTCACCGGGACCCCAGCGCCACAGGGTCCGTCCGCGCGTTCCGGGCGGACCGATGGCGGCGAAGAGCGGGATGCGGCCGTCCGGTTGCACCAACAGAACGGCCTCGCCGTCCTCCGGGTCGATTCCTCCCATAACGATGTGGTCCTCGTGCAGGAAGAGGTAGGCCAGCCGGAGTTCGGGACCGGGTACGGGGAACTGTCCGATGAACACCAGCGGTTCGCCGGACCCCGGATGCACCGGCCAGGTCGGTTCGGCGAGCCAGACGGGTTCGCCGCCGAGCTTGGCCACCGGGTCGGCAATCGGCTGCGAGGCGGCACTGAGGATCATCTGCTGGCGTGGCAGGAAGGCGGCATCGTACGGCCCCTCCGCTTGCCCAGTAGGACGCGCGATCATGAGCGGACCCTACGGCACACCAACGACGAACCGCGCGGTCTAGTCAAGGCTCGGAGGGGAGGAACAGACGACTACGCGCCTACCTGCAAGGTCGGCGTTCGCGCGGGACAGAACCCAGCTCCAGCTTGCCTAACCAGGTTTCAACTACCGCGGCGCGGCTCAACAACTAGACGAGTAGTTCCGAAGTCGGCTGGGTTTGCCGGTTCTGGTCCGGACGCGCAGGAAGGGTGTCCAGCATCGGGTTGTGACGACCGAAGAGCTGGACACCCTCCTGACCGCACTCTATGTACAGATCGATGATCATCTGCCCCGAACGCGGTGGTTGGGCCGCCCGCCGCGGCTGACGGACTCCGAACCGGTCTGCCTGGCCGTGGCCCAGGCCCTGCTCGGCTTCCACTCCGAGGCCCGCTGGATCCGCTTCGCCCGCGTCCATCTGCGCGGCATGTTCCCGAACCTGCCCGACCGGCCCGGCTACAACAAACGCCTGCGCGCCGCCCGGCCACTGCTCCAGCAGGCCATCCGCGACCTGGCCCGGGCAAGCGACCTGTGGGCCGACCCGGTCTGGATCACCGACTCCACACCGGTGGAATGCGGCCGCTCCCGGGACACCACGCGCCGCTCGGCCCTGGCCGGCTGGGCCGGCTACGGCTACAGCCGCTCCCACTCCCGCTGGTTCTGGGGCCTCAAGCTGCACCTGGTCTGCACGCCAGCCGGGCTACCCGTCACCTGGGCCCTGGCCAGCCCGAAGGTCGACGAGCGCGAGGTCCTGGCCGCGCTCGTCGAGACCGAACCCGCACTCGTGCGCGAGCGCCCCGGCCTGCTGATCCTCGCCAACAAGGGCTACGTCTCCGCCGAACTCGACCGCTTCCTGGAGCAGTACGACGTCCAACTGCTCCGGCCGTCCTACCGCAACCACGCCCCACGCCCCGGCGAGGACCTGCTGAAATCCGTCCGCCAGCTGATCGAGTCCGTCAACGACACCCTCAAAGGCCAACTCGGCCTCGAACAGCACGGCGGCCGCAGCATCGAGGGCGTCGCCGTCCGGGTCGGCCAGCGACTCCTGGCGATGACCCGCGCAATCTGGCACAACCGCACCACCGGCCAACCCGTCACCCGCTCACTCATCGCCTACGACCACTGACCGACTTCGGAACTACTCGTCTAGGACCTGGCCGGGTGGGGCCGCGCGCAGCAGGCCGCCCGGGACAAGCTCGTCCCGGCGCAGCAGTGGACACTGGAGCACGTCCTCGGACTCGGCCCCCTGGCGCCGGGGCAGAAGCCGGCCGCGAAGGTGACGCACGCGGAGTAGGAGACCCGGAACCTGGCGGCCGCCACCGACCGCGCCGTCGGCCTCACCGAACTCGGGATGCGCTGGGAGTGGGCGGGCACCGGACGCGGGCTGGGCCGGGTTGCCCCAAAAGCCCTTCCCGCGAAGCGCTGGAGCTGCGACTCTCAGTCCATGACTGAGCAGAACGATGCCCCGCTGGGCCTCTGCAGCTACTGCGACGAGGACGCCGTTGAGGCGCTCCAGCAACTACGGATGACCGCGCAAGACCCGGTCTCGCCTCGACTTCCAGTGTGTGTGCGCCACCGGCGACTGGCCATCGACGGTCGCCCGGGCCCGCGTGTGCGATAGCCGCTTGGGCGGGTTTGTCGTGGTCACTGTTGTTCTTCTGCCACGGCGGTGGGTTCCTCGGACTGCTGCTCGGGCAGCGCCGGGGGCTCGGTGCCGGCCTGCGCGGTCCACGCCGCGAGCTAGGTGTATTGACCACGAGCGTTGTTGACGGTGGTCGGGCTTGATCATGGCGAAGACCTCCGGTGTGGTGGAGGTGTCTAGGCTCCACACCACACACGGAGGTCTTCGTGTCCCACCGTAATGCCCGCTTGACCGTGCATGGCAGGCGGCTCCTGGTCGATCGTGTCCGCTCAGGCCGGCCGGTCGCGCACGTCGCGGCCGAGATGGGCATCTCCCGGGCCACCGCCCACAAGTGGGTGCGGCGCTGGCGGGCCGAGGGCGAGGAAGGCCTGCTGGACCGCTCCAGCAGGCCCCGCACCACCCCGCACCGCACACCCGCCGCCGTCGAGGCCCGGGTCTGCGAGCTCAGACGGGAACGAAAGCTCGGCCCGGCCCGGATCGGCCCGATCCTCGGCATCCCGGCCTCGACGGTGCACCGGATCCTGGGCCGCCACGGCCTCAACCGCCTCGCCTGGCTCGACCGGCCCAGCGGCGAACCGATACGCCGCTACGAACGCGAACGTCCGGGCGAACTCGTCCACGTCGACATCAAGAAGCTCGGCAACATCCCCGACGGAGGCGGATGGCGCACGGTCGGCCGAGAGGCCGGCGACCGCAACCGCCAGGCCACCACCACCGAACGCAGCAGCTGCAAGCCGGTGATCGGCTACAGCTACGTCCACTCCGCCGTCGACGACCACACCCGCCTCGCCTACAGCGAGGTCCTCGCCGACGAGCGCCAGGAGACCGCGGCCGCGTTCTGGCAGCGCGCACACGCCTTCTTCACCGGCCACGGCGTCACCGTCGAACGCGTCCTGACCGACAACGGCTCCTGCTACAAGTCCAGGCTCTTCACCCGGACCCTGACCGATGCCGGCGTCGCCCACAAGCGCATACGCCCCTACCGGCCGCAGACCAACGGCAAGGTCGAACGCTTCAACCGCACCCTGCTCGACGAATGGGCCTACCAGCGCGCCTACACCAGCAACGACGAGCGCACCGCCGCGCTGGCCGACTTCCTGCACCAGTACAACTACCATCGCTGCCACACCGCACTCGGAGGCCAACCCCCGATCAGCCGCGTGAACAACCCTGCGGGTCAATACAGCTAGGTGCGTAGTTCCTCTTCGGTGTAACGGCTCGCCCCCGTCTTGTCCTGCACGCCGTCGGGGACGGGGATACCGCGCTGCTTGGAGCGAGCGAAGTACGTCCGAACCGTCGCCGGTTTCCAGGGCAGGATCTGCCGTTCCCGCCCTTCCCGGAGGGTGTAGCGCTCAAGGCCGTCCCGCCAGCCCCGCTCACCTGGAGGATCCGGAGCAGGCTGGACCGGCGGGACGACCGGACCCGGATCGCCGACGGGGGGGACGCTCCTGATTCGGCAGGGGCTCAAGCCGTGCCAGCACCCGGGCCAGGGACACACCCTGCACCCCGACCGCGGCGGCCTGGGCGGTCAGCTCCACCACGTGAGCGTCGGCACGGCGCACCTCGGCGATCGCCCGGTTCCGAGCTTCGACAGCATCGTTCAAGGCCTTGAGGCGAGAAGTCCACTCCACGTCCCTGCCCAACAACCCGGGCCCGTCCCAGGTACCGCTCTCGGCCGCCCCGGCCCGGGCGGCCCGGGGGTAGAACCGTCGTGGCCGGCGGTCGGATTCTCATGCCGCCCGGTGCTTGGGCGGGTAAAGCCTGGCATGCAGCACCCGCTCCTCCCGCCAGGGGTCGTCCGGGGTGGAGACCAGGACGGCCATCTGCTCTCACCTGGTCGGGGCGGGCAGCACCAGCGGGCCCAGCTCCTCTCTCCCGGTCGCTGACGCACTGCGGGCACTCAGCCGGTCCGGCCGGGCCTTCACGGTCAGCTCCAGCAGCGAGCCCGCTTTCCCGCCGATCAAACCCCGGCACGTCCAGCACGGGCGCAGCACGGCGTTCGCGGCCCGGACAGCCTCCAGCTGTTCTTTGGCCTCCCATTCCAGGCGCTCCTCGCGGCCTTGGTGACGGTGGCTTCGCGAAATCGGTGTCGCGACGGATCGGAGCGGACGGATGATGGAGGCTGGCAAACGCATAGCCTGGGGGGATAGTGCAGGAGGAGAACAACGGGCAGGCAGGCGTGCCGAAGCAGCAGCCGGTCCGGAATGGGGGCTCGGTGCCCCGATCTGGCGCTCTGACCCAGGGATCCGGCGAATCGCACACGCACAACCGGGTCGACGGCAGCACCATTCACGGGAACCTGATCCAGGCCGCGGTCGTGCACATCCATCTCGGCCCCGCCCGGAACGGCCGCGGGGCAGGAGAAGGTCGCCTTCCCGGGAAACCGATCGGACGATGGGACCCGCACGACCTGGAGGTCCACCCGGCCGGTACCGGGGAGAAAGGCGGACGCGTAGCCGCGGGGCACGCTCAGGACGCCAGCAGCGAGGGCGCCCCGGGCGCGGCGCCGCGGGACGGTGCCGTCGCAGCGGGCGACGCCGCGCGAGCCGCCCGCCTCCTGGCCGCGCTGCCCCCGTACGAGCCGTGGCTGCGCACCCTGCGGACCAAGCCGATGGACCACGTCCACACCAGCGTCGACGACGCGTTCACGCTCGCCTGCGAGGAACTGCGCGCCGAGATCGTCGGCTTCATCGACCCGGCCCTGCAGCAGGCATACGCGCTGGTGGAGGAGACGGCGATGGCACTGGAGCTCAAGCTGGAGGGGATGCACGGGCCCGACCCAGGCTCACCGTGGCGGGTCCTGACGAACTACGTCCCCCAGCGCCGCCAGCAGCTCGACGGCCTGCACGCGGCCCGCGACCGGTTCGACACGGCCTACCGGGCCCTACTCGATGTGCTGAACCAGCACGGGATGCTCCCGCAGCTGGACCGTACCGTTCCTGGCCTGTCCAAAGGGCCAGACACCGGGCCCGGCAGAACGGACGACGGGGCCGTGGCACTGGCCGACACGGCCCTTCGGGCACTGCGCCGGGCATTGGAGTCACAGGTTCCGATCGACGGATTCGACAGCGACCTGGAGGTCGACCCGGGGGCGTCCGGCGACGAACTCGAATGGGAGGAGATGATGTGGGACCCCGCCCTGCGCCAGCGCAGGGCCTACCGTGGCGCCCTACGGGAGGTGCGGGAGGCGTTCGACGGACTCGCGCCGTACCTCCTGCTGGTTCTGGGCCCCGACCCCACGCGCGAGGACCTGGAACGGGCGGACGAACGCGTGCGACGACTGCGTGCTCAGCACATGCAGCCCTGACAGACCGCAGCACCCGGCGGCCCAGAGCAGCCAGCGAAGACGCAGCAGGCCGGGCCAGCGGTACCCGGCCCGGACCACACCACCCCGGCGACCGGTGCCACGCGGCACCCAACCCGCCCTACCAGACCGAACACGACCCCCGACACCAACCGCCAACAGGTCACGCCCGGTTCTTCGCCGGGTAGAGCTTGGCATGCAACACCCGCTCCTCCCACCACGGATCGTCCGGGGCGGAGACCAGCACAGCCACCAGCTCGCGCTTGGCCGGGACCGGCAGCATCAGCGGGCCCAAGTCCTTTGCGGCGCGGGCCTGTAAGCACTCGGGGCACTCCAGCCGGTCCGGCCGGGCCTCTCCCGCAGCTCCAGCTCCGCACCTTCCTTCCCCCCCGGTCGAGCCCCGGCACGTCCAGCACGGGCGCAGCGCGGCGTTCGCGGCCCGGGCGGCCTCCAGCGCCCGCTGGTCGGCGTCGGCCTGGCGGCAACCGGCGCACAGACCGTCGTTGTTCCAGTCCCATTCCTTTCTCCTCCCACCGCTCGTCCGAGAACTGCGCCGGGCAGCGGCGGCAGGCCGGACGGCGCCGTTCCCGCTCCTGCCGCGCGCCGTTCCTGGCGGGCCTGCTGAGCTGCGGCCTGCTCGACGGCCAGCAGCTCGCCGCCGTCCGGGTCGTCGAACACGGCCGTGAGGGTGTGCCAGCCATCCCGGCCGAACCGTGCCAGACCGGTCCGCCGGCACCGGGGCGGCGCAGCAGCGGCAGGGTAGTGGCCACGACCGGTATCACCCGGTGGTACGGGGGGACACCCAACCGGGCGGCCTGCGTGTTTCGGAGCGGGGAGACCCCTTGTCGTGGGCGCCTGAGTGACCGGATGATCAGCTCATGCCCATGAGCCGCGGCAACTTCGATCACGTTCCCGTGAGCACGCTGTTTCCCCATCTGTCTGCTGCCGCTGTCGAATCGCTGCAGCGCGCGGCCCGCATCGTTGACGCGGCTCAGCCGCAGGGCGCCGCAGCGATGTGGGAGTGGAAACTGGAGCATGCGGTCTTCACGGGTCCGCTGTCCCGGACCTGGGTGATTCTCCTCCTGGACATTGTTCAGCCGACCAGCGGGAGCGACTGGCTGGAGTTCCAGTTCCAGGTGGGCTGGACGGACCAGGGCCAGCACGAGGTGACCGCTTCGGTGAATGTGGGCTGCTGGTGCGAGAGTGACCACGGCACCCATGACGTCGATGTCCTTGCGTTCACCGTCGGTGACGACGACATCTCGCTGTCCCGAGCGTTCGAAGCAGGCGCCGAGCGCATGGCGGGCTGGCTGGCTGAGCCCCAGAACGCAGACTTCTGGCGTGCCCGCGAGGACTTGCCAGCCCGCCGTCCCTAGGGTCCAAGCGGGCTGAGGGCAGGTGCATGGGTTCCCTCCAGGAGACGCGGAACAGACGTGCCCGGCCAAACGCCCAAGATCACCGGTGGGTCAACCCCGGACCGGCGGGCGCCAACAGGGGCGGGCGGCATGGACGGGAATGGGCTGGCACGGGGCCGGGCGATGGAGCGGGCCGTGACGGGGCTCCGGAACCGGCCGGGACGGGGCACCGGCGCTGCTGGCTTGTCCACGGTTGCTGGATGTCAGGTGCTGTCCGAGACGCGTTGCGCGGCCGGTGTTCGTCGGAGGCTGGCCGGAAGGTGCCTTCCCGCTGCCCGCACGGGCGCGCTACGTTGCGTTTACAAACCGTTGCTTTACGTGTCCGCCGCGTGCTCCTGGCGGAGGGGATGGCCGGGGCCCGTCGTGAGGTGCGGCGGGCCGGGTGCCGTATGTCCCGCACCCGATGTTCAGTCCTGTTCTGTCATGACGGCGCCTGCTCCGCAG
>NZ_JBEOSV010000094.1:0-29729 GCF_040303245.1 Kitasatospora sp. NPDC096077 | reverse complement strand
GGGGCGTGACGGGTGATTTTCAGACTGCCAACGGCGGCCAGGCATACGCAGACAGGGTCGGCAGTCCGAAAATCACCCAGCCCCCGGAGCACCCACCCCCGGAACCGCCCCCGGCGTCACCCACCCTCCCGAAAGCCCCCCGAAAACCCAGAACCCCCCACCTCGCCGACAATGGACCCATGTCGGGACCCACACCACACCTCACCGTCCCCACCTGGCTGACGTCCACCGTCACCGCCACCCACGGCGAGCCCGGCCGCCGCTGGCTGTCCGCTCTGCCGGCCGCGGCCACCACCCACCTCACCCGGTGGAACCTCACCCTCGAACACGTCCTGGACCCCGGCGGCAGCCTCAGCCTGATCGCCTACGTCCACCGCGACGACCTCTCCCCCGCGGTCCTCAAGGCCGGTCTGGTCACCCCGGAGACCGCCCACGAGCACACCGCCCTCACCCACTGGGCCGGACGGGGCGCCGTGCTGCTGCTGGCCGCCGACCCCGCCGAGGGCGTGCTGCTGCTGGAGCGCCTGCACGGCGCGATCCCGCTGCGGTCCCTCGCCGAGTCCAAGGCCATGCTGGAGGCCACCAGCCTGCTGCACCGCCTCTGGGTGGAGCCGCCCGCCGACACCGGGCTGCCCACCGTCGCCGACCGGGTCACGGACACCGTCGCGCGCCTCCGGGAGCACCACACCCATCCGGCGGCGGCCGCCGCCCGGCCCCTCGTCGACGAGGCCCTGGCCACCGCCGCGGACCTGACCGGCTCCGCCGCGGAAACCTTCCTGCTGCACGGGGACTTCCACCACGGCAATGTGCTCGCCGCTGACCGTGCCCCCTGGCTGGCGATCGACCCGCGCCCGCTGACCGGCGAACGCGCCTACGACCTGGCCCGGCTCGCCCTGGACCGCGCGGACACCCTGATCGGCTCCCCCGGCGCCCCGGCCGCCGTCCGCCGTCGGCTCCGCCAGCTCTCCGACGCCCTCGACGTCGACCTCGAACGACTGCGCGGCTGGGCCCTCTTCCGCGCCGTCGACCTGGCCCTGCGCGCCCTGGCCACCGACCGCCGCGAGGACGCCGAACTCCACCTGGAACTCGCCGGCCACCTCTCCGGCTGACGCCCCGAGGAGCCGGCCCTAGGCCGTACCGACCCCGTCGCGCGGCCCCCGCAACGGCAGCCGCGCACCCATCACCGCGTACAGCCGGTCCGTCGCCGGGAACCGCACCGCCCGCGCCAGGTCCTGGTACCCCAGCGCCCGGTAGAGCCGCCGGGCCGGGGTCTCCGCGTCGATCGCCGACAGGATGCTGCGCTCCAGCCCCGAGCCCTCGCACAGCAGCCGGATCAGCCGCGACCCCACGCCCTGCCCCTGGTACTCCGGCAGCACGTGCAGCTCGGTGACCGCGAACACGTCGTCCAGCCAGTCCCCGTAGCCCTGGGCGGTGAGGTACGGCTCGATGACCGTGCTCCACCAGTGGTCCCGCCGGTTCGGCATCCCGTACCCGAACCCGACCAGCCGCCCGCCGCTCACCGCCCCGAACGCGATCACCCCGGGCTGCTGGGCGTGCCGCCCCACGATGTGCAGCCGTACCGCGACCTCCTCGGGTGTCAGCCCGAACGCCACCGCCTGGACCTCCAGCGCCTGCGGCGCCCAGTCCGCGAGGTCGATGGCCCCGATCGTCACCCCGGTCAGCTGATCCATGCCCCGGACGTTACTACCAGCGGCCCCGTGCCGCGGCCGAAGATCCGAACCCGACGAGCGGCGGAACACCGGCGAACCCCGGCACGCTCAGAAGAGCACGCTCATGAACGCCCCGACCTCCCGGAAGCCGACCCGCCGATACGCGGCCCGCGCCCGCAGGTTGAAGTCGTTGACGTACAGCGACACCACCGGCGCGACCTCGCGCAGCGCGACCGCCAGCACCGCCGCCATCCCGGTCTCGGACAGCCCCTGCCCCCGGTACTCCGGCGCCACCCAGACCCCCTGGATCTGGCAGGCCCCCTCGGTCACGGCCCCGACCTCGGCCTTGAAGAGGACCTGTCCGTCCTCCGTGAACCGCGCGAACGACCGTCCGGTGGCGACGAGTTCGGCCACCCGGGCCTGGTAGAGCAGCCCGCCGTCACCGGCCAGCGGCGAGACCCCCACCTCTTCGGTGAACATCGCCACGCAGGCGGGCATCAGCGCCTCCACCTCGTCCCGCCGCACCCTGCGCACCAGCGGATCGGGCGCGATCTCCGCGGAGGGCGAGGAGGTCGCCAACAGCGGCTGGTGGCCCCGGACTTCACGCGCGGGCCCCCAACTCCGTTCCAGCAGCGCCCAGAAGGCCGCGGTCGGCCCGGCCGGTCCGACGATCGAGGAGCAGCGGCGGCCCTGCCGCCGGGCCCGCTCGGCGAAGGCCGCGACGGCCTGCGGACCGGCGTTGACCAGCACGAGGTTCGCCCCGGCGTAGCAGAGGGCGTCGAGCACGCCGTCCGCGCCGTACCAGCCCCACATCTCCCCGCCGAGCCGCCACGGGTCCAGCCCGACGGCCTCGACCCGGGTGGCGACGAAGGCGTTGGCGACCGGGTCGCGGTGGAGGATCTCCAGGGCGTCCGCGAGGTCGGGGGGCTCCAGCACCCTGGTGGTGGCCAGCGCCCGGGCGGCCTGGAAGGAGCTCGGGAGCATCACACCTCGATCGATCATCGAGACAGCACCTCACTGAGACGACTCTGGCCGCACCCTACTCCGTGGCCCCACCCGGCTACGGCCGCGGGGCCGTCCGCGAACGGACGGCCCCGCTTCCGGAAGACTTCACTGCGGTCGCGTCCGGACCGCCGGCGGTCGGAGCGCGGTCGGACCGCGCCGTGACCGCCCCGCGGTCACTCCGCCGCGACGACGGTCGGCGAACCGGCCTCGACGCCCTCCCCCTGCATCTGCTCGGCGAGCTTGAGCGCCTCCTCGATCAGGGTCTCGACGATCTTCGACTCGGGAACGGTCTTGATCACCTGTCCCTTGACGAAGATCTGGCCCTTGCCGTTGCCGGAGGCGACCCCGAGGTCGGCCTCGCGCGCCTCGCCCGGCCCGTTCACCACGCAGCCCATGACGGCGACCCGCAGCGGCACCTCCATGCCCTCCAGCCCGGCGGTGACCTCCTCCGCGAGCTTGTAGACGTCGACCTGGGCGCGGCCGCAGGACGGGCAGGAGACGATCTCCAGGCCGCGCTCGCGCAGGCCGAGGGACTCCAGGATCTGGTTGCCGACCTTGATCTCCTCGGCCGGCGGGGCCGACAGCGAGACCCGGATGGTGTCGCCGATGCCCTCGGCGAGCAGCGCGCCGAAGGCGACCGCGGACTTGATGGTGCCCTGGAAGGCGGGGCCGGCCTCGGTGACGCCCAGGTGCAGCGGGTAGTCGCAGGCGGCGGCGAGCTGACGGTAGGCGTTGATCATCACGACCGGGTCGTTGTGCTTGACCGAGATCTTGATGTCGCGGAAGTCGTGCTCCTCGAACAGCGAGCACTCCCAGAGCGCGGACTCGACCAGCGCCTCCGGGGTGGCCCGGCCGTACTTCTCCAGCAGGCGCTTGTCGAGCGAGCCGGCGTTGACGCCGATCCGGATCGGGACGCCGGCGTCCTTGGCGGCCTTGGCGATCTCGCCGACCTTGTCGTCGAAGGCCTTGATGTTGCCCGGGTTGACGCGCACCGCGGCGCAGCCGGCGTCGATCGCGGCGAAGACGTACTTCGGCTGGAAGTGGATGTCCGCGATGACCGGGATCTTCGACTTCTTGGCGATGATCGGCAGCGCGTCGGCGTCGTCCTGGGACGGGCAGGCGACGCGGACGATCTGGCAGCCGGACGCGGTCAGCTCCGCGATCTGCTGCAGCGTGGCGTTGATGTCCGCGGTGACCGTGGTGGTCATCGACTGGACCGAGACGGGGGCGTCGCCGCCGACCGGTACGTTGCCGACCATGATCTGCCGGGAGTAGCGGCGCTTGGCGAGCGGCTTGAGCGGCAGGGACGGAATACCGAGCGAGATCGCGGTCATGTGCGCAGGGTTCCCCGGGGTTGAGGTGTGGTCGTCCGCCCGGCCGTTGGGACGGCCGGGGCCGGGCGCGCGGACGTATCGCGCACCCGGCCTCCACGGTACGGCACGGTCCGGGCGCCCAGCACACCCGCCGTACCCGAACGTCCTAGCCGATCTTCACCGGGTTCACCAGGTCGGCCACCATCACCAGCAGGGTGAATCCGATGAAGATGCTGGCCACGACGTATGCGACCGGCATCAGCTTGGCGACGTCGAACGGCCCCGGATCCGGCCGGCGGAACATCTGTGCGAAGCGGCGGCGGACCGACTCCCAGACCGCGCCGGCGATGTGGCCGCCGTCCAGCGGCAGCAGCGGCAGCATGTTGAACAGGAACAGCGACAGGTTGATGCCGGCCAGCAGGTTCACGAAGATCGCGATCCGCTGGGTCGCCGACTCGTGCAGGGTGAACACCTCACCGCTGACCCGGGCGGCACCGACCATGCCGATCGGCGAGTCCGGGTCGCGCGGGGCGTCGCCGACCACGGCGTTCCACAGGCCGGGGATCTTGCCGGGCAGGGCGGCCAGCGACCGCACCCCGTTCTCGGCCATGTCGTACATCCGGTCGACGGACTGCCCGAAACCGAGCTGGACGGTGTCCGTCTTCGGGGTGAATCCGAGGAAGCCGGCCTGGACGGTCTGCCCCTTCACCGGCACGCCGTTGCCGTCGTACTTCTGCACGTCGTTGACGGCGATGGTGGGCGTGAAGGTCAGCTGCTGGCCGCCCCGCTCCACCACGATCGCGACCTGCCGGCCGGCCGACTTCCGGATGTCCGCCTGGAGCTGGTCGTAGTCGTGGATCCGGTCCCCGCCGAAGGAGAGCACCTTGTCGCCCTGGCGCAGGCCGATCTCGTTGGCCGGGGTCTTGGGCGCGTCCGCCGGACAGGTGTCGGTGGGCTGGCCGGCCTTGACCACGCACTGGGCGACCGAGCCGATGGTCGGCACCGCCATGCTGACGCCGAAGCCCATCATCACCGTCAGGAACAGCCCGAACGCCAGGACCAGGTTCATGAACGGCCCGGCGAACATGACGATGACCCGCTTCCAGGGCTTGCGGGTGTAGAACAGCCGGTCCTCGTCACCCTCCTGGAGCTCCTCGTAGGAGGCCTCACGGGCGTCCTCGATCATGCTCCGCCAGGGCGAGCTGCTGCGTTTGGTGATCCGGCCGTCCTCACCCGGCGGGAACATCCCGATCATCCGGATGTACCCGCCGAACGGGATCGCCTTGATGCCGTACTCGGTCTCGCCCTTGCGGCGCGACCAGATGGTCGGGCCGAAGCCGACCATGTACTGGGGCACCCGGATGCCGAAGAGCTTGGCCGTGGAGAGGTGGCCGAGCTCGTGCCAGGCGATCGAGACGAGCAGCCCGACCACGAAGACCAGGATGCCGACCACCGTCAAAACCGTTGCCACCGTTGGTCCTCCGTCATGCCGCTCCGCTCATCGTCTCGTCGTACCGCGATCCTGCCGCCCCGGGGCCCGCCGGCGCGCGGGGCACCGGCGTCCCCACGCCGCGGTCCGGACCGTCAGCCCGCCGCCAGCTCGCGGGCCCGGGCGCGCGCCCAGTCCTCCGCGTGCAGGACGTCCTCGACGGTCAGGGAAGTTCCCGCCGACGCCGCCCGGCCGTCGTACTGTCCGTGCTCGGCCACGACCTTGGCAACAGTGTCCACGATTCCGGTGAAGGCGAGGCGGCCCTTCAGGAAGGCCTCCACGCACTCCTCGTTCGCGGCGTTGAACACCGCCGGCGCCGTTCCGCCCAGGGTGCCCACCTCACGGGCCAGCTCGACGGCCGGGAAGGCCTCGTCGTCCAGCGGGAAGAACTCCCAGGTCGCGGCCTTGGTCCAGTCACAGCCCGGAGCGGCGTCCGGCACCCGGTCCGGCCAGCCCAGACCCAGCGCGATCGGCATCCGCATGTCCGGCGGGCTGGCCTGCGCCAGCGTCGAGCCGTCGGTGAACTCCACCATCGAGTGCACCACCGACTGCGGATGGACCACGACCTCGATCCGGTCGAAGGGCACGTCGTACAGCAGGTGCGCCTCGATCACCTCCAGGCCCTTGTTGACCAGGGTGGCCGAGTTGATCGTGACCACCGGGCCCATCGCCCAGGTCGGGTGCGCCAGCGCGTCCTGCGGGGTCACCCCGGCCAGCTGCTCGCGGGTCCGGGTCCGGAACGGGCCGCCGCTCGCGGTCACCACCAGCTTGCGGACCTCGGCCCGGGTGCCACCGGCCAGCGCCTGGAACAGCGCCGCGTGCTCGGAGTCCACCGGCACGATCTGGCCCGGCTTCGCCACCGCCTTCACCAGCGGACCGCCGACGATCAGCGACTCCTTGTTGGCCAGCACCAGCACCCGGCCCGCGCGCAGCGCGGCCAGCGTCGGCCGCAGGCCGATCGAACCGGTGATCCCGTTCAGCACCGAGTGGCACTCCATCCCGGCCAGCTCGGTCGCCGCGTCCGGACCCGCCAGCACGGCCGGCAGCGGACGGCCCGCCGCCTTCGCCGCCAGCGCCTCCCGCAGCGCCGGCTCGGCCGCCGGGTCCGCCACCGCCACGGTGTGCACGCCCAGCCGCAGCGCCTGCTCGGCCAGCAGCTCCACCCGGCCGCCCGCCGCCGACAGGGCCACCACCCGGAACCGGTCCGGGTTGCGGAGCACGATGTCGATGGCCTGGGTGCCGATCGAACCGGTGGAACCGAGGATCACCAGCTCCCGGGGGCCGGAAGGGTCCGCCACGGTGGGCGTGAAACGCAGCTGCGGGTGGGCGAGCGAAGTCATGCGCCCATTGTGTCCTGTCCGGGGCCCCGCCCGGGACGGGCTCCGGAACGCCGGAAGGGCCCGGTCCGTTCGGACCGGGCCCTTCCCCGCCGTCGAGTCGCGGCCCCGGGCCGAGCCGTCGGGCCTCGCTCCGCGGTCGTTCCCAGGTCGCTCAGAGGTCGCTCAGAGGTCCAGGCCGGTGAGGACCAGGACCTTCTCGACCGTGTAGTCGTCCATCGCGTACTTGACGCCCTCGCGGCCGACGCCGGAGTCCTTGACGCCGCCGTACGGCATCTGGTCGGCCCGGTAGGACGGCGCGTCGCCGATGATCACACCGCCGACCTCCAGCTCCCGGTGGGCCCGGAAGGCGGTCTGCAGGTCATGGGTGAACACACCCACCTGCAGACCGAACGGCGAGTCGTTGACGGCCGCGAAGGCCTCCTCCACGCCCTCCACCCGGTGCAGCGACAGCACCGGGCCGAACACCTCGGCCTTGGCCAGGATCGCGTCGGCGGGCAGCTCGGCCAGCACCGTCGGGGCGTAGGTCGCACCCTCGCGGGTCCCGCCGGCGAGCACCTTGGCGCCCTTGGCGACCGCGTCGTCCACCCAGGACTCCACCCGCTTCGCGGCGTTCTCGTCGACCAGCGGGCCGACGTCCGTCGCATCGTCGTTCGGGTCACCGGTGACCTGCGCGCCGACCTTCGCCACGACCTTCTCCACCAGCGCGTCGTACACCGACGCGTCGGCGATCACCCGCTGCACCGAGATGCAGGACTGGCCGCCCTGGTAGTTGGCGAACATCGCGATCCGGGTGGCCGCCCAGTCCAGGTCGGCCTCCGAGGACCAGTCGGCGAGCACCACGGCCGCGGCGTTGCCGCCCAGCTCCAGGGTGGTGTGCTTGCGCGGCACCGAGTCCATGATCTGGTAGCCGACCTTGTCCGAACCGGTGAAGGAGATCACCGGCACCCGGCGGTCCTGCACCAGCGCCGGCATCCGGTCGTTCGGCACCGTCAGGATCGACCAGGAGCCGACCGGCAGGTCCGTCTCGGCCAGGATCTCGCCCAGCACCATCGCCGACAGCGGGGTCGCCGGGGCCGGCTTGAGGATGATCGGGGCGCCGACCGCGATCGCCGGGGCGACCTTGTGGGCGACCAGGTTCAGCGGGAAGTTGAACGGGGCGATCCCCAGCACCACACCGCGCGGGAAGCGGCGCACCACCGCGAAACGGCCCACGCCGCCCGGGTCGGTGTCCAGCCGCATGGTCTCGCCGTTGGTGCGGCGCGCCTCCTCGGCGGCCCAGCGGAACACCGACACCGCGCGGCCGACCTCGCCGCGGGCCCACTTGATCGGCTTGCCGTTCTCGGCGGTGATCAGCTGGGCGAGCTCCTCGGTGCGCTCGGTCAGCCGCTTGGCCACGTGGTCCAGAGCGGCGGCCCGCTGGTGCGCCGGAGTGGCGGCGAACACCGGCAGCGCGGCCACGGCGGCGTCCAGCGCCTCCTCGACCTGGGCCTCGGTCGGAATGCCGACCTTGCCGACCAGACGGCCGTCCCAGCTGTTGTGCACCTCGAAGTCGGCGTCACCGCTCGCCCGGCGGCCGGCGAGCCAGAAATCGTACGTGGTGGTCACCGTGGTACCGGCCCTCTCCTCGTCGTCGTACGGCCCACGGGCGTGGGACCCGAACCCGAGGGTAGGTGCGACGGCGGGCCGACCGGATTGGCCGACTAGGAGCGTTCCGTTCCGGGGCCACTCCACCACGTCCAGCCAGGCGGTCCGGTCCGTCCGCTCCACCGCCGCCGCTCCGCTACTCCCCACCGGAACCACTCCCCGCCGGAACCACTCCTCGCCGGAACTACTCCTCGCCGGAGCGCAGCGCCAGCCACAGCTCCATCCGCACGTCGGTGTCGTCCAGCGAACGGCCCAGCAGTTCCTCGACCCGGCGCATCCGGTAGCGCAGCGTGTGCCGGTGCACCCCCAGGTCCGCCGCCGCCGCGTCCCACTGCCCGTGCCGGGACAGCCAGGCCCGCAACGAGGCCACCAGGTCACCGCGCGCCGTCCGGTCGTGCTCGCGCAGCGGCCGCAACAGGCCCTCCGCGAACGCCGTCACCGCGTCCTCCCCGAGCAGCGGCAGCAGCGAACCCGCGCCGACCTCCTCGTGGTCCACCGACCGGCGGCCGCCGCGCAGCGCCACCGCCAACGCCCGCTCCGCCTGCGCGTGCGCCGTCCCCGCGTCCTCCAACGCGGCCGGCGCCGACACGCCCAGCGACAGCCCCTCGTGCTCCTCCACCGCCCCCAGACAGGCCCGGTGCACCGCGCCGTTGTCCAGCGCCAGCACCATCAGCCGCGGCCCGTGCGCACCGTCCTCCCGCGCCACCAGCAGCTTCTCGCCCACCCGGGAACCCGCCTGCTCGGCCCGGTCCCCCAGCTCCACCAACGCCTCCGCGGCGTCCGCGTTCGGCCCGGTCCCGGCCACCAGAACCCGTATCGTCCCCTCCGGCAGACCACCGAACAGCCCCACCGCCACCTGCCGGGCCGTCGCCACCTCGCCCGCCAGCACCATCCGCAGCAGCGCCGCGCCCATCCGCTCCTCGGCCTGCCGCAGCTCGCGGGAACGCTCCAGGGTCAGCGTCAGCAGCGCCACCGCCGCGTTCAGCACGTACCGCTCGGTCGGCGTGATCCGGTCCTCGGTCCCGACCGCCAGGAAGCCCCGGGCCCGCCGGTCCGCCCCCAGCGACTGGACCACCACGTAGTCCTCGTCCGCGGTGTCTATCCCCGGCGAACGCCCCTGCAGGGCCGCACTCGACGGCGCCGGCCGCCGACGCAGCCGGTCCACCTCCGCCGCCAGCCGCCCCGCCCGGCGCGCCGCCCAGTCCGGCGCCACCACCGACAGCGCACCCGACCCGTCGTACAGCGCCGCCCAGCCCCCCAGCCGGGCCGCCAGCCGACGCACCACCGCCGTCGTGCCGTCCTTGCCGAGCGCCGCCCGGGTCAGCTCCTCCTGCGCCTCGAAGCTGGTCGTCACCGCCTCGTACTGTTCCGCGGCCAGCGCCGCCGACACCACCTTGCTGATCGCGATGAACGGCGTCGGCTCCGGCACCCGCAGCAGCGGCAGCCCCCGCTGCTGCGCCGCGTCCACCAGCGGCTGCGGCACCTCGGTGTGCGACAGGCCCACCCCCAGGCCCAGCCCGACCACCCCGGCATCGGCCAGCCGGTGCACGTACGCCTGCAGCTGCGCCGCCGTGCGGCCCAGCTTGATACCGGTGGTGAGCAGCAGCTCGCCACCCTCCAGGAACGGCGTCGGGTCGT
Source organism: Kitasatospora sp. NPDC096077 (assembly GCF_040303245.1). Lineage (NCBI taxonomy): Bacteria > Bacillati > Actinomycetota > Actinomycetes > Kitasatosporales > Streptomycetaceae > Kitasatospora > Kitasatospora sp. NPDC096077. Next base: position 19,630 of record NZ_JBEOSV010000094.1, on the reverse strand, counting down.
CCAGCTCACTGGTGTGCACCCAGCGGACCGGCCGCTCCAAGTGGTCCGCCCCGGCGAGCACCGTCAGGTGGAGCGAACTGTTGCGGACGACGGAGGCGAGTGTGGGGGGCATGGCACCTTCGGGGGGTCGACCTGACCGCGCCGTTGCGGCCGGGCGAGGAGAGGGCAGTGGGGCAGTGGGAGCACGTGAGGGTCCTCCCCCCTCATTATGGACGCTCCGGACAACCGGCACTGCCGAATCCACCTCGAAGGCGACTTCCCCCGGGCCCCGCCGACCGTGCCTCGGCCCACCCCCGGCTCACCCCCGACTCACCCCCGCAGGTCCACCAGCAGCGGCGGCACCTGCTCCCCCGACACCGCCGTCAACGACACCACCGCGTGCCCGGCCGGCAACGCGTGCGCCAGATCCGACGGCGACCACCGCAGCCGCTCCACGTCCCGCGTCGTCACCGACTCCGTCTGCGCCGTCGTCCCGGACAACGCCTTCCGCCCCATCCGCCCGGCCCGCCGCATCACCCCACCGGAGGTGTCGGGGGTGTGGGTCACCGCCGTCTCCTGCACCAGGTGCGTCCCCCAGGCCTCCGAGAACAGCCGCCCGTCCCAGGGCGCGATCCCGGGGAAGGCCACCCGGCAGCCGACCGCACCGAACAGCGGCGCCCGCAGCGCCTCCGGCAGGTCCACCAGGGTGCGCAGCAGCAGCACCGCGCCCGCGTTCGCGCCACGCATCCGCTGCAGACCGCGGACCGCGCCCGCGTCGAGGGCCGCGGAGGCGTCGTCCACCACCAGGCCCGCGAACAGCGAACGGTCCCCCCGGGCCCCGGCCGCCTGCACGAACTGCCCCACCACCAGCCGGGACAGCATCCGGGCGGCCTCCGGGTGGCTGCGCTCCGGCAGCTTCACCCGCACCCGCAGCGGATGGTCCAGCACCCGCATCGCGAACGGGGGACGGCCGGTGCCGTCGGTCGCGAAGGCCCCCTCGAAGGCGGGCCGCTCCAGCAGCCCCAACCGGTCCGCCAGCAGCGCCCCCGGGTCGTCCGCACGGCCGCGCTGACGCTCCCGGTGCTCCAGGTCCCGCTCGTACGCGGCCAGCCGGCCGGCCACGCCGAGCGCCTTCACCAGCGCCGCCAGCGCATCCGGGTCGCCGCCCAGCAGCGCCCGCAGCTCGCGCACCCCCGGGTAGCGGCCGTACGCGGCCTGGAACGGGCCGACCACCTGCTGCAGCGCCGTCCGGGCGTTCTCCGCCCGGGCGGTCAACTCGTCCGGCAGCAACGCGTCGGCCAGCCGGGCCGCTGCCTCGTCCGGGTCCTGCGCGGCGCCGTACAGGTCCAGCCCGTACACCGAGGCCGGGTCGCCGGGGGCGATCACCACGTCGTACCAGGCGTCCGGGCCGAGGTCCGCGTCCGCCGCGCCGACCACCACCGCACACGCGGTGCCGGCCAGCGCCTGCAGGCACAGCGCCTCCGCCACCGGCCGGGCCAGCCGCGCGGTCTTCCCCGTCCCGGCCGGACCGACCGCCAGCAGCGAGGTGCCCAGCACCGCCGGGTCCAGCGCGAAGTCCGCCGCCCGGTGGCTCAACGGGTTCTTCGGCACGTCCTGCGCCACGCCGAGACAGACCTGACCGAGCAGCAGGTCGTGCCGCCGGAGGCGGCCGGGCAGCTCACGCGCCTCCGAGGGGTGGGCGAAGGCCGCCGCGCCCCGGGCCGCCACCTGCTCGGCGAAGGCCGGCACGAACACCGGATCCGCCTGCGCGGACTCCCAGGCGCGCTGGATCCGCACGAAGTCCACGTCGCCGACCGCCTCCGCGTCCAGCCGCGCCGCCGCCTCCATCGCCCCGCCCCGGCGCAGCCCGTCCCACAGGTCCCGTCCCCGGGCCGCCTCCGCCGCCGCTCCGTCCTCCTCGACGGGGTCCTCCTCGGTCACCGTCCGCGACAGCAGCGGGGAGACGAAGCGGCGCCAGACCTCGGGCCAGCGGCCCATCCGGCCGAAGACCTTGATGACCACACCGATCACCAGAGCGTTGGCCACCAACAGGGTGAACATGGCCTCGGACTCGGAGGGCGAGGCCAGCGGTCCGATCCCCGTCTGCCCACCGAACCAGACCAGCACGTACATGAGGAGTTGCGTGCCGTACAGGTACGCGAACCACCCCACCACCGCGTTGAGCGCCGCCCGCAGCAGCAGCGGCCAGGTCGGGACCTTGGCGGCCTCCGCGCGTTCCGGGTCGATGCGGCGGTAGCCGAGCCGGAAGACGCCCGGTTCGGCCTCGGGGCGCGGGGCGGTGGCCCAGGCGGCGAGGTCGAAGCCGCCGCCGGGTGGGGTGCCGGGGCGTTGGTGGGGCAGGGGGGTCGGGGGTCTGGTGGTGGTGTGGTCGACGTGGTGGTGTGACCCGTCCTGTGCCATGTACGGCCCCGCTCCCTCGCCCGCCCGGCCCGACCGCCGTCGGTGCCGCCATACCCATGCCGCCGTACCGGCGACACGCCCGCGCTCAGGGTAGTGGAGCGGGGCCTGCGGGTAGTCGCGCCGTCCGCGCTGGCCGTGCCGGACAAGTCGGACGGCGCAGTGCTACCGAGTGGCGCATGCCTGGTCGGGGAGGGCGGCCGTAGCCTGCGAACCACCGAGCCGAGAAGTCTGGAGATACCCCATGAGCGCCGTAACGCCGCTCCCGCAGGAGCGCCGCCTGGTCACCGCGATCCCGGGTCCGAAGTCGCAGGAGCTGCAGGCCCGCAAGCTGGGTGCGGTGGCGGCCGGTGTCGGCACCACCCTGCCGGTGTACGTCACCCGTGCCAACGGCGGCGTGCTGGAGGACGTGGACGGCAACTCGCTGATCGACTTCGGCTCCGGCATCGCCGTGACCAACGTCGGCAACAGTGCCGAGGCCGTGGTGGCCAAGGCGAGCGAGCAGCTGGCCGCCTTCACCCACACCTGCTTCATGGTGACCCCGTACGAGGGTTACGTGGCCGTCGCCGAGCAGCTGAACGCGCTGACCCCGGGTGACCACGAGAAGCGCACGGCGCTGTTCAACTCGGGCGCCGAGGCGGTCGAGAACGCGGTGAAGGTCGCCCGCGCCTACACCAAGCGCACCGCCGTCGTGGTGTTCGACCACGGCTACCACGGCCGCACCAACCTGACCATGGGTCTGACGGCGAAGAACATGCCGTACAAGCAGGGCTTCGGTCCGTTCGCCCCGGAGATCCACCGGGTGCCGGTGGCCTACCCGTACCGCTGGCTGACCGGTGCGGAGAACTGCGCCGCCGAGGCCGCCGCGCAGGCGATCGAGATCATCAACAAGCAGATCGGCGCCGAGAACGTCGCCGCGATCATCATCGAGCCGATCCAGGGCGAGGGCGGCTTCATCGAGCCGGCCAAGGGCTTCCTGCCGGCCATCGTGGAGTTCGCGAAGGCGAACGGCATCGTGTTCGTCGCGGACGAGATCCAGACCGGCTTCTGCCGCACCGGCCAGTGGTTCGCGTGCGAGGACGAGGGCATCGTCCCGGACCTGATCACCACCGCCAAGGGCATCGCCGGCGGTCTGCCGCTGGCCGCTGTGACCGGTCGCGCCGAGATCATGGACGCCGCGCACGCGGGCGGTCTGGGCGGCACCTACGGCGGCAACCCGGTGGCCTGCGCCGCCGCGCTGGGCTCGATCGAGACCATGAAGGAGCAGGACCTCGTCGGCAAGGCGCAGCGGATCGGTGAGGTCATGCTGGGCCGCCTGCGTTCGATGCAGGAGAAGTTCGACATCATCGGCGAGGTCCGCGGCCGCGGCGCGATGATCGCCGTCGAGCTGGTGAAGCCGGGTGGCAAGGAGGCGAACGCGGAGGCCACCGCGGCGATCGCCAAGGCCTGCCACGCCGAGGGCCTGGTGGTGCTGACCGCCGGTACCTACGGCAACGTGCTGCGCTTCCTGCCGCCGCTGGTCATGCCGGAGCACCTGCTGAACGAGGGCCTGGACATCCTGGAGGCCGCGTTCGCCACCGTCTGAGCGGTGGCGGCCGTCAGGTCGTGATACCCCCTTCCGGAGGGTTGTCCGGACAGCGCTGAACGGCCCGCGGGGACTTACGGTCCTCGCGGGCCGTTCGGTTCCCCGGGGCTCTCCCGAGCTCTCCAGGGGTTCTCGCGGGGTTCTCCGGGGCCTCCTGGAGCCGGCCTGCAGCCGGTTCGGAGCCGGTTCGGAGCCGGTCCGGACCGGGGTGAAGATGATGTGCGGAATCGCTGAAGGCGCTCGGTGCGGAAGGGCGGTTGACGTAGTGTCATCACAGATGGACAGCGAGCCCCAGCCATTGGCGGAGCCGTCCGCGACACCTCCCCGAGGGGCGGGACGGCGCAGGCACCGCGCGGACAACCAGGCCGCCCCGGGAGGGTCGGCACACACCGAAGGCCGATCGACCGACCGTCCGACCCACACCCCCCGGGGCGCACGGAACGGCGATCATCAGAGCCGCCCCGGAGCTCTCCCCCCTGCTCCGGGGCGGCTGTCCGCTGTCCTGGGCCGGGTGGCCCGGTCGGTGGCGGTGCCGGTGACCGCGGCGGTGCTGCTGCTGGTGGTGTCCTGGCAGGTGGCGGTGGACGGGCCCCTGCTCGGTGTGGACCGCTCGGTCCGCGCGGCCGTCCGGACGTCCCACCGCGAGCACCCGAGCGCCCCGCTCGACCACCTGGGCCATCTGCTGTCGGACCTGGGCGGCGGGGTGCCCGCCGTCCCGGTGCTGCTGGCGGCCGGGGGGCTGGCCGCCTGGTGGTGGCGTCGGGCGGGGGCGGGGCGCTGGTGGCTGCCGTTGCCGGTGGCGGCGCTGACCGCGGTGCTGATCCCGTTGCTGGTGGTTCCCGCGAAGGCGGGGTTCGCCCGGCCGGGCCCGCTGGGGGATCCGTTGCTGCCGGGGCAGTGGGGCTGGTACCCCTCGGGGCACACCGCGACCGCGACGTTCTCGTACGGGGTGGCGGCGCTGCTGCTGGCCCGGGCGGCGGGCCGGCGGACGGCCCGGGGGCTGGCCGCGGCCGCCGTGCTGCTGGCGCTCGGGGTGGGTGCGGGGCTGGTGTGGAGCGACTTCCACTGGATGCTGGACGTGGTCGCCAGCTGGTGCCTGGCCGTCCTGGTGCTGTGGGCACTCGACCGCCGGCTGCCCCGGCCAGGCGCCTGACGGCGTCAGGCCTCGGGGGCGGCCTGCTCGGGCGCGTCCTCCTCGTTGCGGTGGACCAGGCCGGCCTCGCCGTTGTCGCGGTGCCATTCGACGACGAGTTCGTCGCGGGTGCCGAAGCGGACGAGGTGGCGGCCGACCACGTCCTCCAGGGTGGGCAGGTCCTCGCGCTCGCCCTCGACGGAGAGCAGCAGCGCGTCGGGCCGGGCCTCCAGGGTGGCGGTCCCGGCGCGGAAGACCAGGGTGCCGAGGCCGGTCTCCGGGGAGAAGGACGTCTCGATCTTGCGGCTCATGTGGGCGGCGAGCTGCTTGGCGTAGCGGGCGGAGCGGTCGGTGGCGACGCGGGCGGTGGAAACGGGCATGGGTGCTCCAAGGACGGGAGGGAACTTAGGGTGCCCTCACTTGGGGCTACGGTAGCCCAGATGCTGAGCTAGGCTCAACATATTTCTCCGAGCACTTTCCGTCGCGGGCCGCACGCCCGGGACCGGCCGATACGCTTGGGCGCCGACGCCAGCCGAGGAGACCGCCGATGACCAGCACGCCGCCCGACACCCCGGCGGACCCCTCCCCCGGCACCCCTGGCACCTCCGGCGAACCCTGCACCGCAGGCGAGCCCGGCACCCCCGGCACCCCCGCCGAACTCGCGGACGCGATGACCAGGGCGATCAAGCGGATCCGACGGCAGACCGGCTGGCGGCTGGAACCGTACGGCATCACCCCCGGCCAGGCCCGGGCACTGCGCACGCTCGCCCATGTGCCCGGCTGCGAGACGCCGGACCTGGCGATGCGGCTCAGCGACCTCGCCGACAAGCTGCACATCGCGCCGCGCTCGGCGACCACGGTGGTCGACGCGCTGGAGGAGGCCGGACTGGTCGAGCGCCGCCCCGACCCGGCCGACCGGCGCGCGGTGCGGATCCTGCTGACCGAGGCCGGCCGCGCGGCGGTGGAGCGGATCGGACAGGTCCGGGACGAGGTGGCGCAGGAGTACTTCGGCGAGGTCAGCCCCGAGGACGAGGAGGTGCTGCTGCGAGTCCTGCGGGCCGCCGAGGCCCGTTTCCTCGCAGCCGGGCCGCCGCCGCGGACGGCGCCCCCGGGCGCAGCGCGGTGATCCCGATCCCGGCGACCACCAGCAGGGCCGCCGCGGCTGCCGTCGGGGTGACCCGCTCGCCGAGCAGCAGCCTGGCCGAGGACATCCCGAACACCGGCACCAGCAGCGAGTAGGGCGCCACGGCGGTGGCGTCGTGGCTCCGCAGCAGGTAGCTCCAGGCGACGAAGCCGAACAGGGTGGAGAGCAGCCCGACGTAGCCGATCACGCCGAGCCCGCCGAGGGTCATCCCGCGCAGCGCCCGCAGGTCCGCGTCCGGGCCCTCCACCAGCAGGGACAGCAGCAGCAGCGGAAGCGGCGGGACGGCGCTGACCCAGACCATCCAGCGCAGCGCGTCCGGCGGCGCGGCCTTGCGGGTGAGCACGTTGGACAGGCCCCAGGCGACGGCTGCCAGCACGACCAGGGCGAAGGCCCCGAGCGGGCCGCCGAGGCCCTGTTCGAAGGCGGCCAGGGCGATGCCCGCGAAGGCGATCGCCAGCCCGAACAGCCGCCTTCGGCCCGGGCGTTCGCCCAGCAGACCGGCCGCGAACAGCGCGGTGAAGCCGGCCTGCCCCTGGAGCAGCAGGGAGGAGAGGCCGGCCGGCGCCCCGGCGTGCATGCCGAGGAAGAGCAGCCCGAACTTGACCACCCCGAGGACCAGGCCGACCGCCAGCACCCAGCGCCAGGCCACCCTGGGCGGGCCGACGAAGAAGACCGCCGGGACGGCGACCACGGCGAACCGTAGGGCGCAGAAGAGCAGCGGCGGGAAGCTGTCCAGGCCGACGTCGATCAGGACGAAGTTGAGGCCCCACACGGCGGCCACCAGGACGGCCAGGGCGATGTGGCGGGGGCGCATGCTCGGGCCGGCCGGAGCGGCGGGTGTCGCGGTCATGGAGCGAGCATGGCCGCCCCGGAGTGTGTAGCACCAGCGATGAATACTGAAGGGGACCGTTTAGGATCGCTGTATGATGGATCTGGGGCGCCTGCGGGCGCTGCACGCGGTGGCGGTGCACGGCTCGGTCGGCGGGGCGGCGACGGCGCTCGGCTTCACGCCCTCCGCGGTCTCGCAGCAGATCGCCAAACTGGAGCGGGAGACGCGTACGGTGCTGCTGGAACGGCAGGGCCGGGGCGTGGTGCTGACCGACGCGGCCCGGGAGCTGGCCGCCACCGCGCGGACCGTCCTGGGGCTGGTGGAGCAGGCCGAGGTGCGGCTGGAGGAGCAACGCGGCCGGGCGGTCGGGCGGCTGCTGGTGGCCAGCTTCGCGACCGGTGCGCGCGGGCTGATGCCCGGGGTGCTGGCCGAGCTGCGACGGCGCTGCCCGGAGCTGGACGTGCGACTGCTGGAGAGCGACCCGTACCCGGCGGCGGAGCTGGTCGCGCGGGGTGAGGTGGACCTGGCCCTGGTGCAGGACTGGCCGAGCGTGCCGCTGCCGGTGCAGGAGGGGGTCTCCCGGCTGGACCTCGGGACGGACCGGGTGGACCTGGTGCTGCCCGCCGGGGACGAGCTGGCGGAGCTGGACGCGGTGCCGGTGGAGCGGCTGCTCGGGCAGCGCTGGATCAGCGTGCCGCCGGGCAACATCTGCCACGACTGGCTGCTCCGGACCCTGCGCGAGGCCGGCGAGGAGCCGGACGTGCGCTACCAGCTCGGCGACTTCGAGACCCAGATCGCGCTGGTGGCGGCCGGGCTGGGGATGGCCCTGGTGCCCCGGCTCGGCCGGGGCCCGCTGCCGGCCGGGGTGGTGGTCCGCCCGGTCGCCTCGCAGCCGAGCCGGCGGGTGTTCGCGCTCTGGCGCTCCCAGGCCTCCCGGCGGCCGGCCATCACCGAGGCGCTGGCGGCGATGCGGGAGGGCTGGAGCACCATCCAGCGGGACGCCCCGCCGCACTGACCGGTGCCGCCGGGCGCGGCGCCGGACGCGATCCGGCCGGACCGGAGCTAATTGGCGAGGCCGATGACCAGCCACATGAAGCCGACCCCGGCCAGGGTGCACAGCAGGGTGCTGCGCGAGGGGTGCGGGCTGTGGGCCTCGGGGAGGATGTCGGAGGTCGCCAGGTAGAGCAGGAAGCCGGCGAAGAAGCCCAGGTAGAGGCCGAGCAGGTGCTCCGGGATGGTGAAGGCCAGAGTGACCGCGGCGCCGGAGACCGGGGCCAGCGCGTCGGCCGCGAGCAGGGTCAGCGCCCGGCGCCGGTTGTTCCCGTACAGCCGGGTGATCGTGTACGTGTTGAAGCCGTCGGCGAAGTCGTGGGCGACCACCGCGATGGCCACCACGGTGCCGACGGTGGTGCCGGCCTGGAAGGCGGCGCCGATCGCGAAGCCGTCCATCACGCTGTGCCCGACCAGGGCCAGCGCGGCGGTCAGGCCGACGCCCTGGCGGTCGGAGCGGTGGGAGTGGCCGTGGTGGTGGCCGTGGGTGTGCTCGGCGTACTCGCCCTCGTGGCCGCGGTGGATGGCGACGGCGCGTTCGACCACGTGGATGGCGAGGAAGCCGGCCGCGAACATCAGCAGGGCCTGGGGCACGCCGTGCACCTCGTCCGGCGCCTGGTGGAGGGCCTCGGGCAGCAGGTCGAAGACGACCACGCCGAGCATCAGTCCGGCGGCGAAGCCGAGCACCAGGTGGCGGCGGTCGCCGGTGCGATGGGCGACGAAGCCGCCGATCAGCGTCATCAGGAACGCTCCGGCGGCGACCAGGACGGCGGTCATCGGGCCGCCTCCGCCATGGCGCCGGGCGCGGCCGACGGCCGGGTCCGGACGTTTGGCCGGGTCGGGGCCGGCGGTGCTGCCGCCTGGCCGGTCGGACGGCCGGTTCCGCCGTGTGGTCTGCCGAGCGCTCTGCCCATTCCTCTCCCCCTGCGGTCCGCCCGTGGCCGGGCCGAGCGCCGACCGTACCGGACGCCCGTTCGGGGGTGATCGCCCGGGGGTGCCGGGGGCCCGACCGCTGCTCGGCCGCGGCCCGGTCGGCCCGGTCCCCTCAGCCTTGGTCCGGGTACGGAGGAGCGCCCGCCGGGTGGGCCGTCGGAGTGAGAGCCTGGATCGGTGCAGGTCGGACCGGGTCGGAGCCGGTCGGGACGGTTCGGGGCGGGACGGTTCGGGTCGGGACCGTCAGCGGCCGGTGGCGAGCGGCAGGCCGAGGTGGGTGCGGGCGAGTTCGCGGACGCCGTCGCCGTCGATCAGGTGGATGTGGCGGTGGCCGTCCTCGGCGGTGAGGTCCAGCGCCTCCTCGGCGAAGCTGCCGGTGGTCAGCCGCAGGCCGCGTTCCGCGGACTCCTCGCGGACCGCCTCGGCCAGGGTCTCGATCTGCTCCGCGGTGACCGGTTCGGAGTCCCGGGAGGCCCAGACCACCCAGCGGCCGGGCAGGGCGCTGCCGGGGGCGCCCTCGCCGGTGGCGACCAGCCCGGCCGGGCCGCGCAGCCGGACGCTCCACTCGGCGAGCCCGCCCCGCGTCAGCAGGTCGCGCACCAGCTGGGCGAACTCGTTGGCGGACAGGTCGGGCGCGGCCGGGACGGCGGCACCGGCCCGGCCGGCCGGCCGGACCACCGCGCGGGCGTACGGGTCCGGGGTCACGGCGGCACCGAGCTGACGCAGCCGGACCAGCGCCTCGTCCTGCTCGGCGTCCGCGTAGACGCCCTCGTCGTCGCGGTCCTCGTACGGGGTCTCCGGCGGCAGCAGCCGGGTGCGGGCCAGGGCGTCGCGGTCGGCGTCCACGCTGACCAGGCAGAACGGCTCGGCCGCGCCGGGCTCGCGCAGCCAGCCGTTGAGGACGACGCCGGCGAGTATCTCGTCGGTGTCCACCGCGTCGGCGGCCTGGAGCGACCGTAGAGCGAGCCGGGCGACCAGCCGCAGGTAGTCGGTGGCCCGGTCCGCGGGCGGACGCGGCACCGGGAGGATGTCGCCCTCGGGGGCGAGCCGGTAGCCGGTGAGCGAGGGCACCAGGTCGAGCGGGGGCAGGTCGAGGTCCAGCACGGCGGTGCGGGTGAGCGGGCGGAAGACCGCCCGGCAGGGGGCGGGCAGGTCCTGGGTGGCGGTCTCGGCGGCGGCCAGCGCACGCTCCAGCAGCGACTCCACGGCGGCCGGTTCGGCCAGCCGGTAGGCGCGCCGGCACTCCTCCAGGCTGTCGTTGTACTCGCGCACGGCCCGGGCCCGGGCCTCCTCGGCCGCCTCGTGGGCGCGCCGGGACTCGTCGGCGGCCGGGCGGCCGGCCTCGGCCCGGCGGGTGCGCCACTCGCGCAGGGCGCGCTGGTGGGTGAGCCGGGCCTGGGCCAGTTCGCGCTGGTAGCCGGAGTCCAGCAGTCGGCGGGACGCGCCGCTCTCCGGGTCGGCGGCGGCCGGTTCCTCGGGGGCGTAGTCCGCCCAGCGGGGCTCGGCCCCGTCGTCGGGTTCCGGGCCGTCGGCCGGGTAGGGGCGGGGCTCGTAGTGCCGCAGCTGGCTCTCGAAGTCCATCGCCGAGACGGGCAGCGCGGCCCGCCGCAGCAGGTCCGCCAGCCGGTCGTGCTCGGCCTTGACGGTGAGCGTGCGGTGGTGGGTCAGGGCGGCGGCCCGGGCGTGCGCCGCGACGGCCTCGGCGGGGTCGGCCGGATCGGCCACGGGGTCGGGACCGGGGTGGCCCGGGTCGGCGGCGCCCTGCTCGGAGCCCTGGCCGGCCGGGCCGCCCCCGGCCGGCTCCTGGTCGGGAGGGCCGGACGCCGCCCCGGCCGCGGCACCGTCCGGCTCCGGCCCCTGTTCGGCGCCGAGGTCACGGAACACCGAGGCGAGGAAGCCCGGTCGGGGGAACTGGACGGTGGCGGTGCCGTCCGACTGGCCGTCTGCTGAGTACTGCATCGGTCGTCGTTCCCCCATGCTCGTCCGGCGCCTTCCGGGGGCGACCGACCGGCCCGCGGCCCCGCCCCTGCCGGACATTGTCCACCGAACGGGCGCAGCGGTCAGCCAAGCCGGTCAGTTGGTCCGGGTGTTGGTGAGGTGGAGACCGATGTAACCGACATAGATCCGGCCACTGCCGGAGCAGTCGTCCAGGTAGTGCAGCCGGGGTGCGGTGCGCCCGCCGCCGATCCGCAGGTGCGCACCCATGAACGCCCGCCGGGAGGCGTCCACGCACTCCGGCACCGGCAGCATCCGTTCGCGCTTCCACTTGGTGTGGCTGAACACCGTCCGGGACTCCCCGCGCACCGCCTTGCGGGGCGGGAAGCGGTGGCAGCCGTCCGGGGTGTGCTCGCACCACTGCTTGAAGTCCCCGCCGGCCGAGCCGCGCACGGCCGCCTCGGCGTACTCCTGGAGGGCGGTCAGGCCGTCCCAGGCGAGCCGGGCCCAGCCGGCGCCCGCGCACTGGAGTCCGTCCAGGGCGAGTGCGCTCTTCTGGTCCCCGGTGAACGTGAGCAGCGGGAAGTCGCCCAGCCTGGTGAGGAGTTCGGTGAAGGTCTCGGGCTTGCCGAGGCACCCGGCGGACGGGGCGGCGGAGCGGCGGACGGGGCCGGCCGCGATCGTGCCCGGGGCCGAGGGCGGTCCGCTGCAGTGACGGCCGGTCAGGGCGCCGTGCGGGCCGGTCCGGAGGCGGCCCTCGTGGCCGTCCCTGCCCTGGCCGTGGTCGCGGCGCTCCAGCCGGAGGGCGTGCCGGACCCGCTCCAGTTCGTCGACCCTCGCCTGCTGTTCGGCGCGGTCCTGCTGCTCCTCGCGGGCGAGCGCGGCCAGTTCGGCTGCGGTCGCCGCAGTCGTGCCGGTGCCGGTGTCGGCACCGGTGCGGGGGGCCGGCTCCGCGTTCGGGCGGGCGGGCTCGGCCGTCGCCCGGTCGGCGGCGCGGCGCAGCTGCGGGGGCGGGACGCGCAGCACCGGCACGGCGGCCAGCGGCGGCGGCAGCGGCTGGTCGGCGGCGAGGCGGCGCGGCTCGCGGGCGAGCAGCCCGGCGGCGCGGCGGGGGTCCTGCTCTATTCGGCCCCGGGCGAGGACCGGATGTCGGGCGCTGTCCTGCCGGGAGGCCGGGTCGACCTCGGGCAGGTAGGTGCGCACCGCACCGCCGTACACGGTGTGGTACTCCAGCGCTACGTTGAAGCCGCTGCGGGCGCCCGGGTCCAGCACGTAGGCGGTGGCGAGGCCGGGCAGTTGTCGGCAGAGCGGGCGGACCACGTCCTCGACCCAGTGGTCGAGCGGGAGGTTCACCGGCACGCTGGCGACCACGGTGGGCAGTCGGCGCGCCGGGTCGCACAGCTCGTCGATCAGGTCGTCGACCTCGCCGGCCGTGATCACCCGGGGGGCGGGGTGGACGGCGGCCGGGCCGTCGGCGGCGTCCAGCAGCGGGAGCAGCGTGCGGGCCAGCTCGGGCACCGGCACCCGGCAGGGGGTGCGCACCCCGCTGCCGGTGTTGTGCGTCTCGGACTCCAGCCGGAACCAGGTGGGGCCGCCGGCGCCGGTGGCCACGGTGAGGGTGAGCTGTCGGGTGCCGTGCGGGGCCGGGGTGCGCAGGCGGCGGCGATCGTAGCGGCCGGCTCCGGGGCCGCCGCGCAGCGGTCCGTGGTCCCGGTCCAGCAGGACCCGATCGCCCAGGCGCAGACGCTCGGGAGCGGTGGTGAGGGTGCCCGGCGGTTGTGCCGCGGCGGTGCGGGGGGCGGGCGGGGGCTCCTCGCAGCCCTCCTGCTTCAGCCAGGAGGCGAGTTGCTCGTCGGCCAGGGCGACGGCCTCGGCGTGCGGAAGGGCGGTGGTGACGGTCATCCGGTAGGGCGTCGCGGGGCCCCGGAGGCCGGGGAGGTCGGCACCGGCGGGCGACGGCGAACGGTCTGAGGTCATGCGCATACCTCCGTGGTGCGGGGTGGGGTCTGTTGTCCTCCATCGATGGTTTTCGTCCGGTTCCGCCGGATCCTTGCCCAGGAAACGCCATGGCCCGGAGCGGAAGTTCCAACTCCGGGCCACGACACTACGTTCGGGTGAATCTGTTCAAGCCGTCTACCGCGTGGCGCAGCCGCTCGGCTACGCGGAGCAACCCGTCGACGGGCCGGGCCGGGGCCCGGACCGCGCTCAGACCGGCACTTCGACGTAGGTCCGGCCGGCCGGGACCGCCACCGCGGTACCGCCGGTCGCCTCGGCCAGCCAGGTGTGGAACCCGGCCACCTCCGGTTCCGGCACGCCCACCTCGATCCGCACCCCGGCCGCCTCGTAGGCGAGGTCGCTCACCGCGTACCCGGCGGCCCGCAGGTCGTTCTCCACCCGCCCGGCGCGCACGTGGTCCGCCGTCACCGCGAGCAGCGCGACCGGCCGCCGCTCCAGCAGGCCGACCTCGTCGACCGCCGCCGACACCGCGTTCCCGTACGCCCGCACCAGGCCGCCCGCGCCGAGCTTGATCCCGCCGAAGTACCTGGTCACGACGGCGACGGTGTCGGTCAGGCCGCGGCGGCGAAGCACCTCCAGCATCGGCACCCCGGCCGTGCCGCCGGGCTCGCCGTCGTCGCTGGAGCGCTCGCGGCGCTGCTCGTCGCCGACCACGAAGGCGGTGCAGTTGTGCCGGGCGTCCCAGTACCGCTTGCGGACGCCGGCGATGAAGGCCTGGGCCTCGTCCTCGTCGGAGACCCGGGCGAGGTGGCAGATGAAGCGGGACTTCTTGATCTCGGTCTCGTGGCTGCCGGCCCGCCGGATGGTGAGGTACGGCCTGGCGGTCGGTTCCGGCGTGGCGGACATGGCGCGGTGGTTCTCCCGGGAACGGCGACGGCTGGCGGCGCGCGCCCCGGGGGTCCGGGGCGGCACCGCCAGCCTAGTTGGCGCGTCGGCGGAGGGGTCCGCGGGCGGGCGCGGGGGCTCCCGGCCGGAGCCGCGGGGAGGGGTCAGCGACCGGCCAGGGCGTCCAGCCGCGCGCGGTCCAGGCCGGTCAGCGCGGTGACCTCGGCCGGGTCGACGGCACCGCAGTCCAGGCCGCGCAGCAGGTAGCCGCTGAGCGCCCGGGCGGTGGCCGGCTCGTCCATCACGTCGCCGCCCGTCTTGGCCACGTACGCGGCCAGTCGGGCGGCGGCCGCCGCCAGGCCCTCCCGGTAGAAGGAGTAGACCGCGACGTAGCGGGTCGGCAGGTGGGCCGGGTGCATGTCCCAGCCCTGGTAGTAGGCGCGGGCCAGCGAGCGGCGGACCAGGTCGTGGTGGAGCTTCCAGGCGGCGTGCACCTGCGCGGTGGAGCCGGTGGGGATGACGTTGGTCGAGCCGTCGGACAGCCGGACGCCGGTACCGGCCGCGGCCACCTGCATCACCGCCTTGGCGTGGTCGGCGACCGGGTGGTCCATGCTCTGGTGGGCCGCGCTGACGCCGCAGGAGGCGCTGTAGTCGAAGGTGCCGTAGTGCAGGCCGGTGGCGCGGCCCTCGGCGGCCTCGATCATCCGGGCGACGGTGGCCCGGCCGTCCGGGCCCAGGATCGCCTGGGTGGTCTCGATCTGGATCTCGAAGCCGATCCGGCCGGCGGGCAGCCCGGCCCGGCGCTCGAAGTCCTCCAGCAGCCGGACCAGCGCGGTGACCTGCTCGGCGTAGGTGACCTTGGGCAGGGTGAGGACCAGGCCCTCCGGCAGGCCGCCGGCGGCCAGCAGGCCGGCGAGGAACAGCTCCAGGGTGCGGATCCCGCGGGCCCGGACGGGCGCCTCCATGCACTTGATCCGGATGCCGACGTACGGCGGCGCGCTCCCGTCGGCGACCGCGGCCGCGACCAGCTCGGCGGCCCGGACGGCGGCGGCGTCCTCCTCGGCGTCGGGCCGGGGGCCGTAGCCGTCCTCGAAGTCGATCCGCAGGTCCTCGACCGGCTCGCGCTCCAGCTTGGCGCGCACCCGGGCGTGCACGTCGGCGAGCAGTTCGTCGTCGGCCACGCCGAGGGCTCGGGCCAGCTCGGCCGGGGTGCCGGCGTGGGTGTCGAAGGCCTCCAGGGCCTGGCGGCCCCACTCCCGGACGGTGTCGGCGCGGAAGGCGTCGGCCGGGACGTAGACGGTGTGCACGGGCTGCCGGGTGCCGGGGTCGCCGGGGTAGCGGCGGGCCAGGTCGGCGTCCACCGGGGCGAGCAGCGCCTCCACGGCGGCGCGGGCGTCGGCGGAGAAGGAGGCCCCGCCCGTCGGTCCGGTTCCGTCGACCTCGACCTGCGACATCCGCACTCCTCCATGCCGAACCAGCGCTTCAACAATTTGTTGAGGCGAAGGTAGCTCCGGTGGGATCGGGCGTCAATGGCCGACCGAGCGGTGGACCGGATTCGGGCGCGGGCGTCGGCCCGGACGTTTGCCCGGGCCTCGACGCGGGCCTCGACCCGGGCCCCCCGTGTGGGCTCAGTCCCTTCCGGCGGCGGCGTAGCGGTCGCGCAGCTGCGGGTAGAGCTCGGCGACCTCCTTGGGGTGGACCGAGCCGTCCGGGCCCTTGCCGGTGATCCCGTACTCGGTGGTCAGCCAGGCGGCGAGGCGCTGGGGGTCGGGCTGGTGACCGTGGCTGTCCATGTACGAGACCAGGGCGTCGTAGGCGATGTCCTGGTCGAGGGGCATGGGCTCCGGGAGGTGTGCGGGCTCGGCGCCTTGGACGGGCTCCTCGGCCGGAACCGGCTGCTCGGGCCGGGCGTGCTGCTCGGCCCGGGCGGACGGCTGACGGTGCTGCGGCTCGACGGACGGCTCGGGCTGCGGCTGCTGGGCGGCCGGGCGCTGGCCCTGCGGTGCCTGAGGAGCCTGCGGGGCCATCGGGGTCTGCGGGACCGGCGGGACCGGGACGGGCCCCTCGTCGAGCGGACGCGGGGGCTTGAACCACGGCGAGGCCTGGCCGGGCACCCGTCCGCCCGGGGCGGCGTCGGCCGGGTGGCCGGTGGTGCGGACCGGGCGCTCGGTCCAGACGTTCAGCTCCTCGCCGCGCGGCGGCGCGGCGGCCGCCGCCTCGTCCGGCTCCTGGGCGGCGCGCAGCCGGACGGCGTGGAGGCGTGCCAGCATCGGCGCGGCGACCTCGGCGGACATCGGCACCGGGGCCGCGGCGGGCTGCGCCTCGGGGTCGAGGTCGGGGCCGGGGGCGACCTCGGGCTGGACCTGGACCTGGGCACCCTGGGTCTGGGCCGCCGGGGGCTGGACCTGCTGCGGCTGCGCCGCCTGGTTCGGGGCCTGGAACTGGGCCTGGCTCTGCGGCTGCGCCTGAGCCTGTGCCTGGACCGGGTTGCCGACGGCGGGCGCCGCCGGGGCGATGGCCGTCGCGGCGCGACTCTGCTGGGAGCGGTCGTCGAGCTCCTGCGTCCCCTGCGCCGCCGGCGCCTCCTTGGCCTCGCGCTCGCGGGCCTCCTCGTCCAGTCGGTCCAGCAGCGACGGGTCCAACGGGACGCCGAACTTGGCGAGCTTGAGCGGCAGCAGCGCCTGGATCGGGGCGGAGCGGCGCCAGCCCCGGCCGTAGCGGAAGCGCAGCTGCGCCCGGTAGACCAGCCGGTTCTGTTCCAGCCGGATGACCTCTTCGTAGGAGCGGAGCTCCCAGAGCTTCATCCGCCGCCAGAGCCGGAAGGTGGGCACCGGGGAGAGCAACCAGCGCATCACCCGGACCGACTCCATGTGGCGGTCCGCGGTGATCGCCGCGATCCGGCCGACCGCGTGCCGGGAGGCCTCGACCACGACGACGAACAGCACCGGGATGACGGCGTGCATCCCCATGCCGAGCGGATCGCCCCAGGAGGCGGCCGCGTTGAAGGCGATGGTGGCGACGGTCAGCAGCCAGGCGGTCTGGCGCAGCATCGGGAAGGGGATCCGCAGCCAGGTCAGCACCAGGTCGAGGGCGAGGAGCACGACGATGCCCGCGTCGACGCCGATCGGGAAGGCGTAGGAGAAGGCACCGAAACCTTTCTCCATGGCCAGCTCGCGCACCGCGTTGTACGAACCCGCGAACCCGATGCCCGAGATGATGCAGGCACCGCCCGCGACCATGCCGAGCAGACCGCGGTGAGCCTTGGTGAGCGTTGGGCGTGCCATTACGTCTATCAACCCCTGGATGTCGGCGGCTGCCGTACTCGCCTCGGCTGCCGGTGCCCGCCAGTCGGGCCGCCGGACGGCTGGGCAACCTCCGGGCTCGGCCCACCGGAGTTTACTCGTACGCGTGTTTCAGCGTTTCCGCAGCCCGGAGTGTCACTGTACGGGCCGTCGGCCCGCTCCTCCCAACCGGTCGGGGCGTCAGCGGCTCTGCCCCGCCGTGCCGTTGAGGTAGGCGAGCACGGCCATCACCCGGCGGTTGGCGTCCTCGTCCGGGGCGAGTTCGAGCTTGCTGAAGATGTTGGCGATGTGCTTGGCCACGGCTCCGTCGCTCACCGAGAGGCGGCCGGCGATGGCCGAGTTGGAGCACCCCTCGGCCATCAGCTCCAGCACCTCGCGCTCGCGCGGGGAGAGCCCGAGCAGCGGGCCCGGGCGGCGTGACGTGGTCTCCATCAGCTTGGCGATCACGTCCGGGTCCATCGCCGTCCCGCCCGCCGCCACCCGACGGACCGCGTCGATGAACTGGTCGGCGTTGAACACCCGGTCCTTCAGCAGGTAGCCGATCCCGCCCGTGCCGTCGGCCAGCAACTCCCGTGCGTAGAGCTGCTGGACATGCTGCGAGAGCACCAGCACCGGAAGGCCGCGGATCTCCCGGCGCGCCTTGAGTGCGGCCTGGAGCCCCTCGTCGGTGAGCGTCGGGGGCAGCCGGACGTCCACCACCGCCACGTCGGGGCGGTGGGTCAACAGCGCGTCCAGCAGCTCGGGGCCGGTCTCCACGGCGGCCGCGATGGTGAAGCCGTGGGCTTCCAACAGGCGGATCAGGCCTTCGCGGAGGAGGTAGAGGTCCTCGGCGAGGACAACTCGCACGGCAACTCCAAGGTGATGGTGGTGGGACCGCCCGACGTGCTGTCGATGGCGAGGACACCGTCGAAGGTACCCAATCGACGCTCGATCCCGCGCAGGCCCGTACCCCGTGACGGATCCGCCACCCCCACGCCGTCGTCCGTCACCGTGACCCGGAGGGACCCGGCCCGGTACAGGATGTCCACCCACACCTGCTCCGCCTCCGAGTGCTTGGCCGCGTTGGCCAGCAGTTCGCTGATGCTGAAGTAGACGGCCGCCTCGACCGGGGCGGGCAGCCGGTCCGGCAGGCTCACGAACACCTCGGTCGGCAGTGCACTGTCCAGCGCCAACGCCCGCACCGCGTCGCCGAGTCCGCGCTCGGCGAGCACCGGCGGGTGGATGCCGCGGACCAGGTCGCGCAGCTCCTGCAGGGCCCGGGCCGAGGACTGCCGGGCCTCGGAGAGGAGCTCCCGCGCGGCCGCCTGGTCGGTCTCCATCAGGTGCTCGATGGTCCCCAGCGTCATCCCGATCGCCACCAGCCGCGCCTGGGCGCCGTCGTGCAGGTCGCGCTCGATCCGCCGCAACTCGGCCGCCTGGCTGCCCACCGCGTCGGCCCGGGTCTCGGTCAACTCGGCCACCCGCTTGGTCAGCTGGGCGTGCGTGGCCCGGCCGTCCTGGTCCAGCACCCGGCGGGCCACCTCCACGTACCCCCGCACCGCGTGCGGGGCGAGGAGTATCCCGGCGACGATCATGCCGATCCCGACCACCAGGCTCAGCCCGACCCGGACCATCCGCGCGCTCAGTGGACCGAAGCCGTTCGCCGGCACCACGCCGCCCAGGGCGAAGGCCGTACCCAGCACCAGCAGCAGGACCACCGCGCCGCCCAGGACCGCGGCGAGGACCGGGTTCACGATCATCCAGAGCAGCTCGGCCCGGGTGGTCCGGTCCCGCAGGCCCCAGTGGACCAGCTGCGCGTACTTCGCGACGGTCTGCGAGCGGTGGTACGAGTAGCCCGTCCACCAGTGCCCGCGCTCGTCCGGCTCCAGCCTCGGCACCGGCTCGTAGACGGCCGGCAGCCGGATGCCGTACCAGCGCTCCAGCAACAGCCGGGTGCGGTCCGCCGTCCGCCGGAGGAAGACCGAGGCCACCGCGGCGCCCACGACCGCCGCCGCCCCGAGGGCCAGCACGGCCGACAGGTAGTAGTACTGCAGGAGCTGAGCCGTCACCACTCCCGTGAAGACGGCCGCCACCAGCGGGATCACGAACCCGGGCACCGCGGCCAGCACCACCTGAGCCAGCCGGGCCAGCCCCTGGCCGCCGGCCTGGAAGGCCGCCTCGGTCTGCGCACGGACGGACGTGCCGCTCGTACGAGTCTCTGTGGTCACGCAAGCTCCTGATGCCGGTACCGATCGTCCTCCTTCAGTGTTCACGAACGACCCGCTCCGGACACTGGCCGTGGCACCCCAATTCCGAGGTAGACCTAGGACCACCTGTCGATGACAGGAGCAACACCCGGCCGCTCGGATGATCATCGGATCGGACCGTGGACCGGACCGTCCGGAAATGCGAAAAGGCCCACCCGGTAACCCGGGCGGGCCTTTTCTGAAGAATTGTTCGGCGGCGTCCTACTCTCCCACAGGGTCCCCCCTGCAGTACCATC
>NZ_JBEOSV010000093.1:0-30335 GCF_040303245.1 Kitasatospora sp. NPDC096077 | reverse complement strand
GCCCCTCAAACGCGCCCAACACCGCAACTGGCCACCACCCGCTCCGGCCACCGTCACGATCACCAGAGCGAGCACGACCTAAGTCACTGGCATTGAGGCTAGGCCCTGTCCGGCCGATCTTGCCGGAGCAGCGCAAGATCGGCCGGACAGGACCTAACCGCTGACCCGGCCCTGCCCGGAGAGTAGCGTCGGCCCCGTTCCGGACAGTCGTGGTGGGAGGAGCGGGGCCGTGTGGAATGACCTGATGGTCGTCCAGATTCCGATCGTGGAGAAGATCCTCCGGACGATCGCCGTCTACGTGCTGATCCTGGTGCTGTTCCGGCTCGCCGGGAAGCGCGGGCTGGCGGGGCTGAACACCTTCGACATGGTGGTGGTGTTCCTGCTCTCCAACGTGGTGCAGAACGCGATCATCGGCAACGACAACAGCCTGCTCGGCGGGACGATCGGCGCGGCCACCCTGATCGCGGTGAACGCGGGCATCACCCGCTGGCTGGCCCGTGACCCGCGGGCCGCCCGGATCCTGGAGGGCTCACCCACCACGGTGGTGCGCGACGGCAAGCTGGTGCCCGGTGCGCTGCGCGACCTGGCGCTGCGCCCGTCCGAGCTGGAGCACGCGATCCGGGTGCAGAACGGCGACAACGTCACGGATGTCTCGCGGGCCCGGCTGGAGCCGGACGGGCAGCTGCTGGTCACCCTCCGGGCGGCCGAGCAGAGTGCCACCAAGGGGGACGTCGAGGAGCTGCGGGAGCGGTTGGCGTCGATCGAGCGGCTGCTGACCGACCTCGCCGCCGACCGCCGCCCGCCCCGCTGACGGGCCTGCCCGGGTCCGTCGGGCGGGCGGCCCCACGGCGCCGGCCCGGGCCCGCGGAAGCGGTCACCCCCCGCTGCGCGCCGTGGCGAGGGCGGTGGCGCGCCGTCGGCCGCGGGCGGTGGCGGCGGCCAGGGCGAAGCCGAGCGCGGCGGCCAGCAGGTGGCCGACGGTGGTGAACTCCGGCAGCGGGCCGGGCCACTCGTGGTCGCCGGCCAGTGGCCAGGCGAACACGAAGGCGCCCCAGGGCAGCCGGGCCCAGCGGGGCAGCGCCAGGGTGGCGAAGGCCAGGGCGGCCTGGGCGCCGTAGCTGATGCCGTAGTCGGAGGCCGCCCGCACGTCCTCCGGGTACCAGCCCTGGTGCAGGGCGAAGAGGATCACCAGGGCGGTGACCAGGGTGGCGCCGACGTGCCCGGCGAGGAAGACCGCGGCGGCGCGCGGGGTGCCGAAGCGCCGTTCGGCCCAGGACAGCGCGACCACGATGCCCAGGCCGAGGGTGATCAGGGTGCCGCCGAAGCCGGTGGAGGCGATGTCGGTGAGCGTGCCGTCGTACAGCAGGGCGCTGCCGACCAGGGCGCGGACCGGGTGGTCGTGCAGGTTGTCCAGGTTGGTGCTGAGGTAGCCGCGCAGGTCGTCGGCCCGGGCTTCGGACAGTCCGTACTCGACCCAGGCGTGTCCGAGCAGCAGCAGCCCGACGTAGCAGAGCGTCAGCGGCGAGCGCCGCGGGTACGTGCGGACGGCGTGCAGCAGCCCGGTGAGGAGCCCCAACGGGCTTCGAGCGTTCATGTTCTGATGGTGTCCCGGTCGAGCGGCTGGTCGGGCCGGCCCGGATGCGGTCGGCCACCCTGGGGACAGTACCGAATGCCGATGAACTCCGGCTCGGCGCGTCCCTCGGGCGGGCCTCTCGACGGCGCCCCGGGCCGGCCCGCCGTTCAGCGGATCCGTCGGCCGAGCCTCGCGGTGAAGGGGCGGGGGGACAGCGAGGCGCTGCGGTGCGGGCGGATCGGCCGGTCGCGGGTGGGGGTGACGGTCCAGCGGGCGGCGATGGTGGCCAGCGCCAGGGCGGCCTCGGTGGTGCCGAAGGCGTCGCCGATGCAGCGGCGGGCGCCGAAGCCGAAGGGGGTGTAGTTGCCGGGGGCGGGGCGGGCGGTGGTGAGCCAGCGGTCGGGGTCGAAGCGGTCGGGGCAGGGGAAGAGGTCGGCGCGGCGGTGCAGCAGGTAGGGGCTGTACAGCAGGGTGGCGCCGGCCGGGAGCGGGTGGCCGCCGAGTTCGGTGGCGGTCGCGACGGTGCGGCTGAGGATCCAGGCGGGCGGGTAGAGCCGCAGGGTCTCGCTGACGATCCGGGCGGTGAGCGGCAGGGCGGGGAGGTCCTGGTGGCGGGCGGGGCGGCCGTCCAGGACGGTGTCGAGCTCGGCGTGCAGGCGGTCGCGGACGGCCGGGTTGGCGGCGAGCAGTGTCCAGGCCCAGGAGAGGGTGGCGGCGGTGGTCTCCATCCCGGCCAGCAGGAAGGTGACCACCTGGTCGTGGATCTCCTCGTCGGTCAGGCCCTGCCCGTCCTCGTCGCGGGTGCCGAGCAGCACGGAGAGCAGGTCGTGGTGGTCGGTGCCGGCGGCCCGGTAGTCGGCGGTCAGCCGGCGGGTGATCTCCCGGAGGTCCTGCCGGGCGCGGGCGAAGCGGCGGTTGCCGGGGGTGGGGATCCGGTCGGCGCCGGGCAGCGGCAGCATCATCCGCCGGGCGACGCCGTGGGCGACCTCGTCCATGCAGGCGTGGACGGGCAGCGAGCCGGCCCGTTCGTGGGCGGCGAACAGGCAGCGGGCGGTGACGGCGGTGGAGAGGCGGTACATCGCGGCGGGCACGTCGACGGTGTCGCCGTCGCGCCAGCCGGCGGTGGTGCCGGCGATCTCCTCGGCCATCAGGGCGGCGTAGCCGGGCAGCCGGTCGCGGTGGAACGCGGGCTGGAGCATCCGGCGCTGGCGTCGGTGGGCGGCGGCGGGGCAGGTGGCGAGGCCGTTGCCGAAGGCCTCGCGGGCCTTCTCGACCACGATCCCGCCCTTGTCGTAGGTGCGGTCCTCGGTGAGCAGTCGGCGCACCAGGTCGGGGTGGCAGGCGACGTACGCGTCGACCGGGCCGAGCCGCAGCCGGACCAGGTCGCCGTGGGCGGCGAGGCCGGCCACGAAGGCGAGCGGGTTGCGGATCAGGGCGGGGGCGTGGCCGAGCAGGGGGAGCGCGCGCGGGGCCGTGACCGAGGTGTAGCGGACGGTCGGGCGGGACTGGGTGGGCACGGGCGTCACCTCGGGAGAGCCGGTTCGTCGGGCCTTCGGGATCTTTCCCGGTGCCCGGCGGTGAAACGGTCCACGAACGGTCCGCGCCCGGCGGGTGGGGTGAACGCGGGGGCGCAGGCCGAACGCCCGTGCGCCGTAGCGGGCTTGACGGCCCGCCGGGGGTCGCGGGGGGCAGGGGTATCCGGGGGCGGTGCCGCGCGCCTACACTGCGAGCTCCGTACGATTACCGGCCGGTACTACTAGCCGGTACTGCCCGTTGGTACTACCGATTGGGAGTTGGGATGGCCGACGAGCGCGCCCACGCGTTCACCGACGACGCCCTCGGCACGCACGACGCGGTGGCGCTGGCCGCCCTGGTCCGGGCCGGCGAGGTGAACCCCCGGGAGCTGGTCGCGGCCGCCGTCGCCCGCGCCGGGCGGATCGACGCCGCACTGCTGCCCGTCGCCCACCCCGGCTACGACCGGCCCCGGATCAGCCGCGAGGGCATCGGCGGCCCGCTCTGGGGCGTGCCGACCTTCCTCAAGGACAACGTCGACCTGCGCGGCCTGCCCACCGCCAACGGCAGCGAGGCCTACCGGGCCCGCCCGGCCCGCCGCAACGCGCCGTTCACCGACCAGTTCCTGTCCACCGGCCTGGCCGTGCTCGGCAAGTCCCGGCTGCCCGAGTTCGGCCTCAACGCCTCCACCGAGTTCGCCACCGCCCAGCCGGTGCGCAACCCCTGGAAGACCTCCCACTCGCCCGGCGCCTCCTCGGGCGGCTCGGCGGCCCTGGTCGCCGCCGGGGTGGTGCCGATCGCCCACGCCAACGACGGCGGCGGCTCGATCCGGATCCCGGCGGCCTGCTGCGGCCTGGTCGGCCTCAAGCCCACCCGGGGACGGCTGGTCGCCAACGCCCAGGGCGGCAAGCTGCCGATCGACCTGGTCACCGACGGGGTGGTGACCCGTTCGGTGCGCGACACCGCCGCCTTCTACGCCGCCGCCGAGCGCCACCACCGCAACCCGGGCCTGCCCCCGATCGGCCTGGTCGAGGGCCCCGGCGGGCGCCGGCTGCGGATCGGGCTGGTGGTGGACTCGCCGACTGCCAAGACCGACGAGGCGACCCGCCGGGCCGTCGAGGAGACCGCCGCCCGGCTGGAGGCGATGGGCCACCGGGTGGTGCCGACCACCCTGCCGTTCGGCGAGGAGTTCTCCCGCGACTTCCTCTCCTACTGGGGCTACATCGCCTGGGTGATCGCGCTCACCGGCAAGGTCCTGCTCGACCCGAGCTTTCGGGCGGCGAAGCTGGACGGCCTGACCACCGGGCTGCGCCGCAGCTTCCGGGCCGAGTTCCCGCGCACCCCGGGCGTGCTGCGCCGGCTGCGCCGGGCCGAGGCGGTGTACGCGGGCATCTTCCGCGAGCACGACGCGATCCTCTCCCCGGTGCTTGCCCACACCGCCCCGCCGATCGGGCACCTCAGCCCGAACGTCGCCTTCGACGAGCTGATCGACCGGCTGCTGCGCTACGTCGCCTTTACCCCGGTCAACAACGTCACCGGTGGCCCGGGCATCGCGCTGCCCGCCGGGGCGGCGCCGAGCGGGCTGCCGATCGGGGTGCACCTGTCGGCCGCGCACGGGCAGGAGCGGCTGCTGCTGGAGCTGGCCTTCGAGCTGGAGGCCGACCGGCCCTGGCGGCGCATCCAGGACTGAGCGCGGCCGGCACCCGCCGGGCCCGGTCGGCACCCGCCGCGCCCCGTGTGCCCGGCCGGTCAGTGGTAGGCCACCGACCGCGCCGCCCGCACCTCGTGGTGCAGCCGGGCGAGCGCGCAGTCCGGCGCCAGGGTGTCCGGGCCGCCGCCCGGGGGCGCGGGCGTGCCGGTGCGCAGCGCCTCGGCCAGGTCGGTCAGCTCCCGGGTGACCAGGGCGACCTCGGCCGGGCTCGGCACCGGTGCGCCGTGCTCGACCCGCACCCGGGTCGCGGTGGTGGTGTCCACGATCCGCTCCACCGCGATCACCAGCGGCCACCAGGCCTCCGCCCGGGCGCCCACCGGCGGCGGCTCGGTGAGCGCCCGCTGGAACTCGCTGCGCACGGTGGAGAGGTCCCGGTAGAGCCGCCGCCGGTAGCGGGC
Source organism: Kitasatospora sp. NPDC096077 (assembly GCF_040303245.1). NCBI lineage: Bacteria > Bacillati > Actinomycetota > Actinomycetes > Kitasatosporales > Streptomycetaceae > Kitasatospora > Kitasatospora sp. NPDC096077. Next base: position 25,141 of record NZ_JBEOSV010000093.1, on the reverse strand, counting down.
CCGGGCGGGCTCGTCCCGTCCCGGCGCGGTGGTGAAGGCCAAAGTCACGTACGAGGCGGTGTCCTGGACGGCGTCGGCGAGCCGGTCGCCGATCCGGGTGTGCCAGGACTCCGGCCAGAGCAGGTAGCCAGCCAGCAGCGCGATGCCGCAGCCGATCAGCGAGTCGTACAGCCGGGGTGCGACCAGGTGGAAGCCCTGGTGGTTGAGCAGGTCGGAGAGCATCAGGATGACCGGGGTGATCGCGGCGGTCTGGAAGGCGTACCCCTTGGCGGACAGCACCGGGATCAGCGTGGCCAGCGCCGCCATCACCGGTACGTCCCACCAGCCGTGCGGCACCTCGGCCAGCACCGGGATCGCGATCAGCAGCCCGGCGGCCGTCCCGAACGCGCGCAGCACCGCGCGGGAGAACACCGAGCCGAAGTCCGGCTTCAGCACGAAGGTGACGGTCAGCGACACCCAGTACGAGCGCGGGACGGCGATCACCGACACCAGCACCTGGGCCAGCCCGATGCACAGCGCCAGGCGCAGCCCGTACCGCCAGGAGGCGCCGGACAGCAGCAGCGCCCGGGTCGCCCGGCGGGCCCGGACCCGGAGCCCGGCGGGCCGGCCGAGCCGGTCGGCGGCGCCGTACGGGTCCGGTGCGGCCTCCCGGACGACGAGGTCGGCGTGCTCGATCGCCTCGGCCAGCGCGCGGGTGGACGGGCCGCGGGGCTCGGGCAGTTCGGGTAGTTCGGGCGGCGCCGGGATGGGGGCCGGGCCGGGGCGGCCGCGTTCGACGGCCCGGGCGAGCTCGCGCACGGCGGCCGGGTAGGCGGCGGGCAGCGGGCCGAACTCCGGTGGGCGCAGGTGGACCGCGGCGGTGCCCTCGACCACCGGGATCAGCGCGTTGAGCTGGGCGAGCAGCCGGACCAGGGTGGCGGAGCGGCCGTGCCGGCGGGCCCGGCGGGCCAGCAGCAGGTCGTAGGACTGGTTGAGGGACTGGGTGAGCGCCCGGCGCCGGTCCTCGTAGTCGGGCGTGCCGGTGGCCTCCAGCAGTCCGGCGACCGCCCGGTAGCTGTCGGCGACCACGGCGCGTTCGGGCGTGCCGCGGCGCAGCGGCCAGGCGAGCAGGGTGAGGGCGAGCACCAGCAGGCCGCCGAGCAGCAGCAGGCCGGGCGGCAGCCACCACGGGGAGGGCATCGGCAGCCCGGCCCCGACCACGGCGTCGAGCAGCAGGAGCAGACCGGAGACGGAGGCGACCGCGCCGATCGAGGAGATCATGCCGGAGACCAGCGCGACCACGGTCAGCACCGCGACCGCCGTCCAGCCGGAGCCGTGCACCAGGGTGCCGAGCAACAGCCCGAGGGCGCCGAACAGCTGGGGCACGGCGATGTTGTACACCCGCATCCGGTAGGCGTCGGCGGTGTCGCCGATCACCCCGGACAGCGCGCCCATCGACACCAGTGCGCCGTACCCGGGCCGGCCGGTGGCGGTGCCGACGGCGAGCGGGGCGGCGAGCGCGACCGCGGCGCGGGCCGCCGCGGCCCAGGGGACGGGGGCGGCGCGGGGCCGCAGGCCCTCGGTCAGCCAGCCGGGTGGGGCCAGCCGGGTGCGGGCCGGTCGGACGCGTCGGGTGGGTGCCACAGACCCAACGTACGGCGGGGCGGTCCGGTTCACCCTCCGTGGTTATGTCAATTGTCGAAACATTCCCGGGGCCTTATGTCAGTCTCCGAAACATAAAGCGAACCCTGAGAGGGCGCCGTGAACTGCGCGGATTCCCAATCGGTAACCCGCGGGAAAGGGTTGACACCATTAGTTGGTCTAGTCCAACGTATGGGGAAGCGCGGTTCGGCAGGGCCTGATGCGGGGTGAGTGTCCTTGCCGGACGGGTGAGTTGGCCCCCTGACGTGGCGCTGAACGCTGCTCGGGGGCCCGGGTGAGAAGGAGCGCATGCGGACCGGCGTCCGGTCCGCGCACCCATTTCCGCTGTCGGCCGACGACCGGCCACCGGCTCGCCGTGCCCGCACCGGGCGCCCGAGGAACCGCTGCATCGACCACGAACCACGGAGTGACCGCCCATGCCGAGCCCTGCCGAACCCGCCGAGGAATATCTGTACCGGGCCGCCTCGTCACGCCCCTACTTCAGTGCCGACACCGAGAGTTACCTCGCCCGCACCGCGCTGCGCGAACTGCGCAAGAAGCACCCGCTGCGGGTGCTCTCCGAAGCGGACTTCGCCCACTGGCAGACCTTCGGCTACGTCGTGGTGCGGCAGGCCGTCCCGGCCGCGGCCGCGCAGCGACTGCTCGACTTCGCCTGGGAGTTCCAGGGCCTGTCGCCCGACCGCCCGGAGGAGTGGTACCGCGAGCGCGACCACCGCGACGAACTCGACCAGCACCTGCACATCTACGGCTTCGTCGAGGCCTACCACCACCAGCTCATCTGGGACAGCCGCCAGGCACAGCGGGTCTACGACGCCTTCGTGGACGTCTGGGACTGCGAGGAGCTCTGGGTCACCCTCGACCGGCTCAACCTCAACCCGCCGAACGTGCGCAACCGCGACCGCGCCCTGATCGAGCCCACCGACAAGGGCTTCGACATCGAACTGCACTGGGACGTCGACACCACCCAGGGCATGCTCCCGCAGCGCGTCCAGGGCATCATCGCGCTCAACGACACCGCCCCCGACCACGGCGGCTTCCAGTGCGACCCGGAGCTGTTCCGCCGCTACAACGAGTGGCAGGCCGCCCAGCCCGCCGACCGCGACCCGATCCGCCCGGCCGTCGACCGCGCGGAGTACCCGGTGGTGCGGCCCGAGTTGAAGGCCGGCGACCTGCTGATCTGGAACGGCCTGCTGGCCCACGGGGTCGCCCCCAACACCTCCGCGGGCGGCGTGCGCTCGGTCCAGTACCTGTCCATGATGCCCGCCCTGGAGGAGGCCGAGCCGCTGCGCCGCTCCCGGGTCGAGTCCTGGCGCACCCTCAGCACGCCGGACTGGAACCGCACCCTGGTCGGGGACGCCGACCGGCCCGAGGCGCTGCGCTACGGACCGGCCGAACTGACCGAACTGGGGGAGAAGTTGCTCGGCCTGAAGTCCTGGACCGGCCGCGACTTCGAGCAGCCCGCGGAGGAGCGGTCATGCGCGCCGTCTGCCTGACCCTGCCCACCAACCGCGAGTGCGCGGACACCATCCCGGCGATCGGCGCCGAAGCCGCCCACGCCGCGCGGGAGTTCGGTGTCCGGGTGCACCTGCTGGTGCTGGACTCCGCCGACCCGGCCACCCGGGCCCGGCACGCCGCCGCCCTCGCCGCGCTGCCGGCGGCCGAGGGCGTGGTCGTCCACCACCTCGACGAGGAGGCCCAACGCGCCTTCCTGCGCGGGGCGATCGAGCGCTCCGGCCTCCCCGGGCCGGACCGGCTGCTCGACCTGATGCTGCCCGACGCCGTCTCCTACGGCGCCTGCACCAACCGGGCCTTCCTGCTGGCCGCCGCGCTCGGCTGCACCTCGGTGCACCGCCGCGACTCCGACAGCCGCTACCAGTGGCTCGACGGCGCACCGGTGTTCCCGATCGACCACGAGCTCGCCACCATCGGACTCAAGGCCGCCGACGCGGCCGCCGCCGTCACCGAGCACACCCTCGACCCGGCGCACGCCGACAAGCCGGTCGCCCTGGTCGGCGCCTCCTTCATCGGCGAACTCTCCGTCGACATCGGCGAGATCCAGACCCTCGACCCCGCCGTCTACCACGACGTGGTCGCGCTCTGGGCGCCCACCGGGGCCACCGAACAGGAACGCCGGGACCTGGTCGCCGACTCCTTCACCGGCGGCGGCACCGAACCCTTCACCGCCGACCGCGTCGTGCTCGACCGGCCGGACATCTGGCGGATCGACATGTGCAACATCGCCCTCGACCACGAGGTGTACGAGCGCGTCCCGCTGCCGCCCGCCACCGACACCATCGGCAGCGACTACTTCCTGCACCACCTGGTGCACGACGCCACCCTGCCCGGCGTCACCCACAACCGGCACATCGTCAACTACTACACCCCGGATCGGCGCAGCGACGCGGGCTTCACCGCCTACCAGGAGCGCTACGCCAAGTTCCTGCTCTCCATGCTCTACCTCCACCCCGTCTACGCCGACCTGGAGCGGGCCGGCGAGGCCCTGCTCGACGAGCAGCACCACGTCCGCCCCGGGACGATCGCCGACTCCGCCCGCCGCAGCGCCGCGACGGACCGCGCGGAGAACCACCGTCGGCTCGCCGAGCTCGACCGCTGCTACCGGCGACTGGGCGGCAGGTACGCCGCGTTCGCCGACCACCTGGCGCCCCGACGGGCGCGCCTGCTCGACGAGGCGCAGGCGGACATCGAGGACTTCGCCCTGCTGATCGACGCGTGGGGCCCGCTGGTGCGGGCGAGCAAGGCCACCCCCGCCGACCGGCTCCCGAGCTAGGGCCTGTCCGGCCCCCAGCCGCACGCACCGGGAGTTCATCCGTGACACCCCAGAGCACCACACACCCGACCACCGAACCGCGCCACTCCGCCGAGGCGCGCGGAAGGACCAACCACCGCGCGCCGACCGCGGCCGAGACCGTGCACGCCGACCGCGCGCCCGGCCCCGACCCGCACGACCACGGCACCCTGCGCGCCGCACTCGCCGCCGCCACCGAGGACACCATCGTCTACGACCTCGACGGCATCGGCCGCCAGTACGCCGCCCTGGGCACCGAACTGCCCGGCGTCGCCGTCCGGTTCGCGATGAAGGCCTGCCCGGTCGACGAGGTGCTCGACCACCTCGCCCGGCTCGGCTCCGGCTTCGACGCGGCCGGCCCGCAGGAGATCGCCCAGGCGCTGCGCACCGGCGTGCCGCCCGAGCTGATCCACTACGGCAACACCATCAAGTCCGACCGGCACATCGCCGAGGCCTACCGGCTGGGCGTGCGCGACTTCGCCACCGACAGCCTGGAGGATGTCGCCGCGATCGCCGAACACGCCCCCGGAGCACGGGTGTTCTGCCGGATCGCGACCACCGGTGACGGCGCCCTGTGGGGCCTGAGCCACAAGTTCGGCTGCTCGCCCGAGGACGCCGTGCGGGTGCTCGACGCCGCCCGCACCGCCGGGCTGACCCCCTCCGGGCTGTCCGTGCACGTCGGCTCCCAGCAGATGACCGCCGAGGCCTGGGGCGCGGCGATCGAGACCCTGGCCGCCGTGCTGGAGGCGCTCAACTGGCGTGGCATCGTGCCGGACCGGATCAACCTCGGCGGCGGACTGCCCGCCCTCGGCGTGCTGGACCGGCGCGGCCGGCCGCTGGAACCGCCGCTGGACAAGATGTTCGCGGTGATCCGCGAGGGCATGGAGCGGCTGCGCGCCGTCAACGCCGCCCCGCTGGACTTCCTCGTGGAACCCGGCCGCCACCTGGTCGCCGACCACGGCGCGATCCGCGCCCACGTCGCCCGGCTCACCTCCCGCCACCGCCTCGACGGCACCCGGGAGGACTGGCTCTACCTGAGCTGCGGCAAGTTCAACGGCCTGTACGAGATGGACCAGTTGCAGTACCGGCTGGAGTTCCCCAGCCACCCCGGCGGGCAGTTCGTCAACGCCGTGGTGGCCGGCCCGACCTGCGACAGCGACGACGCCTTCGCCCAGGACGGCGGCGCGGTGCGGGTGCCGCGCGCGATCGCCTCCGGCGACCCGGTGTGGATCCACTCCTGCGGCGCGTACGCCACCGCCTACGCCACCCAGGGGTTCAACGGCTTCGCACCGCTGCCGTACACCGTCGTCGGCGGCCCGGCCCCGGACGGAGGGGACGCATGACCGACATCCGGATCCGGCTGCTCCGCGAGGAGGACTGGCCGCAGGTGATCGCGGCCGAGGAGCGCGCCTACGCCGCCAGCGGCCTGTCCGAGGGCGGGGCCGCGCTGCGTTCCCGGCACCGCGCCTCGCCGTCGACCTGCTTCGTGCTGGAGGACGCCGACGGCTTCGCCGGCTATCTGCTCGCCCTGCCGTACCCGCTGTTCCGCTGCCCGGACCTGAGCGCCGCCGAGGAGGGCGCGGTCGGCGGCCGCGAGCAGGGCAACCTGCACGCCCACGACCTGGTGATCGCCGAGCGGGCGCGCGGGCGGGGCCTGGCGCCCCGGCTGATGCGGCACCTGGAGGAGGCCGGCCGGGCGGCCGGGCGTCGGAGCCTCTCGCTGGTCGCCGTGCGCGGCTCGCAGGTGGTGTGGTCCCGACTCGGGTACCGCGCCCGGCCCGAGATCGGGCTGCCCGCGAGTTACGGCGCCGAGGCGGTCTACATGGCCAAGTCGCTGGACCGCGCCCCGAACCCCGCGGAACCGACCCCCGGGTCCGCACCCAGAGTCGAAGTGGGCTGATGCACATGTCCCCCTCCCGCGACCCGTTCCGACGGTCCCAACTGGCCATCGGCGCACTGTTCTTCGCCCTCGGGTTCCAGTACGCGACCTGGGTCTCCCGGGTGCCCGCGCTCAAGGCCCGGCTGGACCTCGGCGAGGCCCAGATCGGCCTGCTGCTGATGACCTGCGGGATCGGTGCGGCGGTGTCCTTCCCGCTGGTCGCGGTGTTGATGCGGCGGTTCGGCTCCCGCCTGCTCTCGGTGCTCTCCGCGCTCGCCCTGGGCGTGGTCCTGCTCGCGCTGTCGGTGGTGCCGAACTACCCGCTCACCCTGCTGGTGCTGTTCTGCGACGGCGTTGCGGTCGGCTGTCTGAACGTGGCGATGAACGCCCAGGGCGCCGCGCTGGAGGCCCGGTTCGAGCGCACCACGATGTCCAGGCTGCACGCCACCTTCAGCGCCGGTTCGCTGCTGGCCGCCCTGCTGGCCTCCGGCGTCAACGCCTTCACCGGCACCCTCGCCGTGCACTTCGGGCTGGCCGCGGTGCTGCTCGCGGTGCTGGTGCTGGCCGCCCGGCCGGGCCTGTTGGCGGACGGCCCGGCGGAGACCGCTCCCGAGGAGACCGCTTCCGAGGCGACCGCCCCCGGGGAGGGCGCCGTCGGGGAGGGCACCGCAGGCGAGGGGAAGAAGCCGCGCCGCCGTTTCGCGCTGCCCGTCGCGGCCACCCTCTGGATGGGCCTGGCGATGGTCTTCGGCACCGTCACCGAGGGCGCCATGAACGACTGGTCGGCGCTCTATCTCAAGGACGTGGTGCACGCGGGCGCCGGACTCGCCCCGCTGGGCATCGCCGTGGTCTCGGTGATGATGGTGTGCGCCCGGATCTTCGCCGACGGCTGGCGCACCCGCTTCGGCGACGGCCGGATCGTCCGCACCGGCAGCCTGCTGGGCGGTCTGGGCCTGGCCCTCGCCCTGCTGGTCGGCGGTGTGGTGCCGACCCTGCTCGGTTTCGCCTGCGTCGGCCTGGGCGTCGCCGCCGTCACCCCGTGCGTCTACGTCGCGGCCGCCCGGCAGGGCTCCGACGCGCTCTCCCTGGTCGCCGCCATGGGCACCACCGGCCTGCTGGCCGGCCCCGCCGTGATCGGCTTCATCGCCGGCGGCACCAGCCTGGTCTGGGGCATGGCCGCCGTGGCCGCCTCGGCCGCGGTGGTCTCGCTCTGCGCGACCCGGATCAGCTGGCCGCAGCCGCAGGCCGCCGCGCCCCGGCTGGTGCCGGAAGCCGGCTGACCGGCCCTCAGTCCTCGCCCGGCTCGTCCGCTCCCCCCGTGGCGGCGAGCCGGGCGAGCTTGTCCCGCAGGCCGGTGAGCCGGGCGATCTCGGCGTCCAGGGCGGCCAGCCGGGCGAAGACCACCGGGGCGAAGGTCTCCGGGCCGGGGTTCGTACCGCAGCGCCGTGGCGGGTCCTCGTCCAGCAGGTCGAACCGGTGCGCCCGGCTGGCCAGATCGTCCACCGTCAGCCCGGCGGCCAGCAGTTGGCGGATCAGCCGGACCTTGGCGACCTCGCCCGGGCCGTACTCGCGCTGGCCGGAGGCGGTGCGGGCCGGCGGGGGCAGCAGGCCGCGCTGCTCGTAGAAGCGCAGGGCCCTGGGCGTGGTGCCCGCCGCGGCCGCCGCGTCGCCGATCCGCATCCCGTCTCCTCGTGCTCGGAACCCGCGGCCCGGGGCCCGACGGCACGCCCCGTGCTCAGAGTTCGACGATGGTCGCGCCGAAGGTGTCTCCGGTGTACAGCCTGGCCAACGCCTCCGGGGCCCGATCGATGCCCGCGACCGGGGTCCAGGGGAAGGAGAGTTCCCCGGAGCGCAGCCAGCCGCCGAGCCGCTCGCGCCACTCGGCGTCCAGGTCCGGGTGGTCGACGCCGGTGAAGCCGCGCAGGGTCAGGCCGAGGGTGCAGACCCGGAAGCCGTCGATCACGGCGGGCCCGCTGCCGCCGGGCCGCGCCGGGTCGAGCTGCCCGGACAGCGCCCCGACCACGGCGATCCGGGCGCCGCGCCGGGCGGCGTCCACGGCGGTGGTCAGCTGCTCACCGCCGACCAGGTCCACCACCACGTCCAGGCCCTCCGGCGCGGCCTCGGCCAGCTGCTCGGCGAGCGGGCGGGCACCGGGCACCAGGACGGCGTCGTAACCGAGTTCGTCGGTCAGCCGCTTGGCCTTGCCGGGCGAGCGGGTGGTGCCGATCACCCGGGCGGCGCCGAGCAGCCGGGCGAGCTGCCCGGTCAGGGTGCCGACCGCGCCCGCCGCACCGGTCACCAGCACCACGTCCCCGGGGCGCACCGCGGCGGTGCGGGTCAGTGCCCCGTAGCCGGCCGAGCCGACCGAGAGCAGTGCCGGCGGGTCCGGGAAGTCCGCCGGGACGGGCGTGAACCGGTCGGCCCCGGCGACCAGTGCGTCCCGCCAGCCGGACAGGTGGGTGACCAGGTCGCCGGGCCGCAGCGGCCCGCCGTCCGGAGCGGCCAGCACCTCGCCGAGGGCCGGGCCGAACAGCGCGTCGCCGGGGCCGATCCGGGGGAGCGGCAGCCCGGCGGCCTCGCCGCCGATCAGGGTGCGCAGGCCGGGGAAGACCAGGAAGGCCCGGTTGCGGACCAGCACCTCGCCGGGCCCGGGCGCGGGCAGCGGCTCCTCGGCGACGGTGAAGTGCCCGGGCCCGGGCAGTCCCGTCGGCCGGGCGGCCAGCCGGACGACGCGGGCGGTGGTGGGCAGGGCCATGACGGCTCTCCTCGTACGGGGATGGGAGGTGCGGCGGTCGGGGCCGCCGCGGGGTGCCCGGACGGTAACCCCTGACGCATGGGTCAGGGGCAAGTGCGGGAGTGGCGGCGGTGTCTGACGGTGAGTGGGGAGCGCGATCTCCTAGAGTCACCTGCGGTACGACGGTAGGACTCTTCTGCCTCTGCCCCTGCCCCCTGCTGAACCGCGAACGAAGGACGACAGCATGACCGAGCAGGCCCCCGAGCCCTTCGAGCCCTTCGAGCACGTCGACGAGGACTGGCGGACCGCGGTGGCGATCGTCGCCCACCCCGACGACATGGAGTACGGCGGCGCCGCGGCCGTCGCCCGCTGGACCGCCCAGGGCAAGACGGTGGTGTACGTGATGGTCACCAGCGGCGAGGCCGGCATCGACGCGGTCAGCCCCGAGCAGTGCCGTCCGCTGCGCGAGGCCGAGCAGATCGCCTCGGCCCGCGTCGTCGGGGTGGAGACCGTCGAGTTCCTCGGCCACCCGGACGGTGTGGTCGAGTACGGGCTGCCGCTGCGCCGCGACATCGCCCGGGTGGTCCGCCGGCACCGCCCGGACATCGTGATCACCGGTAACTTCCGGGACACCTACGGCGGGGTGCTGCTCAACCAGGCCGACCACATCGCGGTCGGCCGGGCCACCCTGGACGGCGTGCGCGACGCCGGGAACCGCTGGGTGTTCCGCGAGCTGCTGGACGAGGGCCACCAGCCCTGGAACGGGGTCCGGCAGATCTGGGCGGCCGCCTCGCCGCAGGCCCGGCACGCGGTGGACACCACCGACACCTTCGACCTGGGCGTCGCCTCGCTGACCGAGCACAAGGCGTACCTGGCCGGGTTGGGCGGCCCGGGCGGGGCGATGGTGGAGCCCCGGGAGTTCCTGGAGGGCGCCGGCCGCGGCGCCGGGACCCGACTGGGGACGCGCTTCGCGGTGTCGTTCGAGGTGTTCCCGCTGCGCTAGGGCCTGTCCTGGGCGGCCTGGGAGCCGGTATCGGAGCCGTCCGCGCGACGGCGGCGCCGGTAGCGCAGCACCTGCCGCAGCAGCAGGGCCGCGACCAGCACCCCGAGTCCGACCGCGAACCACAGCTGGTAGCGCAGCGCCGTCCGGTACACCGTCCCGATGTTGGCCCCGGCGACGTACCCGAAGGTGCCCCAGACGGCCGTCCACAGCACGGCGCCGACCAGGTTGAAGACGGCGAACCGGCGCCAGGGCATCTCGGTGGTCCCGGCGATGATGCCGTTGTACTGGCGCAGCCCGTCGACGAAGCGGGCGACGGCGACCACCTTGCCGCCCTGCCGGGCGAAGAAGGCGTCCGCACGTTCCATCCGGGCCGGGGTGAGCAGCACGTAGCGGCCCCAGCGGTGGACGAAGGCGCGCCCTCCGGTGTGGCCGATCAGGTAGCCGAGGCTGTTGCCGAGCGTGGCGGCGGCAACCGCGATCACCAGCACGGCGGCGAAGTCCAGGTGCCCGCTGCCCGCGTACACCGAGGCGAGGATCAGGACGGTCTGCCCGGGCACCGGGATGCCGCAGTTGTCCAGCAGCACGAGCAGCGCCACCGCCAGGTACCCGTAGTGGTCCAGCAGTGGCGCGAGCCCGGCGAGCGCCCCGGGCAGCGGGGTCGTGGCGGCGGACACCGCTCCTCACCGCCCCGACCCCGGGGCGGCGGGGGAGTCGGTCAGCGTTCCGCCAGTCGGGGCTCGACGTTGCAGTCGGGGCCGGGGTAGACCAGGCCCTCGTGGCCGTCCTCGAAGCGGACCACGTACGGCGGTTGGCCGTCCGAACCGCGCACCTCGACGATCTCGCCCTTCTGGTCCACCATGCCCACCGACCTGCTGTGGATGTGGAGCCGGTCACCTACCGCTGCGTGCATGGTCTGCTCCTCGGGTCGTGCGGACGTTCCGCTATCCACTCTGCTTCGGGTGCGGCGGCTGCGCAACGCCTCGGCGGGACGGGCCGCGCGGGGCCGGTGGGAAGCGGGTCAGCCGGTGGGCGGTTGTTGCGCGAGGTAACCGCGCACCAGCCGTTTGCACTCGGAGATCAGCGCCGGATCGCCCTGCGGGTCCCCCCGGAAGGCCAGTTTGAGCACCGCGTCGGCCGCCTCCAGGGCGACCCGCAGGGCCAGCGTGGTGGCCGCCGGGTCGCCGGCCGCGAACAGCTCGCCGCCCAGCGCCTGCAGCCGCAGGGCCACGGCGGTGTTGTTGTCCACACCCGAGTCCAGCAGGTGGGTCTCGTCGCGCACCTCCGAGGGCACCGCCGCGTCGGCCAGCCCGAAGTCCACCTGGCCGAAACCGGGCACCGCGCGCTTCATCGCGACGAACTCCTCCACCGCGAGGTCGGTGAACCCGGCCGGGCCGATCGGTGCGGACCGGGCCATCCGGGCGTCCAGGCGCTGGAGGTAGCGGTCGAGGTTGCGGGTGGCGAGCGCGGCCAGCAGGTCCTCCTTGCCCGCGAAGAACTGGTACAGGGTGCCGATCGGCACCTCGGCGCGCTGGGCGACCTCCTTGGTGGTGAGCGCCGTCGCCCCGACCTCGTCCAGCAGGCCCGCGCAGGCGTCCAGGATGCGGCCGTAGCGCTCCTGGCTGCGCTGCTGGACCGGCCGCCGCCGAGCCGGTCCGGGGCTGTGCTGGAGACTCCGCGCGTCGACGCTCATGCGGCAACTCTGCCGCATCCGCTGTTCCGACGGCGAATCATCGGGGCGGGGGAGCGCCGGAGTTTCCGCTGGGACGGGAATCGAGTGGTGGCCGGAGCTGAACGGCACGGTGGCGGGAAGATGTCCACGGGTTGGCTTGGTCTTGTCGTGGACGCGATGGCCGGTTCATACTCCTGGGGCGGATCACTTTGCGTGATCATTGCGTTTCTCTTCGTGGTGCCCGCGAACGCCGGGGCACCCGCGACTTCCGCAGTTCGTGGCGACGACGGGCGACACCGCCGCCACCCGAGGCCCGGACCGACCCATGAGCCTCCCGAGCCGAAGCACGTTCCGCCGTACGTCCCGTCGAGCGTTCCGCCGTACGTTCCGAAGCACGTCCCGCCGCGCGTCCCGTCGAACGGAAGGAGGGGCCGGATCGGTGACCCCGCACCCCACCGGGCTTGAGGCCCGCACCGCCCAGCACCGCCGCCGTCAGTTCCTGGAGACCGGGTACCTGGTCCTGCCCGGGCTGCTCCCCGAAGCACTGCGCGAACGCCTCGTCCCCGAGGTGGACCGATGGGTGGACGAGGGCCTGCGGGCCCGTTCGATCGCCGCCTGCACCGACCCCGACCGGCACGGGCCGCCCCCGGTGCTGGAACTGGAGCTCCCCGCCCACGGCGAACTGCTCGCCCACCCGCCGCTGCTACGGGCGCTCACCGGGCTGATCGGCCCGTCCTTCGTCTTCCACCACCTGCACAGCGACCGCCAGGCCCCGGGCATCCCCGGCAAGCCCTGGCACCACGACTGCGAGCCCAACGACGGCGCCGACCCCTCGCTGCTGATGGTCCACGCGCTGCACTACCTCGGCGGACTGGACGAACGGGTCGGCAGCCTGGCCGTGCTGCCCGGCTCACACCTGCGCGCCGTCGACAAGGACGCCTACGCCCACCACGGCACCGGGCCCCTGCCCGGCGAGGTGGTCATCGACCGGCTGCCGCCCGGCAGCACCGTGCTGCTCAACTCGGCGCTGTTCCACACCCGCAGACCGGCACCGGACGGGCCGGGCCGGCCGCGCTACTTCATCGACGCCTCCTACTGCCAGGTCGGCGCGCGCTGGCGCCCGGTGAAGCCGCACTGGCGGCAGATGCTCGCCCGGGCCCGCGAACTGGACCTGGCCGACGGGCAGTGGCCCGACCTGTTCGCCGAGCAGCACTTCACCGAGTACACCGGAACCGTCTGAGCCGGCCCGGGGCCGTCCCGGTTGCCCCGGCGGCCCCGGCACCGGCCCCGGTCGTCCGAGCCGTCCCAGCCGTCCGAGCCGTCCGAGCCGTCGAACCGCCTGAGGAGCACTGCGTGGAGATCGTCACCGCCGTCGCCTACTCCGAGGTCCACGAGGCCTACCTGCGGGACCACCCGGTGGAACGGGCGCACGAGGCCAACACCAACCTGTACGGCGAGGAGAACCTGGAACGCGCCGACACGATCCCCGGCGGCTGGTGGCGGATCCGGCTCACCCGGGCCGACGTCCTCGGCGTCGTGCTGCCCTGGCACAAGAGCGAGGGCGGCGAGCGGGAACTCGTCCCGCCCACCGGGCTGACCGTCGCCCGGGCGGCCGAACGGGTCCGCTCGGGCGGCGCCGACTGGACGGCGGCCAACCCGGTCTGCGCGGCGAAGCTGCGAATGCTGCGCGCGGCGCCGTTCACCCCGCTCTTCGTCAGCACCGCGCCGGTCGACCACCCCGACTACGCGGAGCTGGTGCTCCCGCCGGGGCTGATCCACCTCGACGGCCTGCACCGCATGGTGGCCTGGGAGTTGGCCGGGCGCCTGGTCGGCGGCATCGTCCTGGACGGCTTCCTGGCCGGCGATCCGGCGGCCCTCGCCCGGCCGGGCGGAGCGGGGACGGCACGGACGGGGGAGGAGCGGGCGTGACCGCCACCACCCGGCCCGTCCGGTCCACACCCGCCACCGGTTCGCTCAGCGCGCTGCTGTCCCGGCTCGCGCGCACCCACCCCGACCGGCCCGCCGTCAGCGACGGCCGCCGCACCCTCGACCACCGCGCCCTGGACGCCGCCGCCGGGCGGATCGCCGCCCGGCTGGCCGCCGACGGCACCGGGCGCGGCGACCGGGTCGCCCTGCTCGGGCCCCGGGACGCCCGGATGGTGGTGCTGCTGCACGGGGTGCTGCGCTCCGGCGCGGCCGCCGTGCTGACCGACCCCGACTGGACCGCCGGCGACCTGGCCCGACGGCTGGCCGCCGTCCGGGTGGGGCGGGTGCTCGCCACCGAGCCCGGGGCGGGCGGGGGCGGTGCGCCCGGGGCGGAGCTCGTGGACGTCCTCGCCCCGGGGGACCGCGGGGACCTCGGGGCGGTCGGGGCGGTGGGGTTGGTGGGGCCGGTCGGGGCGGATCCGGCGTACCTGTCCTTCACCTCCGGCTCCAGCGGCGAACCCAAGGCCGTCACCGTCACCCATGCCAACGCCGTGCACTACGCCCACGCGCTGGCCGCCCGGCTCGGACTCACCGAGGCCGACGCCCCCAGGCTCGCCCACGTCACCACGCTCGCCGCCGACCTCGGCCACACCGCCTGGCTGCTCGCCCTGGCCACCGGCGGCTCGGTGCACCTGGTGCCCGACCACGAGGTGCGCGACCCCGCCGCCTTCTGGGCCACCCTGCGCCGCGCCGGGGTCGACACCCTGAAGACCACCCCCTCGCACCTGACCGCCCTGCTGGAGGGCCGCCCGGCCGACACCCCGCCGCTGCGCACCCTGCTGCTCGGCGGCGAGGCCCTGCCGCGCCCGCTCGCCGCCGCCCTGCTCGACGACGGCGTCACCGAGCGGCTGGTCAACCACTACGGTCCGACCGAGACCACCGTCGGAGCGACCTGCTTCCTGGCCACCGACGCCCGCCGACTCCCGGACGGGGAACCGACCGTACCGATCGGCAGCGGCATCGGCGAGGTGCTGCTCACCGTGCTGGACGCCGCCGGGCGGCCCGCGGCGGACGGCGTGGCCGGCGAGCTGCTGATCGGCGGGCGGGGCGTCAGCGCCGGGTACTTCGGACGGCCGGAGGAGACCGCCCGCAGCTTCGTCCGGCGGGACGGGCGGCTGATGTACCGCACCGGCGACCTGTGCCGTCGGCGGGCCGACGGGAGCCTGGTCTTCCTCGGCCGGGTGGACCGCCAGGTGAAGGTCCGCGGCTACCGGGTCGACCTGGCCGAGGTCGAGCGGGCGATGGACGGCCACCCGGGCGTCGCGGGCTCGGCGGCGCTGCTGCGCGAGACCGCCGTCGGCGCGCAACTCCTGGGCGCGGTCCGCCTGTTGGCGGGGCACGACGTCGACGGCCTGGCCGCCCACCTGCGCGACCGGCTGCCCGGCTACTCCGTGCCGCAGCCGATCCTGGTGCTGCCGGAGTTCCCGGTCGGGCCGAACGGGAAGCTGGACCGGGCCCGGCTGGGGGAGCTGGTGTCCCGCCTGGTCGAGGCCCGCGCCGGATCGGACCGATCGGACGGGACGGCCGGCGACGGCCTGGCCGGGGAGGGCCTGGTCGGGGGCGGTTCCGGCGGGGAGGGTCCGGCCGGGGACGGCCTGGTCGGGGAGATCACCCGGTTCTGGGCCGGCGCGCTCGGTCTGCCCGTCGTCGGCGCGCGGACGGACGTGATCGCCATCGGCGGGGACTCCATCCTCGCCATGCGCACCATCGCCCTGCTGCGGCGCTCCGGACTGCGGGTCGACTACGAGGACTTCTACCGGCACCCGACGGCGGCCGGCCTGGCCGCCGCGGCCGTCCCCGCGCCCGTCCGGGCCGCCGGCCGGGTCGCCGTACCGGCGCCGCGCGGCGACCGGTCCGGTCGTCAACTCGCGCCAGCCCAGCGCTGGTTGTACCAGCAGCGGGCGGTCGACGACCTCCGGCACTGGAACCAGTCCGTCCTGCTGCGCTGCCGCCGTGCCGTCGACCCGGCCGCACTCTCGGCTGCGGTCGCCGCCGTGCTGGAACGCCACCCGGCGCTGCGTCGGCCCCTCTCGCCGACCGGGTACGGCGACCCGCGGGCGGTCGCCGACCTCGACCCGGTCTCCCACTCCCGCCTCCCGCGCGCGTCGGGCGAGATCGCCGACACCGTCGCCGGGGTCTGCACCGAACTCCACCGCAGCCTCGACCCCGCCGCCGGGCGGCTGCTGCGCGCCCACCTCTTCACCGGCCCGCCCGGCACCGACCAGCGACTCGCCCTGATCGCCCACCACCTGGTGGTCGACGGGCTGTCCTGGCGGATCCTGCTGGACGACCTCGCCCAGGCCTACCGGGCGGCGCTCGACCACAAGCCGACCGACCTGCCGCCCACGCCCGACTTCTACCAGTGGGCCGCCGCCATCCCGGCGGCCCCTGCGCCGTCCGCTGTGTCGTCCTCTGCGCCGACCTCTGGGCCGACCGCCCAGGAACCCGCTCCAGCCGGCCGACCCGCCACGCTCAGCTGGACCTTGGACGAGCCGGCCACCGCCCGACTGGTCGCGCGGTACGGCGGCGGCGCCGGACTGGAGGCCGTCCTGCTCGACGCCTTCGCCGGGGCCGTGGCCCGCTGGCGCGGCGAGGCCGAACTCGTGGTGGAGGTTGAGACCCACGGCCGGGACACGGTCGTCGAGCCCGGTGAGCCCGGCGGGTCCGGCGAGTCCGGCGAATTCCTGGACACCGTCGGCTGGTTCACCGCCGCCAAGCAGGTCCGGCTGCGGCCCTCGGCCGGAGCCGGCCCGGCCGGGACGGCACGCCGGTTGCGCGAGACGCCCGTCCGGCCGATGGACGCGCCCGGGCCGCGGCCGACCGTCGGCTTCAACTTCCTGGGCACCTTCCGGCTGCCCGCGGAACCCGCGCTGGACTGGACCGTCGCCGACGAGCAGGCCGGGGTGGCGCGCTGCGCCGGCGGCGATCCGATCTACCAACTCCGGCTCACCGCAAGGGTGGTGGAGCAACGCCTGGTCGCCGACCTGGTGTACGGCTGGCCCGCGGTGGCGCACCCGGCCGCCCGGCGGATCCTCGGCGGTTTCGCCACGGCGATCGGCGGGCCCACCGCCGAGCAGCCGGTCCGCGCGCCGCTGTCGACCTCCGGGCAGCTGCTGCACGCCCGGGTGCCGCCCACCGCGCGGGCGGCCGTCCGCGAACCCGCCCGGGTGCTGCTGACCGGCGCCACCGGCTACCTCGGGCGGCACCTGCTGGACGCCTTCCGGCGGCGCGGCGCGGTGGTCACCTGTCTGGTGCGGGCCGCGGACGACGCCGACGCCGTCCGGCGGCTGGCCGGGGAGCGGGCCCGGGTGGTCGCCGGGGACCTCGACCGGGACGGCCTCGGGCTGTCCCCGACCGGATTGGAACGGGCCCGGGAGGCCCGGATCCTGGTGCACGCGGCGGCCGACGTCCGGCTGGTCGCCTCGCCCGACGAACTGGAGCGCGCCAACCACACGGCGGTGCGCCGGCTGCTCGGCTGGGTCGACGAGCACACCCCGGAGGCCCGCTTCCACCACGTCTCCACGCTGGCCGTCTCCGGTGGCGTGGACGGGCCGCCGCGCCGGTTCAGCGAGGCCGACCTGTGGATCGGCCAGCACTTCCGCACCCCGTACGAGCGCTCCAAGTACCGTGCCGAGCAGGCCGTCCGGGCCTGGGCCGCCGGCGGGCACGCCGCCTACCTGTACCGCAGCGGCCACATCGCCGCGCACAGCCGCACCGGCGCGTTCCAGGCCAACATCGGCGACAACCGGATCTACCAGCTGGTCCGCGGCTACCTGGTGGCGGGTGCCGCCCCCAGCCGGCCCGCCACCGCCTTCGCGTTCTCGCACGTGGACACCGTGGCCGCCGGGATCGCCGCGATCGCCCTGGACCGTCACACTGCGCCGGGCGCCTACCACGTCGAGACCCCGTACTCGACGCCGCACGACGAACTCGTGGGCTGGCTCGGCGCGTTGGGACATGGCGTCCGGCTCGTCGACGAGGCGGCCTTCGCGGCCGCGCTCGCCCGCGCCGAGCGGCGGCACCCGACGGCCGCCCGGCTGGCCGCCGCCTGGGCCCAGCAGGAGGAGCGCAACATCCGGGTGGACAGCGGGTACACCACCTCCGTACTGGAGCGGCTGGGCGTCCGCTTCACCGCGCCGACCCCGCAGTGGTGGTCGGCCGCGCTCGGCTGGGCCGCCCAGGCGGGCTACCTGCCGCCCGGCCCACCGAACCTGCCCCGAACGCCGGACCCGCGCCGCTGACCTGCTCCGCCGACCAGACCCGCCGTCCGACCCGCTCGGCTCGGACGGTCCCCAGATGGAAGCCCCCCGAGAGAAGGCAGACTCCGTTGTCCCAGCTCTCCCCAGTGCTGAAGCAGGCCACCCCCGTCGTCGCGGTGCGCGGCGAAGGCCTCCACCTCTACGACGCCGACGGCCGCCGCTACCTCGACTTCACCTCCGGTGTGGGGGTGACCAGTACCGGCCACTGCCACCCGAAGGTGGTCGCGGCCGTCCGCGAACAGGCCGGCCGACTACTGCACGGCCAGTACACCACCGTCCTGCACGACCGACTGCTCACCCTCACCGAGCGGCTGGGCGAGGTGCTGCCGCCCGGCCTGGACTCGCTGTTCTACGCCACCGCCGGGACGGAGGCGGTCGAGGCCGCGTTGCGGCTGGCCCGGCAGGCCACCGGGCGGCAGAACGTGATCGTCTTCGAGGGGTCCTTCCACGGTCGCACCATGGGCGCGGCCTCGCTCACCACCGCCGGGACCCGCTTCCGGGCGGGCACCGGCCCGCTGGTGCCCGGGGTCGCGGTGGCGCCCTTCCCGGCCGCGTTCCGACTGCGAGTCTCGTTGGGCCTGTCCGAGGAGGAGGCGGTGGCGCACGCCCTGCGCGGGCTGGACGAGGTGCTGGCCACCGTCTCCGCACCCGCCGAGACGGCGGCGCTGTTCGTCGAACCGGTGCTCGGCGAGGGCGGCTACGTCCCCGCCCCGGCCGGGTTCCTGACCGGGCTGCGCGAGCGCGCCGACCGGCACGGCTTCCTGCTGGTGGTGGACGAGGTGCAGACCGGCTTCGGCCGCACCGGCCGGTTCTGGGCCCACCAGCACGAGCCCGCCCGCCCGGGCGGGGAGGTCTTCCGGCCCGACGTGCTGATCACCGCCAAGGGCCTGGCCAGCGGCTTCCCGCTGTCCGCCATCGCCGCGCCGACCGCGCTGATGAGTCGCGCCTGGCCCGGCTCGCAGGGCGGCACCTACGGCGGCAACCCGGTGGCCTGCGCCGCCGCACTGGCCACCCTGGACGTGCTGCGCGAGGAACGGCTGGTCGAGAACGCGGCCGAGCAGGGCGCCCGGCTGCTGGACGGCCTGCGGACGGTCGCCGCCGGGGCGCCCGGCATCGGCGACGTCCGGGGCCTCGGTCTGATGGCGGCGAGTGAGTTCTGCCGGCCCGACGGCTCGCCGGACCCGGAGACGGCCCGGCGGGTCCAGCAGGCCGCGGCCGAACTCGGGCTGCTGCTCCTGCTCTGCGGGATCCACCTGAACGTGGTCCGGATGATCCCCGCGCTGGTCGTCACGGCCGCGCAGATCGACGAGGCATTGGCACTGTGGTCCAAGGCCGTGGCGGTCGGGGCCGGAACGGAGGCGGCGCGGTGAGCGAGCACACGGTGGCCGAGATAGGCTGGAGCAGCCTGGAGTTGGAGGCCCGGCGGCAGCTCTGGTCGCTGCCGCTGAGCGACCTGGAGCGGCAGCTGCTCTGGGCCGACGCCCGGGCCGGTCGCTGGGGTGCGGCCGAGCCGGTGCGCGAGCGGCTGCGGTCCTTCGTCCGGGAGGCCGCCGACTCGGTCGGGCTCACCCACATCGGCAACCTGGTCGACCCGGCCCGGCCGGAGAAGGAGATCACCGAGGCGCTGTCCTTCCTGCTGCGCGACTACGGCCGGATCGTCCCGCAGAACGGGCGCGGCGACCTCACCTCGGTGCTGCGCGACCAGGACGGCGACGGCAACACCGAACTCGGCTTCCACTGCGACACCTGCGACCTGCTGGTCCTGCTCTGCATCCAACCCGCGTACGACGGCGGTGGGTTGACCAAGCTGGCGAGTGCCCGGCACGTCCACGACCTGATCGGCCGGGAGCGGCCGGACGCGCTGGCCACCCTCTGCGAGGACTGGACCTTCGACCGCACCGGCCGGGCCGGGCCGCAGCTGGTCGTCACCCCCATCCTCTACCCGCGGCCGGACGGGACGACCGGCTGCTACTACCAGACCCGCACCGTCCGCTCCTCGCCGGACCGCGGCGGACCGGAGCTGACGGACCGTCAGTGGGAGGCGCTCGGCGTGCTGGACGAGGTGCTCTACCGGCCGGAGATCGCCTTCGGGCTGCCGATGGCCGCCGGTGACCTGCTGATCATCCGCAACAGCCGGGTGCTGCACGGGCGTTCGGCCTTCCTGGACGAACCCGGCCGGTACTCCCGGCGGATGCTGCGGATCTGGCTCAACGAGGGGGAGACATGGGCGCGGTGACCCCGTCGGACCGGCGGGTCGCCGTGGTCACCGGTGGCGGCAGCGGGCTCGGCCGGGCCTCCGCGCTGGCCCTGCTCGGGGCCGGCTGGACGGTGGCGGTCGCCGGGCGTCGCAAGGACGCGCTGGAGGAGACCGCCGCCCTCGCCGAGGCCGACGCGGACCGGGTGCTGGCGGTGCCGACCGACATCCGCAGCCCGGAGGAGGTCGCCCGGCTGTTCGACGCCGTCCGCGACCGCTACGGCCGGCTCGACCTGCTGTTCAACAACGCAGGCGCCGCCGCCCCGCGCCGGCCGATCACCGAGACCCGGTTCCAGGACTGGAACCGGGTCCTGGACACCATCGTGACCGGCAGCTTCCTCTGCGCCCGGGAGGCCTTCCGGCTGATGAGCACCCAGACCCCGCAGGGCGGTCGGATCATCAACAACGGTGCGCCCTCGGCCCACGTGCCCCGCCCCAACTCCCTCGCCTACACGGCCGCCAAGCACGCCGTCCTCGGCCTCACCAAGGTGCTGGCGCTGGACGGCCGCCCGTACGGCATCACCTGCGGGCAGATCGACGTCGGCAACGTCGCCCCGGCGGACGGCGCCGTGCAGCCGGCCGCGCTGCAGGCGGACGGCACGACGGCGGTGGAGGCCACCATCCCGGTCGGGCGGTTCACCGACGCCCTGCTGCTGATGGCGGCCCAGCCGCCGGACACCGTCATCCAGTCCCTGGTGGTGCTGCCGGCCACCATGCCGTTCGTCGGGAGGGGGTGAGCCGTGCTGGTCAGTGCCCGCTCCTTCGCGGAGTACCGGGCGATGTTCGGGCTCACCGACCGGGACCTCAACTGCGGCCGACGGATCCTGGACTGCCCGGCCGGCGCGGCGAGCTTCGTCGCGGAGGCCGGGCTGCGCGGCATCGACGCCGTCGCGGTGGACCGCGAATACGCCGTGCACCGTGCGGAGTTGGGCATGCTGGTGGAGCGGGAGACCCGCTTCAAGCGCGAGCGGCTGGCGCGGGAGACGGCGGACTTCGCGCGGTCCTGGTACGCCGACGCCGACGACCTGATCCGGCAGTGGAGCGTCAACGCCCAGCTGTTCCGGGCCGACATCGCCGCCCGCCCGGACCGCTACGTCGCCGCGTCGCTGCCCGAACTCCCCTTCACGGACGGCTCCTTCGACCTGGTGCTCAGCTCGCACCTGGTCTTCTCCTACGGCAACCGGCTGGGCGAGGAGTTCCAGCGGGCCGCCCTGCTCGAACTCGCCCGGGTGGCCCGGTGGGAGGTCCGGATCTTCCCGGTGGTGGTGTACGACACCGGGGAGCGGTACCGGGGGCTGGGGCGGTTGCGGGAGGAGCTGGCGGACGCCGGGATCGGCAGCCGGGTCGAGCAGGTGGCGTACGAGTTCCAGCCGGGGGGCGACGAGATGCTGGTGCTCACCTGCGCGGGCTACCGGGCCCCGGCCCGGTCGCCCTCCCGGGACGGCGCCGTCGACCCGGTGCGCTGGCGGCACCGGGAGTCGACCGGAGAGGGGTTCGGGGCGGCCTGACGATATCCGCACGACGGCGGCCGGTCCGCTCCGCTACGGTGCGGATCATGGTGAACTTCGTACTGGTCGCCGGCGCCCGGCTCGGGG
This sequence comes from Kitasatospora sp. NPDC096077, assembly GCF_040303245.1. Classification (NCBI taxonomy): domain Bacteria; kingdom Bacillati; phylum Actinomycetota; class Actinomycetes; order Kitasatosporales; family Streptomycetaceae; genus Kitasatospora; species Kitasatospora sp. NPDC096077. Next base: position 3,315 of record NZ_JBEOSV010000093.1, on the reverse strand, counting down.
CCTGGGCCTGGGACGACGTGGTCCCGCACCTGCGTGCGGCCGACCACGCCGTCCACCCGCTGACGCTGTCCGGGCTGGCCGAGAAGCGCGGCCTCCCGGCCGGCCAGCAGACCCACGTCCAGGACATCGTGACCGAGGTCGAGCGCCACGACCTGCGCGAGGTGGTCCTGGTCGGCCACAGCTACGCGGGCGTGCCGGTCGGCCAGGCCGCGCAGCGGATCGGCGACCGGCTGGCCCGGGTGGTCTTCGTCGACTCTGGCCTCCCCGTCGACGGCGAGTCCTTCGCGGCCGGCTGGCCGGACGGTGGAGCGGAGTTGCGGGCCGCGATCGCCGCCGACGGCGGCCACTGGCCGTGCGCCCGGCCCGAGCACTTCACCGGCCACGGCCTCACCGAGGAGCAGATCGCCCGGATCGTCGCCGGCGCCACCCCGCACCCCGGCGCCACCCTCACCGAGCCCGCCGTGCTGACCGGCCCGCTCGCCGAGCTGCCCGCGACCTACATCAGGTGCCTGGCTGCCGGGGAGGAACCGGACGAGGACGTGGTGGGGCTGGTGGAGGGTGGGCACTGGCGGCTGGCCGAACTGGACACCGGGCACTGGCCGATGTTCTCCCGGCCGGTCGAACTGGCCCGGCTGCTGCTGGCCGCCGTGGACCACTGACGGCCCGGCGGTCTCACCGGTCCCGCCCGGTCTCCCGCCCATCGGGGGGCATCAGGCCCAGGGCGGCCGACCGGTGCCCTCCGCCCAGTGGGCGAGCGCCCGGCGGTCGACCGCGCGGATGCCGACCTGGGCGCAGAACGCGGCCGCGGCCTTGGTGAACGAGCTGGTGGTCACCACGGCGGCCAGCTGGCAGCGGTGCACGTCACGGTAGGTGCCGTTGACCTGCTGGACGTCCTGCGAGCCGACGAAGGTCCGCGGTCCGTACCGCTTCGCCTGGATCAGGAGCCGCTGTCCGGTGGGGGTGGTGGCCAGCACGTCCGCCGCGAGGTCGCCGGGACCGCCGACCACGGTCACGTTGGTGCAGCCGTCCCGACGGCAGAGGTCGGCCAGCGCGTGTTCGAAGGCCTTCGGGCTCATCCTCAGGAACGAATCGATGTGCCGCAGCTGTTCGGCGCGCGCCGCCGACTCCCCTTGCCGCACCCGGGCGCGGAGGTGCAGCACCGCGGCGGCCACCCCGGCGGCCACCAGCACCAGCGCGGCGACCAGCCAGAGGTGCTGGCCCAGCCACCGCACCGCGACCACCGCGAGCGCGATCACCGCCGTCCCGCCCAGCACCGGCGCCGTGGCCCCTTGGGTGCGTCGGCTCTGCCGGTTCCGTCGGGTCGGCCGGTTCCGTCGGGTCCGCCGGGGCTGCGGGGGCCGTTGCGGCCGCCAGTCCAGCGGGGTCCGCCAGTCCGGACGGGTGACGGTCGACCGGCGTGGTCGGACGGACCTGCGGGCCACGGACATCCCCCTCGCGCCACGGTGGTCGTGCGAGCGTAGGGGCAAGCGCCGCCCGGTCGCCGGGGAACCGGCCGACTCCGCGGCCCGCGGTGCCGCAGTTGTCCGGATCCCGGCGTCCGACGGCCGAACTGCGGGCACCGGCTGCCGGACGCCGGGTGCCGGAGTGCCGTTGCCCGGAAGCCCGGGAGGTGCCGATTTCGCCCAACCCGCCACCTCGGCCGCCGACCTCTGGCATGCTCACAGGACGTCTACGGAGCGTGGTCGAGTCGTCACCAAGGGTGGATGGGCATGCAGTTGGGCATCAGTGTGAGCGCGGTGCTCGGGATCGTCATCGTCCTCCGCCTGATGCGCCGGACCGAACCCCGGAGCCGCTTCGACGAGAAGCTGAGCGCCTTCCTCTGCGTCGCCTTCGGCGTCCTGATCGCCGCCACCCCGTGGGGCCACGCGATCCTCCGCCTCGCCGGCATCGCGGCCCGGGCCACCCACTGAGGCCCGGGCGTCGTCAGCGGTACCAGGTGCGGATCACGGCCGCCGCCTCGCGGACGCCGACGCTGCCGGTGCGGATGCGGGCGGCCAGGTCGACGGCCTGGCCGGGGTCGGCGGTGACGGTGACGCCGGAGGCGCTGAGGTAGGCGGCGGCGACCACCGAGGCGAAGTGCTCGTTGCCGGACTCCAGGGCGGGGACGCGGATCAGTTGGTGCATCAGGGCCGCCGCGCGCTGGTGCACGGCCTCGTAGACGGGGACGTCCATGACCTCGTCGGTGTGCCGGGCGACGGCGGCGGCCAGGGTGCCGTAGTCGATGACGTCGGGGTCGGTGGGCAGGAACCGGTGGGCGATGTCGAGCAGCCAGGCCCGGTCGATCCGCAGGATCACGTGGTGCCCGCCGTACGTGCCGAGGCGCCGGTGCGCGAGGTGCCGTGGGGGTGCGGTCCGCACGCGTTCCCCGGTCGGCCGGTCGGATGGTTCATGGGCGCGAGCGTAGCGAGGTGTAGCGGGTGCTATCAAAGTGCGGGGGAGGGTGCCCGGGTGGCCCTCCGTCACGACGCGCGCCGCTGAACGGGCCTTGGGGACCCTGCCGTTGTTCACCGGTCCGCCGACTGTCGTACCCGGCTGCTAAGACTGATCGCATGACTGACCGCACGACGGACGGCACGACGGACGGCACGACCGACGACGCGACCGAAACGCCGGGACCGGACCGCGAGGAACTGGACGTCCTCCGGGCGGCCCTGGTCGGCGCGCACGCCCGACCGCCGTTGGCCCGCGACGAACTCGAGGCCTGGGAGGCCCGGCACGGTGTGACCCTGCCCGAGCCGTACCGGACCTTCCTGACCCGGGTCGCCAACGGCTTCTCCGCCGCGCCGTCCGGGGAGGAGGTGCTGCTGCCGCTGGGCCGACTGCCCGACAGCTGGTACCACTGGGACTCGGAGAACTGGCTCTCCCCGGACCGCTTCGACCCCTCGGCGCCACGCGACCCGGCCGCGCCCTTCCCGCTGACCGAGGAGTGGCAGTGGGAGTACGACTACTTCCCGGACGAGCACGTCGGCCTGATGGCCTCGCTCTACCGGGACGGCTCCGTCCTCCTCGGCGCCGAGGAGGACGGCTGCTACTGGGCCCTCGTCACCGCAGGGCCCCGGCGCGGAACCGTGTGGCAGCTCGCGGACGGCACCGCCTTCCCCTACACCGGGCCGGACGAGGCCGAGGACGGTGCGCCCCCGCTCGGCTTCCTCGACTGGATCCGGCAGTGGAACACCGGACGCGGCTGGTGGAACGACCGCTGAGAAAGTGTTGGGTAAGTGATCAACTCCGTGGCGTGATGCATGCCGGTGATCTTCGCGGTCTGGGGACCCGCGAAGATCACCGGCATGTGTG
>NZ_JBEOSV010000092.1:0-31089 GCF_040303245.1 Kitasatospora sp. NPDC096077 | reverse complement strand
TTCCGAACCCGGAAGCTAAGCCTCACAGCGCCGATGGTACTGCAGGGGGGACCCTGTGGGAGAGTAGGACGCCGCCGAACAATCATTCAGAAAAGGCCCACCCGGGTTACCGGGTGGGCCTTTTCGCGTTTTCCGCCGGTGCCGGGGCGGTGACACCGAGCGGGGGCGGACGCGGGGGTCAGGCCCGGCGGTGGTGGAGGGCTTCGGTGGCGGTGCGGGCGAGGGCTTGGGCCTGGGCTTCGGCGGTGGGGTCGATGCCGAGGAGGCGGTTGTGGTGCATGTGGATCAGGGAGGGGGCGGCAGGGGAGAGGGTGGTGGCGTGGCGGCGGAGGGTTTCGGCGCGGTGCTGCCAGGTGGTCAGTAGGTCGGGGCCGCCGGGGAGGGTGCGGAGGGCGGCCGGGTCGGTGAGGCGGATCGCAGTGGCGCGGGCCTCGCGCGGGGTGGCCGCGCGGGGGTAGGTGGCCAGCAGGCGGTCCGCGTAGTGGTCCTCGCCGTGCAGGTGGCGTTGCAGGTCGATCAGGTTGAGGGCGCCGAGCAGTGCCGGGGCCAGGGTGAGCCGGCCGGAGTCCAGGGCGGTGAGCTGGGCGAGCACGGCGGTGCTGTCGGCGTGGAAGGCCTGTTCGGCGGCGGCCGTGGCGGCGCGGCCGCCGTAGCGCTCCCATTCGGGTTCGTAGCTGTCGAGGGTGAGGCGGGTGGCCAGGCCGGCGCGGTGCAGGTCGGCCGTCCAGTCGTGCAGTGTCAGCAGCAACTCGCGGTTGAGGGCGGCGGGTTCGCCGTGGAAGCGCAGCCGCAGGTGGGGCTGGGGGTCGCGGTAGCGGACGAAGTGCCAGTGGTCGACGGAGGCGGGCAACTCGGCCAGCAGTTGCGGGAGTCGGTGGACGAGCAGCTCGTTCTGGCGGCGGCTCGACGAGTAGAGCTTCGCGTACAGCCAGTCGCCGCCGGGCAGTTGGGGGCGGGCCGCCCGGACGGGCGGGGGCGGCGTGGTCGACGGGCGGTCGGTGGGGAGGTCGGCGAGCAGCGGGAGGACCACCTCGGCGGTGTGGGCGCCCTGCGGGCCGGTGAGCCAGCCGTACGCGTCCTCGCCGGTCGGGGCCTCGCGCAGGACGGCGTCCGGGTGGCGGGCGAGGTCCTGGCGGAGCAGTCGGACGTGCAGGCCGGCGGTGAGGTCGAGTTCGAGGGCGCGGTCGGCGACGCAGAGCAGGACGCGGTCGGGGACGGCCCAGCGCTCCCGCCAGGCGTCCAGCTCGCGGCGCCACTGTTCCGGGGTCGGCGCGGGGTCGGTGAGGAACGGCGCGGTGGGGCGCCAGCGGGCGGGTGCGAGCACGGTGCGGCCGTAGCGCACCCGCGGGGTGTACGGGGCCTGTTCCATCGGCCCCCAGTCCCAGGTGAAGCCGGGGCGGACTCCGGACAGCCGCAGTTCGCGCAGGAAGCGGCCGGTGTTCCCCACCTGGGCCTGCGGGTTGAGCATGTTCCAGGCCAGCGGGACGATCCGGCGGCCGGTGCTCAGCCGGACCAGGTGGAGGGCGTCGAGGTCGGCGCCGACGGCGAGGTCGGAGAGCGGGACGGTGCCGGGGTCGGTGCGGTCGGTGAAGGCGCCGACGGTGATCCGCCGGTCGTGCAGCGGGCGGACCTGGTTGAGGTTGGCGGAGCGCGAGTGCGCGGTGCGCAGCACCAGTTGGGCGGTGTCGGCGCCCCGGCCCTCGGCCTCCCGGCCGGCCGCGGCGATCCGCTCGGCGGCCTCGGGCAGCAGGTGCGAGAACCGGCCGACGGTCGCCCCGGCGTGGTCGGCGGCCGCCTCCGGGCTGAGCCAGAGCCGGAACCGGCCGGCCGCCAACTCCTCGGCGGACCCGGCCAGGACGCGCGCGTACAGGTCGAGCGAGCGCGGCGGTGCCAGGGTGGTGTCCGGGCTGAGCCGGGCGATCAGCTCCTCGTCGAGCACCACCTCGGACCGGCCGTCGAGCAGTGCGGCCTGGGCCAGTTCGATCCGCACCGCGTCCTGCGGGGAGGGACCGTCCGGGGCCGGTCGCTCGCGTTCGCTGGGCGGCATCAGATATCCGGCGGGCGCGCCGAGGCCGCGGTCCGGGTCGAGCAGTTCGGTGAGCGGGACGAGCCGGTCGGTGCCGTACTGCTCGACGAAGTCGCGGTGGTACTGGGCGAGATGGGGCACCTCGCGGACCCGGGAGGTGCGCCACAGCACCTCGGCGGCCCGCTCGGCCTCGGCGGCGACGGCGGCGGGCAGGGTCGGCTCGGCGTCGAGGGCGAGGTCCAGTTGGAGCAGGCGGTCGCCGTCGTGCAGGCGGCGCATCCGGGCGAGGGCGGTGTCGAGTGCGGCGGACCGGTCGGCGGCCGTGGCTGTGCTGGTGGCGTCCAGTTCCTGCCGGAGCACGGTGAGTTCGGCGCGTGCGGGCCCGGCCGGCAGCCGGTCCAGGACGTGGCCCAGCGGGTCGGTGGCGGTGGCCGGCGGACGCAGGTCGGTGAGCAGGAACTCGCGCTCGACCAGTTGCCGCAGCAGGTCCGAAGCCCGCTGCGGCGGTACCCCGGGGAAGCGCTCGCCCAGGCGGTCGGCCAGTTCCGTGTACCGGACCGGCCGTTCGGCGAGTTCCAGCACGGCCCGGACGGCCGGGGTGCAGCGGACGGAGACCTCGACGAGGGTGCCGCCGGCCTGTTGGGCGGCGCCGTGGCGTTCCGGCACGTAGGGCAGCACCAGGCGCTGTCCGCGGACGAAGGCGAGCTCGTTGACGGCGATCCGGAGCCCGGCGAGGGTGTCCGGCCGGAGTTCCAGTTCGGCGAGGACGGCGGTCAGCCAGCCCATGTCGGGGCGGGCGGCCACCCGGTGGGCGCTGCCGAGCCGGGCGCTGCCGAGTCGGGCGCTGCCGAACTGGGCGTTGCCGAGTCGGGCGTCGGGTCCGGCGGGGTCGGTGATCCGTACTTCGGCGACGCCGGAGAACAGGCCGAAGGGCGTGGGCCGGGACGCCGCCCGGAGCAGGTAGCGGCTCAGGGCGAGCAGGGCCTTGCGCAGCCGCTTCGGTTCGAGCGGGCGGCCGTCCCGGACCTCGGTCAGCAGCCGGTCGAGCGAGGGGCTGGCGAGCGCGACCGTGTCGCGCAGCTCCCGGTCGGAAGCGAGCCGGTCGAGCAGCCGGATCAGTCCCGCGGATTCCCCGGGGCCGGCCGCAGGGAATTCCGTACGGGTGGTGTCGAATCGCTTCCGGGGCAGGACGGAGGCCCGTAGCAGAGCGGTGTCCGCGCACCGGAAGAGCCGCGCACTTTTTCCTCGGAAAGGCTCCCGAAAAAGCTCTGGTGCAGACATGGGAAAACCCTTCCTGGAAATGCGTGGGAAATGCCGCTCCGGGCGGGCGGGAAACCCGCCCGGAGCGTTCGGTGGAACCGTGGATCAGTGGCAGTGCGAGTAGGTGCAGAAGCAGGTGGCCAGCGACGGGTGCTGGACCTGGGCGGTCTCGCCGGCCTGGGCGGTCTCCTGGAGGTCCAGGTCGAAGGCGTCGAAGTGCAGCTCGGCGGCCTCGATGAAAGCGGTGTTCTGCATGGTTTGCTCCCAGGGAAATAGGGGATTCGAAATGAGGATATAGGTGTTGCACATTCCGGCCGGTTTTCCCGTTTTCGGCGGGCTTTTCGACCTGGGCAAAACGTTAGAGCGATTTCCGAGCCGACGTCAACTCCGGTCCGGCGGGGAAATTCATCGAATTCTGTGGCAGAGTGTCCCCGGCCTGCCGAAATGCACGAGCCGGAAGAGTGGTGTGCGCCATGCAGAATGCCGAAACGGCGGTCGACGCGGTCGCGCGGCGGTTGCGCGACCCCGAGCGGGTACGCGCGATCGCGGCGCGCCCCGGGAACGAGGACGCCGTCACCGGCGCGAGTCCGTGGTCAGCCGTCTCGCTGGGCGAGGGGCATGCGGGGATCGCGCTGTTGTACGCCGAACTGGCGCGACGGGACCGGACCTGGCGCCCGGTCACGCACGCGCACCTGTCTTCGGCCGTCGCCGCCCTGGGCGCGGGCGGGCCGACGGACAGCCTGTTCTCGGGCGCCCCGGCGCTCGCCCTCGCGGTGCGCCGCGCCGTCGCGGGCCCCGGTGACTACGCCGGGCTGCTCGCGGCGGTGGACCGCAGGGTGGCCGCCCGGACGGAGGCCCTGCTGCGGCTGGAACGGGAGCGGTTGGACGCGGCGCGCACCGGCCCCGCGCCGGCCGGGTACGACGTGATCGGCGGCCTGACCGGGCTCGGCCGTTACCTGCTGGCTTGCGGGGAAGAGCAACGGCCCTTGCTGGTCGCGGTGTTGGAGTACCTGGTCGGGCTGAGCCGACCGCTGCGGATCGACGGCCGGGAGCTGCCCGGCTGGTGGGTGCCCGGGCCGCCCTCGCCCGCGGCCGCCGGGCAGTACCCCGGCGGACACCTCAACCTGGGTCTGGCGCACGGCATCCCCGGCCCGCTGGCGCTGCTGTCGCTCGCCCGGCTGGGCGGGGTGACCGTGCCCGGCATGGCCGGGGCCGCGCACCGGATCGCCGGTTGGCTGCTCGACCAGCGGCTCCGGGACGACTCCGGCGCGCTGCTGCCGGACTGGCCGGCGGTGGTCCATCCCGAGCCGGTGGCTGCCTCCGAGGCGGTGGACGTCGGGTCCGGGGCCGGTCCGACCAGGGTCGCCTGGTGCTACGGGGCGCCGGGCGTCGCCCGGGCCCTGCAGCTCGCGGGTCGGGCGTTCGGCGAACCGGAGTGGGAGGCCGAGGCCGTCCGCGCACTGCACGGCGCGCTCGACCGCCCGCGCGGGCGCTGGGGCCTGGACGACGCCATGCTCTGCCACGGGACGGCCGGACTGCTCCAGGTGGCGACCCGGGTGGCCCGGGACAGTGGGGACGCCCGGTTGGCGGCGCGTCTGCCCGGGTTGGTGGAGGAGGTCCTGACCTCCTACGACGAGTCGGCCGCCTTCGCCTTCCCCGTACCGGCTCACCGAGTCGAGCGAGGGCGAGGGGGCGGAGAAGGTTACGACCGGGCGGGCTTCCTGGAGGGTGCGGCCGGGGTCGCGCTGGCCCTGCTGGAGCAGGACGGCGGGGGCGATGGTACTCAACTGCCTTGGGACGCAGCGCTGTTGCTGGGCTAGCGGCGGATGTGGCCGTGGATGTGGACGCGGACTCGGCGTACCGGTGAAGGACATGGGTGTCTCGCGAGCTGTGCGGGGCGGACACCCCGGCCCACCGCGTCGCGACGCGACGGACCACCCCGGGCGGCGGCGGACGAACGCCCTGCTCGGGGAGGTCGGTACGGGTCGGCGAACGCCGGAGGGTCAGCGGTGCCCGGTGGCGGAGGGGGTGCGGCGGAAGCGCGTACTATGGCCGGGTTTCATCGCGCCCCACCCCCTTCGGTTCCACGCGGACGAGGACGGCCCGGGTCCCGGAGTAGAGGCCGGGCAGGGCAGTCGCATGACGATGGCGACGACCCCTCTCACGTAAGAGCTTCGGCACTGCACGGCGTATCCCCACCCGTCGAGGACGGGCGGGAAGCCACTTTGGGTCACCCCTTAAGCCGAGGAGACCTGTCCTGACCCTGGGCGTCTCTCGACGTCGTGGGATCAGTGGCCTGTATCCGTGCAGACGCCTCACCGAACGAGGAGTCGCGACGAACAGTAGACGCGGTGGTCCTACGACCTGTCAATTCGCACATCCCTACGGCCGGGTGATCGCGATCGGCCGGACATGCGACGGAGCGCCCCGCGCTGGTGGGGCGCTCCGTCGTGCCGGGGTGCGGTCAGACCGCAGTCAGGTCCGACCGCCGCCCGACTGCTCGGCTCCGCGCTCCCGGACAGCGCACCCCGGACCATGTGCACGTCCTCGGCGAGCAGAATGCGTATCACCAGGTAGTCCCCCCAATGCGGCGTCCGGGCGTACCTGTCCGGACGGACCTCCGATGGTCGGGCGTGTGGTCGGGGGCGGGGTTAGCCTGGCCCGCATGTACAACGACGGTCTGGTGGCGTGCACCGCCCGGGAACTCGTGATTCGCCGCTACTACTTCCCGTTGGCCTCCGCCAAGCGCATCCCGTACGAGCGGATCCGCGAGCTGCGGCAGGTGCCGCTGACCAGGCTGGGCGGGCGCTGGCGGCTCTGGGGCTCCGGGGACTTCGTGCACTACTTCAACCTCGACCTGGGCCGGGTGGACAAGAGCGTCGCCTTCGTCGTCGACCTCGGGGCGCGGGTGAAGCCGGTCATCACCCCGGACGAGCCGGAGCGGCTGATCGCGGCGATGACCGAGCACCGGATCCCGGTGACCCGGGGCTAGCTCCGTAGGGAAACGCACCGGCCGCCTCACCTGGGAGAGGGGTGAGGCGGCCGGCGGTCCAACGGCTCGGCAGGTCAGCAGGTCAGCGGGACGGCGCCCGCGCCGGGGTCAGTTGCGGACGAGCAGCGAGGCCCCGACGCCGTTGCAGCCCCGGTAGTCGTACCGGGTGGTGTGGTAGCCGGCCGGGACCGGCTGGTACGGGCAGATCCACAGGTTGGGCCGGGCCAGCTGCATGAACCAGGCGCCGATGCCGCCGCTGCAGGCGTTGGTGTCGCCGTGCTGGGTGTTGACGTAGCCGGGCGGGATCGGCGAGCCCGCGCAGGTCCAGAGGCCGTCCCGGACCTTCTGCATGTACCAGGCGTCGATGTTGGCGCAGTCCCACCGGCCGGCGGCGGCGTGCTGGGTGAGCACGTAGCCGGGCGGGATCGGCGAGGTGCCGCAGGTCCAGAGGCCGTCCACGGGCAGCCGCATGTACCAGGAGTCGAAGCCGTCGCAGCCGTTGGGGGTGTGCATGGAGAGCACGTAGCCGGCCGGGATCGGCGACGTGGCGCAGGTCCAGATGCCGTCCCGGACGGGCGCCTGGTACCACATGCCTGCGCCGTTGCAGCCGTTGTTCGTGTGCATGGTGAACACATAGCCGGGGGTGGCGGGTGTGCCGCGACAGATCCAGCCGGGGCCGGCCGCCTTGACGGAGGAGGCGGCGGCGGGGACGGTCGCGCGGGCGGGTGCGGCGCTTGCGGTGCCTGCGGCGGCGGTGCCGGTGAGGACGGCCGTCAGCAGCGCGATCACCCCCACCAGCGCGGCGAGCCGGCCTTGCAGGGCGGCTCGGGGGGAACGGGGGGAACGGTCCAGCGGTCGGTCGTGCGTTGTGATCACTTCACACCGGTCCTCGTCGACAGGAGGGGAGGGTTCTTCCGGCCACGCGTGAACGACCGTGCGGGGCCGGGGTGTTGTGGTGCCTGGGTGCGGTGGAGCCGGTGTGAGCGTACGCATGGTTGGAACGATCCAATAGGCCCCTCATGGACACCTCAGGATTTTGGCCGGAAGTGCCCGCGAGCTGACGTCAATCCGGTTCGCGGCGGCCTCAGTTGAGGGCCGGCCGGGGCCAGCGGGGGTGGTCCTGGTCGATCACGTAGTGGTGCCCGTGCTGCCAGGCGCCGCCGGCGGCGGGGTGGGCGTCGGCCAGGTGGGGGTGGCCGACCGGCAGGTCGGTGTGCAGGTGGCTGAGGGCGTCCGGGTCGCGGGCGGGCCACAGGACGGTGGCGGCCGTGGCGGCGGCGAGCGCGACCGCGCCCAGCACGACGGCGGTGACCGGGAGTCCGGCCCCGGCGGCGAGCCAGCCGGCCAGCGGGTAGGTGAGCAGCCAGCAGCCGTGCGAGAGCGAGAACTGGGCGGCGAAGGCGGCCGGCAGGTCGGGGTCGGCGGCGGAACGGCGGACCACCCGGCCGCCCGGTGTCAGCACGGCGGAGCTGCCGGCGCCGACCAGGGCCCAGGCGGCCAGCAGGGCGAGCCAACCGCCCTCCCCGGCCGGGACGGCGGTGATCACGGTGACGGCGGCGAGCACGCCGGGCAGGGCGAAGGCGGCGGGCAGCATGACGGTGCGGTCGCCGACCCTGGCCAGCAGCCGGGGCAGCAGCAGTGCGGTGAGCATCGAGCCGACGCCGTACGCGCCGAGCGCCAACGAGACGGCGCCGGCCGGGCGGTGGAAGTGGTCGCGGACCACGTTGACGGTGTCGACGAAGACGATCGCACCGGCCGCCGCCACCGCGAGGTCCAGGGCGAGCAGGGCCCGCAGCCGGGGGGTGGCCCGGAACAGCCGGGTGCCGAAGGCGGCCTTGCGGTAGATCCCGCCGGTGCGCCCGGTGCGGCCGGTGCGCCCGATCTGTGCGGACCCCGGTGTGGATACGGGCGTCGGCTTGGGCAGGACCGCCGAGACGACCAGCGCGGCGGAGGCGAGGAAGCCCGCCGTCGTCCCGACGAACAGCCAGTCGTAGGAGACCACCGACAGCAGCAGCGCGGCCAGGGCCGGGCTGAAGAGCGATTCGAGGTCGTAGGCCAGCCGGGACAGCGACAGTGCCCGGGTGTAGTCGCGTTCGGCGGGCAGCACGTCCGGGATGGTGGCCTGGAAGGTCGGGGTGAAGGCGGCCGAGGCGGCCTGGAGCAGGAAGATCAGCAGGTAGACCTGCCACACCCGGTCCACGAAGGGCAGGCTGAGCGCGACCCCGGCCCGGGTGAGGTCCATCGCGACCATCAGGGTGCGCCGGGGTACCCGCCCGGCGAGTGCTCCGGCGATCGGGGCGACGGTCACGTAGGCGACCATCTTGATCGCCAGGGCGGTGCCGAGCACCGCCGAGGCGTTGCTCCCGGCGATCGAGTAGGCGAGCAGCGAGAGCGCCACGGTGGCCAGGCCGGTGCCGACCAGGGCGACGACCTGGGCGGTGAACAGGTGGCGGTAGGTGCGGTTGCGCAGCACGGTCGGCATGGGCCCGTCCCGGGGCGTGAAGGGGTGGGGTTGCGCCCATCATAGTCAATGCGTGCATACGTGTGCACCTATTGAGTGGAGCGGTGGCCGAGCCGAGGCTCGGGGCCGGGTTCAGTCGTGCGGCGGGAGGTGACCGATCTGGTGGTCGGCGACGTTCAGCGCCTCGTCCACGAGGCGGCGCAGGTGCCCGTGCCGCAGCGAGTAGACCACCCGCCGGCCGTCCTTGCGGGTGGTCACCAGCCCGGCCAGCCGCAGCTTCGCCAGGTGCTGGCTGACCGACGGCCGGGCGGCGCCGGTCGCCTCGGTCAGCGTGGTCACGTCCGCCTCGCCGCGCCCGAGCCGCTCCAGCAGGGCCAGTCGGGTGCGGTCGGCGAGCAGGGTGAGCACGGAGACGGCCTCGTCGAGCCGCGCCTCGGCCCGCTGCTGCGAGCGGTGTGCATCTGCCAGTTCGGTGCCGGAGCTCATCCCGCCATGGTAGGTCCCGTGCGCACCTGTGCGCGCATGCCCTCCTGCGGCCTGACCTCCGGCCGCAGGAGGGCATGCAGTCCGACCGCGGTCAGCGCGCGGTCAGCGCGCGGGCTGACCGACCGGCTTCTCCTCGGCGGCGGGTGCCGGGGCCGGTTCCAGGTCGCCCAGCCGCGGGATCACGATCAGCGCGGCGAGGAGCACGGCGCCGGAGATCACGATCGGGGTGCGGACGCTGACCGCCGAGCCGATCCAGCCGCTGAGGCCGGCGCCGACCAGCATCCCGATCCGGGTCAGCATCAGGTAGCAGCTGTTGACCCGGCCGAGCAGTTCCTTCGGCACGGTCTGCTGCCGCAGCGAGATCGCCTGGACGTTCCAGGTGACCACGCCGAAGTTGCCGATCGCGAACAGCGGGGCCACCACGAACACCGAGGGGCTGAGGCCCATCAGCAGCAGTGCCGAGCCCATCAGGACGAAGGAGAGGATGATCCTGGCCCGTCGGCCCATCCGCTCGGCGAGCCGGCCGGCCAGCATGCTGGCGACGGTGCCGCCGGCCACGCCGGTGGCGAGCACGGCGCCGAACGCCCAGGTGGGTTGGTGCAGGGTGCGGGTGACCAGCAGCGCCATCATGGTGATGCCGAGCGCCGAGGCGCCGCCGGCCACCGCGGAGAGCGCGGCGACCAGGCGCAGCTGCTTGTGCCGGTAGAGCCAGCGGACGCCCTCCCGGACCTCGGTCATGACCCGGCGCTCGGTCCGCGCCTTGGGGGCGCCGGAGCGGCCGACCCCGACGACCAGGGCGGCGGCGAGCGCGAAGGACAGGCCGTCGACGGTGAACGGCCAGCCGGCCGCGATGGCGAACAGGCTGGTGCCGACCAGGGGGCCGATCATCCGGCCGACCAGCAGGCCGCCCTGCAGCCGGCCGTTGGCGACGTCCAGTTGGTCGGCGCGGACCACGTCCGGGATGTTCGAGGTGGCGGCGTTGACGAACACCGTCTCGCCGCAGGCGAGGACGAAGGAGAGTGCGGCGAGCAGGGCCAGCGGCGGGGTGGTGGCGAACGCGCAGGCGGCGAAGCCCAGCACGATCACGGCGCGGCCGAAGTCGATGGTCCACATCAGTCGGCGGCGGTCGAAGCGGTCGGCGATGACGCCGCCGAACAGGGCCATCAGCAGCCAGGGGAGCGATCCGGCCACGGCGACCACGGAGACCGCCGACGGGGAGTCCGAGATGGCCAGTGCGAGCAGCGGAAGCGATGAATCCCGCATGCCGTCGCCGACCGCCGAGATCGATGACGCCGACCACAGCAGGGCGAATTTCCGGCCCAGTTGGGGCCTGGTACGGTGCGCGGGAGTCTCTGGGCTGGCTGAGGTCACCGACGCAGTATGGCATGACCGCTACAGATTTGGTCGACCCTTCACAGAGCATTCCCAGCCGGTGGTCTCAGAGTCCGGAAACCCCCTTGACGAGAGTGGCCAGACCACCCGCGAGTGCCAGTCCGAGCACCACCGCCCGGGCTCGCCGCTCCGGCACCCGGGCCGCCAGCAGCCGGCCCGCCAGTGCTCCGCCGGCCAGCGCCGCGGTCACCAACCCCCAGCTGGGCCCGCTCAGTTCGGGCAGGCTCTTGGCCGCCAGCGAGCAGGCGTTCACCACCACACCGTACAACTGGGCGTTCGGCACGAACTCCCGGGCCGTCCAACCGGAGTTCACCGCGTAGAGGGAGAGCGCCGGACCGCCCACCCCGGCGGCGGAGTTCATCACCCCGCTGGCGGCCCCGGCCACCACGGCCCCGCCGACCCCGCGCAGCGCGGCGGCCCGCAGGCCCCGGATCACCAGCAGGGCGGCCGCGGTGACCAGCACTCCGATGCAGGTCAGCAGCGCCGGGGGCGGGACGGTCGCCGCCGCCCAGGCCCCGACCGGGACGGTGCAGACCGCGGCCGCCAGCAGCGGCAGCATCGCCCCGGGGCGGACCTGCCGCCAGCTCCCGGCCAGCCCGACGGCGCTGATCGCCAGCGAGGCGAGGTTCGCCAGTGCCACCCCGTCGCCCGGACCGAGCAGCAGCACCAGGACGGGCGCCGCCACCAGGGCGAAGCCGAGGCCGGCCAGCCGCTGGACGGAGGCGCCGACCAGTACCACCAGGCCCAGGAGCAGCTCGCCGGGCCAGCCGGCCGTCAGCCCGGGCCAGCCGGCCATCAGTGCTGGACGCCGGCGGAGAGCGAGAAGTCGGCGAAGTACGCCTGCTGGGTGCTCGCCGGGCCCCAGCTGGTGTCGTGGCCGCCGTAGAAGGTGGAGAACAGCACCCCGCCGAAGGGGATCGAGCTGATGCCGGAGGCGGTGCCGGTGGCCGCGTGCACCTGGCGGCCGTCGTACCAGACGGTGATGTCGCCGGTGCTGCGGTTCACCAGCTGCTCGACGGTGTGCCAGCGGCCGTCGGCCTGGAAGTGCCAGTCGCCCAGGCCTTCGTCGACCCCGTAGCCGGTCGGGCCGGAGTTGCTCGGGGTGTACAGGTAGACCTCGCCGTTGTCGGGGCTGCCCTTGGCGGCCCGCCACATGTAGCGGGTGGACCAGCCGGCGCCGTGGGTGCCGCCGGACTCCTGGCCGATCTTCCCGCCGTACAGGCCCGGCAGCTTGCCGGCCTTGCCCCAGTCGCGGCCGGTGGGGAACCGGACGGCGTACTTGAGGTCCAGGGTGGGGCCCTGGGCGAGGGCGGAGAGGCCGATGGTGTTCAGGTCGGTGTAGAACTGGCCGCCGCCGGGGTTGGGGCAGTCGGTGCAGGTGTTGGCGGAGGAGCCGGCGCCGTAGGTGACCTGCAGTGCCGGGCCGCCGTCGGGGGCGGTCGGGTCGTCGACGGCGCTGAAGTCGCCCGCGCCCCAGGCGCCTTGGCCGGACACGCCCCAGGCGTGCTGCCACTGCGGGGTGCCGTAGCCGGTGAACCGGCCGGACCAGGAGACGGTGCCGCCGGGGATCGCGGTGCCGCTGCCGCCGGTCGTGGCGACGGTGGGGGCGGCGGCGGCCGTGGTCGGGCGGGGGTGGGCCCGGGCCGGGGTGGTCGCACAGCCGGCGGCGGTGAGCAGGGCCAGTGCGGCCAGGGCGGAGCTGCGTGCGGGTCGGTTCATCCGGGCTCCTCGGTGGGCGGTCG
This sequence comes from Kitasatospora sp. NPDC096077, assembly GCF_040303245.1. NCBI lineage: Bacteria > Bacillati > Actinomycetota > Actinomycetes > Kitasatosporales > Streptomycetaceae > Kitasatospora > Kitasatospora sp. NPDC096077. Next base: position 18,730 of record NZ_JBEOSV010000092.1, on the reverse strand, counting down.
ATCGGTACCGATCATGCCGTACGGCCGAGTTGCGCCCGGTGCTCGGGCCGAGCCGGATCGGACGGGCCGGGGCGCCGGGCGGCCCGCCGCCGGCGAGGTGCGCCGTCGGCAGGCCGTGGGGTCGGGGTGGGTCAGTTGAACTGGTCCGGGTGCGGGCCGGTGCGCAGGTCGCGGTCGGTGGCGTTGATCGCGGTCATGTCCTGGGCGGTGAGCTCGAAGTCGAAGACGTCGACGTTCTGCCGGATCCGGGCCGGGGTGACGGACTTGGGGATCACGATGGTGCCGAGCTGGAGGTGCCAGCGCAGCACGACCTGGGCCGGGGACTTGCCGGTCCGCTCGGCGATGGCGGTGACGGCCGGGTCGTCGAGCACGGCGCCCTGGGCGAGCGGGCTCCAGGCCTCGGTGGCGATGCCGTGGGCGGCGTGGAAGGCGCGCAGCTCGGCCTGCTGGAGGCCGGGGTGCAGCTCGACCTGGTTGACGGCCGGGACGAGGTCGCCGGTGTCCTGCAGGCGCTGGAGGTGGGCGGGCTGGAAGTTGGAGACGCCGGCGGCGCGGATCCGGCCCTCGGTGGCCAGCCGCTCGATCGCGCGCCAGGAGTCGGCGTAGAGGTCGCGGGCCGGGGTCGGCCAGTGGATCAGGTAGAGGTCGACGTGGTCGAGGCCGAGCTTGCCGAGGCTGGTGTCGAAGGCGCGCAGGGTGGCGTCGTAGCCCTGGTCGGCGTTCCACAGCTTGGTGGTGATGAAGAGGTCCTCGCGCGGGATGTCGGAGGCGGCCAGGGCGCGGCCGACGCCGGTCTCGTTGCCGTAGATCGCGGCGGTGTCGATGCTGCGGTAGCCGGCTTCCAGGGCGGCGCTGACGGCGGTGGTGGTCTCGTCGTCGGGGACCTGGAAGACGCCGAAGCCGAGCTGGGGGATCTCGACGCCGTTGTTCAGCTTCACGGTGGGGATGGTCGGAACGGTCTGCGGGTGAGAGGTGCTCACAGTTGTTACGGTCCTTCAGTCAGTGGATTCAGGTCAGTGGTGAACGGGGATCGGCGCCTCGGCGGTGACGGCGGCCCCGACGGCCGGGGCCGGCCGCCGGTCGCGGCGCTCCAGGGCGGCGGACCAGAAGGCGAGGAGGAGGGCGGCCGCGGCGAGCAGGGCGCCGACCCAGTTGGGGGCGGTGTAGCCGAGCCCGGCCGAGATGACCAGCCCGCCGAGCCAGGCCGCCAGGGCGTTGCCGAGGTTGAAGGCGCCGATGTTGACGGCCGAGGCGAGGGTCGGGGCGCCGTGTGCCTGGTCCAGGACGCGCTTCTGCAGCGGCGGGACGGTGGCGAAGCCGAGGGCTCCGACCAGCAGGACGGTCGCTGCGGCGGCGATCTTGTTGTGCGCGGTGAGGGTGAACAGGGCCAGCACCACGGCGAGGCCGCCGAGGGTGGTGTACAGCAGCGGCATCAGCCGGCGGTCGGCGTACTTCCCGCCGATCAGGTTGCCGAGGAACATCCCGGCGCCGAACAGCACCAGCAGCCAGGTGACCGAGCCCTCGGAGTAGCCGGCGACGTTGGTCATCATCGGCGCGATGTAGGTGATCGCGGCGAACACCCCGCCGAAGCCGAGTACCGTCATCGCCATCGCGAGCAGCACCTGGGGGTTGCGGAAGGCGGTCAACTCGCCGCGCAGCCGGGTTCCTTCGGCGCGGGGCAGCGCGGGGACGAGCTTGGCGATGCCGAGCAGGCCGAGCAGGCCCAGGGCGGCGACGGCGGTGAAGGTGGTGCGCCAGCCGACGGCCTGGCCGACGAAGGTGCCGAGCGGGACGCCGACGATGTTGGCGACGGTCAGCCCGGTGAACATGGTGGCGATGGCGCCGGCCTTCTTCTGCGGGGCGACCAGTTCGGCGGCGACCACCGAGCCGATGCCGAAGAACGCGCCGTGGGCCAGCGAGGTCACGATCCGGCCCGCGAGCATCAGCGGGAAGCTCGGGGCGACGGCGGACAGCAGGTTGCCGACCGTGAACAGGCCCATCAGCAGCATCAGCATGGTCTTGCGGCTGATCCTGGTGCCCAGCACGGTCATCAGCGGGGCGCCGATGACCACGCCGAGCGCGTAGCCGGTGACCAGCAGGCCGGCGGTGGGGACGGAGACGCCGTAGTCGCCCGCGATCCGGGGCAGCAGGCCCATGATCACGAACTCGGTGGTCCCGATTCCGAAAGCCCCGATGGCCAGGGCGAGAAGTGCGAGGGGCATGGCGCGACCTCCGTGCGATTGCTAGTGCGCCTTACATGCCTCGACAATAGTTGCAAGCGCTGGCTAAGTGCAAGTGCGGGCATTTGCTCTCGGCATTTGATCTGGCGGGAAGGGTGGCGGTCGGCACGTGGGGCGGACGGACTCGCGGAAGATACTTGCGTGGGCGGTATACACGCCAAGGGAAATATTTCATGGGAAGGACTATCCTGGAGCCCTGCACGTACTCGGAAGGAGACCCGGGCCGATGACCGCCACGGACCCCGCGCTGACCGCCCTCGCCAACGGATGGGCGGCCCTCTACGTCCTGTACGGCAGGATCGAGGCACACATCGAGCGCGCCCTCCAGTCGAAGCACGAACTGAGCGTGCGCGAGTACTCGTTGCTCGACGTGCTCAGCCGCCAGCACGACGGCGAGGGCGGCCACCTCCAGATGAAGCAGGTCGCCGACGCCGTGGTGCTCAGCCAGAGCGCCACCACCCGGCTGGTCTCCCGGCTGGAGGACCGCGGGCTGCTCGCCCGCTACCTGTGCCCGACCGACCGCCGCGGGATCTACACCGACGTCAGCGCGGAAGGGCTGGCGTTGCTGGAGGACGCCCGGCCGACCAACGACGCCGCGCTGCGTGCGGCGCTGGACGAGGCGGCCGGCAACCCCGAACTGGCCCCGCTGGTCGCGGCGGTGGAGGCGGTGAACCCCTCGGCGCTGCTCCGGCGGCCGTGAGCCGGCCGTAGATCGGCAGTGGGCCGGACGTACGGATGAGGCCTCGGCCGGCCCGCGGCGCTCCGGCGGGGCGCCGCGGGGGCCGGTCAGGGCTTGGGGACGGCGTCGGCGGTGGCCGGGAGCGGGTAGGAGTCCGGGTCGACCGGGCCGGGCAGGTCGGTGGCCGGGCGGCCGGGGGCGTTGGGGTCGGGCAGTGACGGCTGTGCGGGCGGGGCCTGGACCTGGTTGAACGGCACGCCGGGCGGGGCCTGGACCGCGGCCGCGCGGCCGGTGGTGAGCGGGCTGCGGCTCGTGGCGTCGCAGGCGGCCGCGGCCTCCAGGCCGTCCGGGCTCTGGGTGGCGGGCTGGTTGCCGGTGAAGCAGTTGCCGGGGTCGGCCGAGGCGAGCACCAGGTCGACGCCGTTGCCCTCGGCGCGGTTGCCCTGGACCCGGTTGCCGGCGGCCGGGTGGCCGGCCGGGTCGGTGACGATGACGCCCGCCGCGCGGTTGCCCTTGACCAGGTTGCGTTCGACCCGGTTCGCGGTGCCGCCGCCGATCCCGATGCCGATGCCGAAGCCGCCGTCGGCCTGTTCGGGGGTGTCGGAGGCGTTGTTCTCGGTGACGGCGTTCCCGGCGATCACGGCGCCGTGCTGGGGGGCCAGCGCCTCCAGGTCGTTGGAGTTGACGGTGACGCCGACCCGGTTGCCGGTCACCCGGTTGCCCAGGAACCAGAGGTTGTCGGAGGCGTTGGTGATCTCGATGCCCACCGCGTTGCGTTCGACCGTGTTGCCGCGGACCAGGGTGTCGCAGGGCTTGCACTGGCCGACGTAGATGCCGGAGTCGGCGCCGCCGGAGGCGTAGGACTCCTCGATGATCCCGCCTCGGGCGTCGAAGGCGTAGATGCCGTACAGGCCGTTGTTGTAGGCGGTGACCCTGGTCGCCCGGAAGCCCTGGACGGCCGGGAAGCGGGCGGTGTCCAGCGGGTTGTAGGCGGAACCGCCGCCGCCGCGCTGCTGGAGCTTCTCGTCGGTGACACCGGTGAACAGCACGCCGTTGGCGAGGTAGCCGTGCACGGTCAGGTTCTCCACCACCGAGCCCGGGCCGGTCACGGTGACGCCGTTGACCAGCCGGACGCCGCCGTCCAGCAGGACGGTGTTGCGGTCGGTGCCGCGCAGCACGATCCGGGGCTTGGCGATCCGCACGCTCTCCTGGTACGTCCCGGGGGAGACCAGCACGGTGTCGCCCTCGCGGGCGACGTCCACGGCCTTCTGGATGGTCGGGAAGTCCTGCGGGACCCTGACCACGGTGCCGTCGGGGTGGTGGGCGTCGGCGGAGGAACCGGCGGTGGAGGAGCAGCCCGCGAGGGCGAGGGTGGCGGCGAGCAGCAGGGCGGGGAGGCCGCGGGCGGCGTCCCGGCGGCGGGGCGGTGGCGCCGCGGGTGCGTCGTGAACGAGTTGACGGACGGTCAAAAGTTGCATACGGGGTGTTCTATCGTCTCCAATGTCGGTCATGCATGCCGAAAGCGGAAAGGCGCAGGAACAGCCCGGAGCCGTCAGGAAGGGCGTGGACCGGCGGGCGTTGATCGCGGGCGGCGGCGCGGTGCTGGCCGCCGGCGTCGGCGTCGGGGTCGGTGCGGGGGTGGTGGCGCTGGGGCGCGGGCGGTCCACGGCCCCGCCGCAGCCGTCCGCCGCTGCGGCCGCGCCGCCGTTCCACGGGGAGCGGCAGGCCGGGGTGACCGCCCCGCAGCAGCCGGCCACCCTGCTGCTCGCCCTCGACCTGGCGCCCGCCGCGGTCTCCGACGGCCGGGGCGTACTGCGGTCGCTGCTGGGGGAGTTGACCCGGGTGCTGGCCGAGGCGGCGGGCGGGACCGCCACCGATCCGCGGCTGCGCGGCGGGGAGCCGGCGCAGCTCAGCGGCCTGGTCGGGGTCGGCCCCGGGCTGGCCGCCCGGCTCGGGCTGAACGTGCCGCCCGCGCTGGCGGAGCTGCCGGCCTTCCCCGGTGACAAGCTCGAACCGGCCCGCGGCGGTGGGGACTTGGTGGTGCAGCTGTGCGCCGCCGACCGCTGGCCGCTCACCGTGGTCGCCGAACTCCTGGCCGCCGCCGCGCGATCGGCGGGCGCGACGGTCCGGTGGACCCAGCCCGGCTTCCTGCCGCGCACGCCGCCGGGCACCACCCCGCGCAACCTCTTCGGCTACAAGGACGGCACCGCCAACCCGGACGAGGCGGCGGCGCAGCAGTGGGTCTGGGGCCCGCCGGGCCCGTACCGGCACGGCACCGTGCTGGTCTACCGCCGGATCCGGATGGACACCGCCGGCTTCGCCGCGCTGCCCGAGGACCGCCGCGACCTGGCCATGGGCCGCCGGCTGGTCGACGGCACCCCGCTCACCGGCACGGCCGAGCACGACGACCCCGACATCTACACCAAGAACCCGGACGGCTCGTACGTCATCCCCAACTCCGCCCATGTGCGCCTCACCAGCCCCCGGCTCGACTCCGGCGCCCGGATGCTTCGGCGCGGCTACAGCTACGACGACGCCCCCGACGACCGGGGTCTGCTGTTCTGCGCCTTCGTGCGGGACCCGGAGCAGTTCATCCGGGTGCAGAACCGGCTGGCGGCCAAGGACGCGCTCAACCCCTTCCTGGTGCACACCGCTTCGGCGGTGGCGTACGTGCTGCCGGGGGTGCCGGAGGGCGGTGTGCTGGGCGAGGGGCTGTGGGCCTGACCCGCGAGGGGCTGTGGGCCCGACCCGCGCGGTGCCGTGGGCGGGCCGCTCCGGGTGCGGCGGGGGACGTCGGGGGCCGGGCGGGCGTCGGGGCAGTGGGTGGCGGACCAGCCGGAGGTGGTGCCGTCCGGGAGGGTGGCCGGGGGCGGCGGCGGTGCGGGGCACGGGCGTCCAACTGTCATATTTTCTGAGGGAATTGGAACCATCGGGCGGTTTTCCCGTTATCGCCCGATGGTACGCCCCCGAACCCTCCGTCCCGGCCTTCAACGCCCCCAGGTGGGCGCCGGGTCGACCGGCAGCAGCGGCCGCAGCGCGCCCAGCACGGCGCCGATGCAGGCGTCCCGCAGCTCGGTCCGGGTGCAGCTCGGCTCGGTCAGCCAGTCGACGACCAGCACCCGGACGAACACCAGCCAGCTGCGCAGGACTTGGGAGACGGCCGGCCGGGCGCCCTCGTCGCTGAGCGGCAGCACCGTGAGCAGTCGCCCGCGCAGGGCGTCCAGTTCCTCGGTGATGATGGTCTGGATCACCGGGTCCCCGGCGAGCACGCGGTTGGCGGCCAGCACCGCGTGCCGGTTGGCGACGAAATGGTCGAGGTGGGCGTCCATGCCCTCGATCAGCTGCTCGACCAGGGTGTCCGCCGGGTCGAACCGGGTGCGGGCCAGCAGGTCGTCCGAGGCCTTCCGGTGGACCGCCGCGAACAGCTCGTGCTTGCTGCCGAAGTGCCGGTAGAGCAGGGCGCGGGAGACCCCGGCCTGCTCGGCGACCTCCTCCATCAGCACCTCCTCGTACGGCCGGGCGGCGAAGGCCAGGGCGCCGACGGCGAGCAGCTGGGCGCGGCGCTCGTCGGGGGAGAGGCGTCGGCGGCGTTCGTGGACTGGCATGCCGGACAGGCTACTTGACACGTGTCTACCAGTGGGCGCTAGCGTGGTGACAGCGTTGGTAGACGCGTGTCTACTAGCACCTGGCGATCGACGGGGTGGTCGGCTCATGGTGAGGACAGGGCCCATGGTGAGGACAGGGAAGACGGCGCGGGCGAAGGCCCTGCGGGCGCTCGCGTGGACGATGGGGGTCGCCTGCGTGGCGATCGGCTTCGAACACCTGCTGGCCGGGGCGCTCGCCCTGCCCGGGATCGCGGACCCCGGCCCGACGGTGGACAGCTTCGGCCGCTTCATGGGGGCGGTCTTCGCCGGCTACGGCGCGGCCTGGATCTGGGCCGTCCGGCAGACGCCGGTGCCCGGGTGGGCGGTGCGCGGGCTGGCCGGGGTGATGCTGCTGGGCGGCCTCGGCCGGGTGCTGGGCCTCGCGGTGGACGGGCGGCCGCACTGGTTCCAGCTGGTGCTGATGGGGATCGAACTCGGGCTCCCGCCGGTGTACTTCTGGCTCGCCGATGCCGATGCCGATGCCGATGCCGAAGTCGGCATCGGTGTCGCCGGTGCCGCCGGTGCCGCCGGGCGGGCGGCCCGGGGCTGATCGCCCGGGCCGCCCGGTTCGGTCGGTTCGGTCGGTTCGGTCGGTTCGGTCGGTTCCCGTCAGGGCGTCGGCGCCGTCAGAGGGCGAAGCCCCGCAGGTGCTCGGCGAGCGTGGCGCGGTCGACGGTGGCCCCGGTGAGCGAGACGTAGCCGTCCGGGCGGACCAGCACCACGGCGTCGCCGCGCAGCCCGTAGGCGCGGGTGGCGTGGCCGTCGGGGTCGTGGACGGCGGCCACCCGAACCCCCGGGAGGTCGGTGAGCCCGTCCGGGACGGTGCCGAAGGCCAGCAGGGTGAAGTGCGGCCCGCGGAACAGGTCGAACAGCCGGGTGGGCGTGCCGTCCGCGGTGGTGCAGGGCGCGTCCGGGGCCCGGTCGCCGGCCCGGACGCCGGTCGCGGCGTCCAGGTTGCGGCCGAGCGGCCCGCCGCGGTGATCGAGGGCGAGCCCGGTGAGGTCGAGGCCCTGGACCTCCATGGTGCGGAACTGGGCGGTCAGCACGCCGGCGCCGTCCGCGCTGCCGCCGAAGGCCGCCTTGTGGTGGACGGCGGTCGCGGCGAGGCTCGCCCGGGCGACCGGCAGCCGCTCCTCCTGGTAGCTGTCGAGCAGGCCCTCGGGGGCGCCGCGCAGCACGGCGGCCAGCTTCCAGGCGAGGTTGTGGGCGTCCTGGATGCCGGTGTTCATGCCCTGGCCGCCCGCCGCGGACTGGCAGTGGGCGGCGTCCCCGGCGAGCAGCACCCGGCCGTCGCGGTAGCGCTCGACCTGACGGACGGTGGGGCGCCAGACGGTGGACCAGATCGGTTCGTGCATCCGGACCCCGGGCAGTCCGGCCCGTTCGGCGAAGAGCCGGCGGAAGGTGTCCAGGGTGGGCGCGGGCAGGTCGCCGTGCTCGTCCGGTTCGACGGCGGCGTGCACGGCCCACTTGTCGTCCTGGCGCATCGGGACGAGCGTCATGGCGCCGGCGCCGAACGTGGGGTGGTTCCAGATGTGCAGGTGCTCGGTGTCGAGGCCGTCCAGGTCCATCGAGGCCATGATGAAACGTTCCTCCTCCCAGGTCTCGCCGAGGAAGGGGATGCCGGCCAGCTTGCGGACGGTGCTGCGGCCGCCGTCGCAGCCGATCAGGTAGCGGGCGCGCAGCGTCGTCGTCCGGCCGTCCTGCCGGAGGACGGCCAGCACGCCGTCGGCGTCCTCGGCGTAGTCGACCAGTTCGGTGCCGGTCTCCACCTTGAGGCCGTGGTCGGCGAGCCGGTCGCGCAGCACGGCCTCGGTCTGGTGCTGGGCGATCAGCAGCATCCCGGCGTACGGGCGGTCCGGGGTCGGCCGGTTGATCGCCGCGGGCTCGACCTGCTCGACCGGCCGGGTGCCCTGGTAGGTGCGGATCCCGAGGAACGCCCCGCGGGCGAGGACCGGCTCGACCACGCCGAGGTCGTCGAACACCTCCAGGGTGCGCGGGTTGACGCCCTTGCCGCGGACGCCGGCGGTGCGGAACTCCCCGTCCCGCTCGATGATCCGGCAGTCGACCCCGGCCCGGGCCAGCCCGATGGCGAGCACCAGGCCCACCGGGCCGGCGCCGACCACCAGGACGTCCGTGGCGGGTGTGGTGGGTGTGGCGGGCGTGCTGGTGAAGTCGTCGCTGAGTGCGGCGCGCATGGCGGACCTCCCCTGTCCGTACGGCCGTAAGATACGGCGCGTTTCCTGTCTCCGACTGTAGACTGGCCTCCGTAAGAAACGCAACGTATCTACGAAGGTCGGGGTGCCGGAGCCGGTGACGAGCGGAAGAACGGGCGCCCCGCGGCGGCGCGGGGACGAACTGGAGCAGGCGATCCTCGACGCCGTCTGGGCCGAACTGACCGAACACGGCTACGCCCGGCTCACCATGGACGCCGTCGCCACCCGTGCCCGCACCAGCAAGCCGGTGCTCTACCGCCGTTGGCCGAACCGGGTCGAACTGGTGATGGCCGCCCTCGGCCGCAACGCCCCCGACTACCGCGAGCCGCCGGACACCGGCGACCTGCGCACCGACCTGTCGCAGTTCCTCGGCCGCCTGCTGCACCGCTTCGACGACCTGCCGGTCGAGGGCGTCCACGGCTTCCTGCTCGACCTGATGCGCGACCCCGAACTGCGCTGCGTGTTCCGCGCCGGGCTCACCCACGAGGGGCCGGTGGAGACCCTGGACCGGATCCTGCGCCGGGCCGCCGAGCGCGGCGAGATCGACCCGGCCCGGATCACCCCGCGGGTGGTGACGCTGCCGCTGGACCTGCTGCGCGACGCCTTCATGATCGACGGAGAGGTGCCCTCGGACCGGGTGGTCGGTGAGGTGCTGGACGAGATCGTCCTGCCGCTGCTCCGGGTTCCGGTGGCGGGATAGGGTCGACAGCGGTCGAACGCGGGATCGAGGGAAGTCCGGGGAAGTCCAGGGAAGTCCGGGGAAGGGGTCGTCGCGGATGAACGGCACCGTGGTGGCGGTCAGCAGCAACGCCGAGTACTCGTTCAGCAAGCCGAACCGGACGGGCATCACGCTGCTCGCCGGGCTCGGGGTGGAGGGCGACGTGCACGCCGGGGTGACGGTCCGGCACCGCTCGCGGGTCGCGAAGGACCCGACCGTGCCCAACCTGCGCCAGGTCCACCTGATCCACCGCGAACTGCTCACCGAGCTCGACGGATTGGGCTTCGACGTGGCGCCGGGCGCGCTCGGCGAGAACATCACCACCGAGGGCGTCGACCTGCTCGGGCTGCCGGTCGGCGCGGTGCTGCGGATCGGGCCGGAGGCCGAGGTGGAGGTCACCGGCCTGCGCAACCCCTGCCTGCAGATCGACGACTACCGGCCGGGGCTGCTGAAGCAGGTCGTCCACCGGGCGGCGGACGGCACCGTCGTGCGGCGCGCCGGGATCATGGGCGTGGTCCGGACGGGCGGGCCGGTGCGGCCCGGCGACCCGATCACCGTGGAACTGCCGGCCGGGCCGCACCGACCGCTCGACCGGGTCTGAGCGGCCTGGCGGATACCCCTACCCCGTAAACGCACGGGACCTCCGAGGCCGGCCTTCAGGAGCGGACCAGGCGGGCGATGGCCTGATTGGCCTCGCGGACCCTGGCATTGGACTCCTGGCCGCCCTCGGTGATGGCGTCGCGGACGCAGCATTCGATGTGCTCGTCCAGGAGTTGCAGGGCGAAGGACTGGAGCGCGCGGCTGACGGCGGAGACCTGGGTGAGGACGTCTATGCAGTAGGTGTCGTGCTCGACCATGCGCTGCAGGCCGCGGATCTGGCCCTCGATGCGGCGCAGCCGCTTGAGGAAGTCGTCCTTGTGGGCGCTGTAGCTGGCCATGGCCGTCTCCGGTTCCTGTGCGGTGAGGAGCTTCCTCACTCTACCGGGGCACGGTGGGGCGGGAGTCGGCCCGGACGGCAGGGCGGCGAGGGGCAGGGGGGCGGGCGTCCGGGCCGACGGGGGCTCAGCCGGCCAGGCGGCCGACCAGGTCGTATCCGGCCTCGTCGATCGCGGCGGCGACGTCGGCGTCGGCCAGCGGGGCGGTGCTGTCCACGGTGACCCGACCGGTGGCGAGGTCGACCGCGACCTCGGTGACGCCGGCGACCTTCCGCAGCTCGGCGGTCACCGAGCCGACGCAGTGGCCGCAGGTCATGCCCTTCACCTGGAAGACCGCGCGCTCGGCGGCGGTGGTGGCGGGGGCCTGGGCGGCGCCGGTGCTGCACGAGCCGCAGCAGGAGCCGCCGTCGGCCTCGGCCTCGGCGGCGGACGACTCGACGGTGACGGTGGTCTCGCTCATGGTGTGCTCCTGTCGTCAGGGCGTACGGCGCCTTCCGGAGTCTGCCCCGGGCGGCTGCTTTCCTATGAACATACCATACCCCCCTAGGGTACCTGGAAGGACTGGGGTGGCGCCCTTCCGAGCCTTGAGTCCCTTTGCTGGCAGTCCTGTTGCGCTCCACGAGCAGGATGGGCCGATCGGCCCGGTCGGCGGCCGGCGTACCCCACCACACGAGGTGACACCCATGGACCACACCCTCCGGCGCGGCCCCCGCGGGCTGCGCGAGATCCTCGCCGCGGGCGAGCGGACGTACTCCTTCGAGTTCTTCCCGGCCAAGGACGAGGCCGGCGAACGCGCCCTGTGGGCGGCGATCCGGCGGGTGGAGGCGGTCGCGCCGACCTTCGTCTCGGTCACCTACGGCGCCGGCGGCTCCTCGCGCGACCGCACCATCGGGACCACCGAACGGATCGCCGCACAGACCACCCTGCGCCCGGTCGCCCACCTGACCGCCGTCGGCCACTCCACCGCCGAACTCCAGGCCGTGCTGCGGCGCTACGCGGACGTCGGGATCCGCGACGTGCTCGCACTGCGCGGCGACCCGCCCGGCAACCCCAACGGCGACTGGCGGCCGCACCCCCGAGGACTCAGCCACGCCGCCGAGTTGGTGCGGATGGTCAAGGAGTGCGGGGCCTTCACCGTCGGCGTGGCCGCCTTCCCCGAACGCCACCCGCGCTCGACGGACTGGGAGGACGACATCCGGCACTTCACCGCCAAGTGCCGGGCGGGCGCCGACTACGCCCTCACCCAGATGTTCTTCCAGGTCGAGCACTACCTGCGGCTGCGCGACCGACTCGCCGCGGCGGGCTGCGACACCCCGGTCATCCCGGAGATCATGCCCGCCACCGACATGCGCCAGATCGCCCGCTTCGCCGAACTCAGCGGCGCCTCCTTCCCGGCCGACCTGGCCCGTCGGCTGGAGGCCGCCCGCGACGACCGCGCGGCCGCGCACCGGATCGGCGTCGAGCACGCGACCCGGATGGCCGAACACCTGCTCCGCGAGGGGGCGCCCGGCCTGCACTTCATCACCCTGAACCGCTCCACCGCCGCCCTGGAGATCCACCGCAACCTCGGGCTGGACCGCACCCCGGCCCGACCGCTCGTCGGCAGCCGCCGCTGACCGGGGAGCGCACGACGGCCGCCCCCCGCGACCCGGCCCGCCCGGACCCTGTCCAACTCCCGGCTTACAGTGGCCGGTAGGGGAGTACCGGAATCGCACGGGGGGACGGCCGGCATGTCATGGTTCTTCGGTGGTGAGCGGCCCGAACGGCGCGCTCCGGGCGCGATCGACCTCGACGGGGTCAAGCCCTGGCTGCGGACGGCCGGTTCGGTGTCCGGCTGGGACGGTGACGGCGACGACGACCGCGCGGCCGCCAAGGGCCGGTCGTGGGTGGAGAAGTGCCTCCGCTGGTGCGCGGCCGAGTTCGGTGAGCAGGCCGTCCGGCGCGATTTCGCCGTGCCGACCGCCGACTTTCTGCCGAGCGACCTCACCACCCTCACCGGGCGCTACCAGCGGGCCCGCATCCTGGAGTTGGTCGACCGGGTCGGCGCCGTGATGGGTGCCGACACCAGGAACGTCGACCTCCGGGTGTTCGCCCCCGGCGGCCTGGACCCGGGCCGCGACGGCAGGAGCCGGACGGTCGGGCGCTACTACCGGTCCGACGGGCGGGACGTCATCGAAATCGACCTGGAGTACGTCGAACGCCCCGCCGATCTCGCCGGGATCATCGCCCACGAACTCGGCCACCTACGGTTGACCGGCGAAGGACGCCTGCGCGCCCCGTGGAGCCGCTCCGACAAGGAGAAGCTGACCGACCTGGTCACCGTCTACCTCGGTATGGGCGTCCTCACCGCCAACGCCGCCCACAGCTACGCCACCGCCGGTCGCGGCTACTCCGTCCTGCCGATGGGCGACCTGACCAGCCGGATGCTCAACGGCGCGTCCCGCGCCGACACCGTCCACCGCCTCGGCTACCTCACCCCCGAGCAGTTCGCCCACGCCCTCGCCTGCTGTGCCCGCCGGCGCGACGAGCAGGACCCGCCTTGGGCGCGCCACCTGGAGCCGGGCATCCGGGCCGCCGTCCACCGCACCCTGGCCGGGCCCGGGAGCTGAGGACGGTCACCGCTGCGGAGCGGCGGCGCGCCGTGCTTCCTGAATACCCTGGATGGGTATATGGTCGCGCGGAACCGGGGACCGAGGGGACTGCGGGACTTCGGGGACTTCGGGGACTGCGGGGACCGAGGAGGGCCGACCGCTCATGCACGCGATCCTGCACGCGCTGTCCATCGCCGGATCGATGACCTGGGAGATCACCTGGGCGCTGATCCTCGGCTTCCTGCTCTCGGCCGTCGTCCAAGCGGTGGTCCACAAGTCGACGGTGGCGCGGCTGCTCGGCGACGACCGGCCGCGGACGCTGGCCGTCGCGGCGGCGCTGGGAGCCGCGTCCAGCTCCTGCTCCTACGCGGCGGTCGCCCTGGCGCGGTCGCTGTTCCGCAAGGGAGCGGACTTCACGGCGGCGATGGCCTTCGAGATCGCCTCCACCAACCTGGTGGTCGAACTCGGCGTGATCCTGGCCCTGTTGCTGGGCTGGCAGTTCACGGCGGCGGAGTTCGTCGGCGGGCCGGTGATGATCCTGCTGCTCGCGGTGCTGTTCCGGCTGTTCCTGCGCGACCGGCTGCTCGCCGAAGCCCGCGCACAGGCGTCGTACGGACGGGCGGGCTCGATGGAGGGGCACGCGGCGATGGACATGTCCGTGACCGGCCCCGGATCCTTCCTCCGCCGGCTGCTCTCGCCGCGCGGCCTCACCTCCGTCTCGCACGTCTTCGTGATGGAGTGGGCGGCGATCCTCAAGGACCTGGTGATCGGCCTGCTGATCGCGGGCGCGATCGCCGCCTGGGTCCCGGACTCCTTCTGGCAGGCCTTCTTCTTCGCCGACCACCCGCTGGCCGGGAAGCTCTGGGGCCCGCTGATCGGGCCGCTGGTGGCCATCGCCTCGTTCGTCTGCTCGATCGGCAACGTGCCGCTGGCGGTGGTGCTGTGGAAGGGCGGGATCAGCTTCGGCGGTGTGGTCGCGTTCATCTTCGCCGACCTGCTGATCCTCCCGATCCTCACCATCTACCGGAAGTACTACGGCGGGAGGATGGCCCTGTTCCTGCTCGGGACGTTCTACGCGGCGATGGTCGTCGCCGGCTACGTCGTCGAGTTCCTGTTCGGCGGCCTCGGCCTGGTCCCGAACCAGCGCGCCGCCGAGATCCCGATGGCGGGCATCACGTGGAACTACACCACCTGGCTCAACCTCGCCTTCCTGCTGCTGGCCCTGGGCCTGGTCATCCGCTTCCTCCGCACCGGCGGCCCGGCGATGCTCCGGATGATGGGCGGCCCCCCGCCAGCAGAGGACCACCCGGACCACGACCACCACGGCCACCACTGAGCGCACCCGCGCGAGAAGTCGGCCCGGCCGACTTCTCGCGCAAGGGCTCTCAGGTGGTGGGGAGTTCGCCGCTTTTGAGGGCGGTGATGAGGGCCGTCCATGCATCGCGCGGGGAGAGTGGGTGTGGGGCCGCTGGGGTCCTCTGCCGGGTGGCTCCGTTGCGGACCGCCCGACATCTTCCTCGGTGCCCTCATCGGCGGGCATGATATGACGTGCCGTCAAACTCTCGGGGGAGATGACGAGATGGCGCTGATCGAATCTCCGCGGCTCGGGTGGCTGCTCCGTCGGTTCGGCATGCTCGGCTCGTTCGCCCAACTCGGCTTTCTGGCGCTGCTGCTGTACGGCCGGTTCCGCGGGTCCACGCCCGACTGGCTCGGGATCGCGCTGGGTGCCGGCGTGCTGGTGTGGTGGTTCGCCCCCGTGCCGATGCGGCGCCCTCCCGGGCGTGGTGGGGTGCAGCTGGTGGCGGCCAACTACCTGCGAGGGTTGCTGATCGCGGGCGCGGCCGGGTGGCTGGGCAGTGTCCGGCCCGACGTGGTTCGGCCGGATCCGGTGCTGGCGGTGTTCGGCGTCTTCCTGGTGGCGACCTTCGCGCTCTCGCGCTACGGCCGTTTCCTGGCGGGTGAGTTGCCCCGTTGGTCGGCGCCTCCCGGCTGGGCCGGGTACGTCGTCCTGGCCTTCCTGGCGCGGCCGCTCACGCGGGTCGCGGCGGTCATCGTGTTCTGGGTGCCGGTGCACGGGTTCCGGCTGGTGCGGGGCTGGGGCGCCCCCTTCTGGCTGGCGGTCGTCGCGCTGGTCTGCGTCGGTCTGGTCTGGACCGTGGTGCTGAGCGTCGCCTCGGGCGTCTACCAGGTGCACGCGGTCGCGATCCGGCGGGACACCACGGCCCACAGCACCACCTACGGTGACGGTTCCTCCTGGCACACCGAGACCACCGAGCAGTACACCGACACCGACCTGACGGTCCGCCCGCCCGCCACCGGGCTCCAACCCCTCGTCTGGCTCCGGTGGGCCGGGGTCCTCCACGAGTCGACGGACAGCTGGGGCAGCGGCTCGGGCGCCTGGGGCACCTCGCATTCCGTCACCTACGCCCACCAGCGGGTCCAGCTGTGGCAGCTCCCGCCCGCCCATCTCCCGCTCTGGTGGCCCCTCGTGGCGCAGGGCATCGGACGGCTCCGGGGGGACCGGGGCTGACGGTCACGGTGGTGCGGGTGCGCCGGGGGTCGGTACGCGGAAGGGCTGTGCGGCGCTCTGTCGCGCCGATTCATCGCCCCAGAGGCAGCGGGCGAGGTCGGTGAGGGTGCCGTGCAACGGTGGTCAGCCCGTGGCGGGCAGGGAGAGCCGCTGGGTGATGCGGTCGAAGAGCTCGGTCAGGGATTCGCCGATCTCGTGGCCGAACTCGGTGAGTCCGTAGCTGACCTGGGGCGGCATGGTGGGTTCGACGTGCCGTCGGACCAGGCCGTCGTCGACCAGGGTGCGCAGGGTCTGGGCGAGCATCTTCTCGCTGACGCCCTGGATGCTCTCGCGCAGTTCGTAGTAGCGCAGGTCGTTGCCGCGCAGGGAGATCAGCACCCAGATGCCCCACCTGCTGGTCACGTGGTCGACCATGTCGCGCGCGGGGCAGTCGGTGTGAAGCACGTCATACCGGCTCCCGGTCGCGACCCGGATGCGCTGCGAACCTTCCGTCATGTCATGAGCTTACCTGTAGGTACGTCCTTACCAAGGATGGGCTTCCGCTCCTAACGTGACGGCCACGCAAGGGAGATCGAGGCGAGGAGCTGATCATGATCGTGGTGACCGGGGCGACCGGGAACATCGGCCGGCCGTTGACGCGGGCGCTGGCCGAGGCGGGGGAGCAGGTGACGGCGGTGTCGCGGCACTCGGCGGAGGTGCCGGAGGGCGTCCGTCACGTGGTGGCCGACCTCGCCGCGCCGGGCGGGCTCGGGCCCGTCCTGGAGGGGGCGAAGGCGCTGTTCCTGCTGCTGTCCGGTGACCTCCACGCCCCCGGGAGCGGTCCGGAGGCGCTGATCCGCGAGGCGGCGGCGGCCGGGGTCCGCCGGGTCGTGCTGCTCTCCACCCAGGGGGTGGTGACCCGGCCGTACGGTCCGACGCGGGTCGCGATGCGGGCGCTGGAGGACGCGCTGCAGGAGTCCGTCCCGGAGTGGGCCGTGCTGCGGCCGGGGGGTTTCGCCTCCAACGCCCTGTGGTGGGCTGAGTCCGTGCGGACCGATCGGGTCGTCGCCGCCCCCTTCGGCGACGTCGGGGTGCCGATCGTCGACCCGGCGGACATCGCCGAGGTCGCGGCGGCCTGCCTGCTGGAGGACCGGCACGTCGGCGGGGTGTACGAGCTGACCGGTCCGGAGGTGATCACCCCGCGCGGGCAGACGGCCGCCCTCGCCGCCGCGCTCGGTACCCCGGTGGGGTTCCACGAGCTCACCCGGGAGGAGGCCCGGGCGGCGATGGCCCGGACCCTGCCGGTGGAGCTGGCCGACGACACCCTGGACATCCTCGGCTCCCCGAGCCCGGCCGAACTGCGCGTCAGCCCGGACGTCGAGCGGGTCCTCGGCCGCGCCCCGCGCCCCTTCGCGGACTGGGTCGCCCGCAACGTCGCCGCGTTCCGCTGAGCGGGGCGTAGGAGGGGAGAGTACGAGTGGTGCCGGGCGGTCCCTCACGGGGGACCGCCCGGCACCGCCCGTTTCGGGCCGCTGCTCAGTGCTGCTGCTCAGTGCCAGTGCTCGGCGGCGGTGAAGGCGGTGAGGCGCAGGGCGGTGTTCACGGCGGGTTCTCCTCGATCAGCGGTGGGTGGGTTCGGGCCCGCATGAGCCGGGCGGTGGCCTGGAGTGGACGCCCCGGGCGAATACCCCATGGGGGTACTGAGTCAAGCGGATCGCCACCCGGAAAAATACCGACCTGGGGTATCCGGAAGCCCTTGCGTTCGATACCCCCCATGGGTATAAATGAACTCGGCACCGCCGATACCCCTCCTAGGTATGACGGCCCGGCCGCACGAGCACCCCGCAGGAGTACTCCGCACCTACCTCGCACGTACCGACTGTCACGAGGAGCAACGATGACCACCCAGGCGCCCGCCTCCACGGAGGTGGAACTCTCGATCGGCGGAATGACCTGCGCCTCGTGCGCGGCCCGCATCGAGAAGAAGCTCAACCGGATGGACGGCGTCTCGGCCACCGTCAACTACGCCACCGAGAAGGCGAAGGTCAGCTTCGACGGCGAGGTGGAGGTCGCCGACCTGATCGCCACCGTCGAGGCCACCGGCTACACCGCCGCGCTGCCCGAGCCCCCGGTGACCGAGGCCGGTGCCGAGCCCGCCGAGCCCGCCGACGAACTGGCGCCGCTGCGCCAACGGCTGTTCACCGCCGTCGCGTTGGCCGTACCGGTGATCGCGATGGCGATGGTGCCCGCCCTGCAGTTCGACAACTGGCAGTGGCTCTCGCTGACCCTCGCCGCCCCGGTCGTCACGTACGCCGCCTGGCCGTTCCACAAGGCCGCGTTCACCAACGCCCGGCACGGCGCCGCGACGATGGACACCCTGGTCTCGCTCGGGACGGGCGCCGCGTTCCTCTGGTCACTGTGGGCACTGTTCTTCGGCGACGCCGGGATGCCGGGGATGCGGCACGGCTTCGAGCTCACCATCGCCCGCAGCGACGGCGCGTCCAACATCTACCTGGAGGCGGCGGCCGGCGTCACCGCCTTCATCCTGGCCGGGCGCTACTTCGAGGCCCGCTCCAAGCGCACCGCCGGCGCCGCCCTCAAGGCGCTGCTGGAACTGGGCGCCAAGGACGTGACGGTGCTGCGCAACGAGGGGGGCGGGCGCGAAGCGTCCTCGGACCAGGGCGGTGGTGGGCGACGGGCGGGAACCGAGGTGCGGATCCCGATTGCCGAACTGGCCGTGGGCGACCGCTTCGTGGTCCGTCCCGGCGAGAAGGTCGCCACCGACGGCGTCGTGGTCGAGGGCGCCTCCGCGGTGGACGCCTCGATGCTCACCGGCGAGTCCGTGCCGGTCGAGGTCGGGGTCGGCGACGCGGTCACCGGGGCGACCGTCAACGCGGGCGGCCGGCTGGTGGTCGAGGCGACCCGGGTCGGCGCGGACACCCAGCTGTCCCGGATGGCCCGGCTGGTCGAGGACGCCCAGAACGGCAAGGCCGCCGCCCAGCGGCTGGCCGACCGGATCTCCGCGGTCTTCGTGCCGACCGTGATCACCCTCGCGGTGGCCACCCTCGGCTACTGGCTGGGCACCGGCGAGGGCTGGACGGCCGCCTTCACCGCCGCCGTGGCCGTGCTGATCATCGCCTGCCC
The DNA here is from genome assembly GCF_040303245.1 of Kitasatospora sp. NPDC096077. NCBI lineage: Bacteria > Bacillati > Actinomycetota > Actinomycetes > Kitasatosporales > Streptomycetaceae > Kitasatospora > Kitasatospora sp. NPDC096077. The sequence goes on along the minus strand of NZ_JBEOSV010000092.1, from coordinate 57 downwards.
GTGCGCCCTCGGCCTGGCCACCCCGACCGCACTGCTGGTCGGCACCGGCCGCGGCGC
>NZ_JBEOSV010000091.1:28391-32464 GCF_040303245.1 Kitasatospora sp. NPDC096077 | reverse complement strand
CAAGTACGTCCAGTACGAGGCCGACTCGGGCGCACGCCCAGCCGGGCGCCCAACGCCGCGCGCTGATCCGCCAAGATCGGCCGGACAGGACCTAGCCGGAGGCATGCGACTGAGCGGCGGGCCCGCCGCCGTGGGGCTCAGGAAGGGCTCAGGCTCTTCCCGCCGGCCCGGTCGGCGGGCCGGACGCCGAAGGGCAGGCCCGGTGGGCGGCGGGGCGCGGGGGCCCGGAGCAGCCGGTAGTTGACCGCGCAGCCCAGCACGATGCCCGACCAGGCGAGGACCGCGTTGTCCGTCAGCAGGCCCGCGAGGAAGACCGGCAGGGCGATGCCGAACTCCTGGAGCAGCCGCAGGCGCAGCACCACCCCGAAGCGGTCGGCGGCCTTGTGCCGGCCTTCGGCGGTGGCGGCCAGGAGGCGGAGGGGGAGGGCGGCGGCCTGGGCGACCATCAGCCAGGTGAACCAGGTCGCGGCCGTGCCGTGCAGGCCGTAGAACCCCGGCAGCACCGTCCAGGCCGCGCCCGCGACGAGGGCGCCGACGGTCGCGGACACGGCCAGCACGCCGCCGCGCAGGTTCCGCCAGTCCCGTGCGGAGGGGGCCGCGTCCGTGCAGACCATGCCGGTCGCGTTGACCATGGCCGTGATCGGGATGTGCAGCGTCGCGGTGAGGACGGCCCCGGCGGAGAACGCGGCGAGCCGGTCGTCCCACGAGGCCCTGAGGGTCAGTGCGAGGACCAGCAGCAGGTCGAAGCCGATCACCGAGAGCATGTGCCCCCACTCGGTGAGCATGGTGCGCGCCACCTGGCGCAGCCAGCGGGCGCTGTCGCGGAGCCGGAGGGAGCGGGACAGGTGGTCACGCAACAGCCAGACGGTGACGGCGCATTCGAGGGCGGCGATGGCGGAGGTCGCGGCGTAGGCGCCGGCGAAGCCCAGTCCGGCCCCGTGCACGAGGAACCAGTCGAGTGCGGCGTTGGCGACGACGGCCACGCCGTACAGGGTGAGCAGCGGGCGCGAGCGCCGGAGCGCGAAGAGGGCCATGGCGCCCACGAACTGGGCGAGGCGGACCGGGGCGGCCGCCAGCAGCCAGAACAGGGCCGACCGGGTGTCGTCGCGGATGCCCGGTGCGGCGGGCAGGGTGTCCACCAGGTACGGCAGCACGGCCAGGCCGATCGCCGCGACCAGCAGCCCGGCGGCCGCGGCACCGACCAGCCCGCCCTGCACCGCCCGCCGGCGGGCGTGCGCGGACCGGGCCCCGGCCACGGACAGCCCGACGACGGGGCCCATCGCCATGGCGGTGATCGAGTCGAGCAGGAGCAGCCGCTGCGGCAGGGCGGCGGCTGCCACGGCCTGCTCGCCCAGGGTGCTGATCACCCACAGGTCGGTCTGGGCGATGGCCTGGCCCATGACGGACGCCACCATCATCGGGCCCATCAGGGCGAGGACGCGTCGGCCCAGTGCCGGGGTGGGGGCGGTCGCGCCGGTCACAGCGGGCTCCAGGTGAGGACGGCGAAGTCGCCGGAACGGGACAGCGACCACCGGATGCCCGGTGCCGGGTCCAGCCCCGGCACCTCGGCGAGCTTCACCCGGCCGCGCTCCAGGGGGATGCGCCCCTTGAGCGCCACGACGACCTTGGGGGCGGTGGTCCCGGTGGTGAGGGCCAGGCCGCGGTGCCGGTGCTCCGGTGAGGCGAACCAGCGGGCGGCCGAGGCCGCGAGCAGTTCGACGTGGTCCTGCGGTCGGAGGGCGATGCCCCGGCCGTCCAGGAATTCGAGGAAGTGCAGGTGCATGCGCCAGTCCAGCCGGCGCCCCGCGGCCACCGCCCAGTCGAGGAAGGCCTCGTAGAGGTCGGTGGTGTCCGGCAGACGTTCGGCCAGCCGCGGGATGCGGTCGAAGAGCTGGTGCCAGCGGATGCGGAGCGATTCCTGGGCGATCAGCCGGTCACGGGAGCCCGGGGCGAGGGAGTCACGCGCGGTGGGGCTGATGCAGGCGTCGAGCCGCGACGACTGCGGCGCGGGTGCGGTCAAGGTCCGTTCTCCATTCGTCCAGGTCGTGGTTGGCGTCGCGTTCGACGACGAGCGTGGCGTCCGGTGCGGCGCGGCCGGCGAACGTCGCGACCAGCGCGAGGGTGTCGTCGCTGACGGGGGAGTCGTGGCTGTCGATGACGAGCGAGTCGGAGGTCGGGGAGGGGCTGTAGCCGGCCAGGTGGAACCGGCGGCCCACGCCCGGCACGTCGGCCCACGCGGCGGCGGGCTGCCCGGTGTTGAGCTGGGCGACCACCGCGTTGGACACGTCCATGAGGACCTCGCAGCCGGTGGCCTCGACGAGTTCGGCGTAGGCGCGGGCCTGGGGGATGTCGGAGGGGGCCTGCGAGGGGAAGTTCTCCACGGCGAGGACGGTGCCGAGCTCCTCCTGCCAGGCGCGCACGGAGTCGATCACCGGCTGCCAGGCGTGGTAGTCCACCTCCATGGCCAGGGACAGCGGCTGGCCGTTGTGGGAGAAGTGGGCGATGTGGTCGCTGACGTAGAGCAGGCCGCAGTCCGCCTGCCACCGGTTCACCAGGTCCAGGTAGTGGTCGAGGCGCGCCCGGTCCGGGTCGAGGAACCGGGAGAGCATGATGTGGCAGCCGACCGGGAGGTCACCGACCGTGCGGCGGAACTCCTTCGGGTCGAGGTGGGCGAAGCCGTCGATCAGGACCTCGACGAAGTCGACGTGACCGGAGTCGCGCAGCCCGCAGGCCATCTCCAGGGTGTCCGGCGAGGTCACATTGACACCGATCAGCATCAGCGCAGCGCCTCCTTGGCGTAGGCCAGCAGGTCCTGGGGGGCGCTGACCGCGCCGGGGCGTTCGGCCGGCGGGATCTCGTCGAGGTTGAGGACGATGCGCTTGCCGCGGCCGCGGACGTCGTCCACCCACCGGTCGAACAGGTCGACGTAGGACAGGCCGCGCTGTTCGGAGGCCTCCGCGAGGCCCGGGATCCAGCCCTTGCACAGCTGGCGGAGGTAGGCGCGGCAGTAGGGGACGCCGTAGTCGTGCGGCTCCTTCTCCCCGGCTCCCGCGGCTCCCGCCGCCCGGTGCCGCTCCAGGGCCGATGCCGCCCGGGCGAAGTCGGCGTAGTACTGGTCGGGCCGGTCCGTCCAGGTGAGGTCCGCGTGCTCGACGATCACGGTGACGGGCTGGGTGTCCGTGAGCAGCCGTTGGTCCAGCACGGTGTCCAGCAGCGACCACACGCCTTCGTGGACCGCCACGGAGTGGCCGTCGTGGAGGGTGCCGTCCCGTCCCGTGCGGATGCCCGACAGGTGCAGTTCGACCACCTGGGACCACGGGATCGCGCCGAGCAGGACCTCCACGGGGACACCGCAGTTGACGGCGTCGATGTAGAGGTGGGCCAGGTCGACGATGAGGCCGGTGCCGGTGTTCTCGCAGATGCGGGTCACCGCCTGCCAGGCGTCCAGGATGCCCCGGGCGGAGGCGGAGTAGCAGTTGGCGTTCTCCACCCAGACGGGCAGGCCCGAGGTCCGGTGGAGGTCGGTGAGGAAGCGGACGGCGCGGTCCTCCTCCTCCTTGGTGCCGGTGAAGTACGAGTGGAGTCCGAACGAACCGCCGCCCAGGGCCCGGTCGCCGGTGACGTGGACCCCGATGGAGGTCGGCTTGTTGCGGCGGGTGGCCGACTGGTCCATCACGTAGTCGATGTAGCGGGCCTGCTCCCGCGGGCCCTCGCAGATCGCGGTGCGCCCCAGGTGCAGGGAGAACTCCGGGACCTCCGGCACCCCGTCGAGGCCCTCCCATTTCCGCCACTCGTTGAACCCGAATTCCAGGAAGGGGTTCTCGCCGACGATGGCGAGCCGCCGGGACGGGTCCGGGTCGAGGAATCCCGGGGTGAACGACCCGCCCACGCGGAGCAGGTCGTCGCGGACCGGCAGAACTGTCGCTTGCATTTCTTTCTCTCCACCTGCTTCCGGGGACGGCGGGGGCGCGCCCCGTTTCCGGGGCGCGCCCACCCGATGACTCAGCCCTTGTTGTAGCTGCCGCAGGTCAGGGCCTCGGCCATGACCTCGATGTCCTGGATGTCGATCATTG
>NZ_JBEOSV010000091.1:0-28295 GCF_040303245.1 Kitasatospora sp. NPDC096077 | reverse complement strand
CTTGTGTTCACCTCCTGGTTGGGGTGTGGTGGGTCGGCTGTGTTCGTCGGCAGGCGTCAACCTGCGCGATTTCAGCCCTTGTTGTAGCTGCCGCAGGTGAGAGCCTCGGCCATGACCTCGATGTCCTGGATGTCGATCATTGTGTTCACCTCCTGGTTGGGGTGTGGTGGGTCGGCTGTGTTCGTCGGCAGGCGTCAACCTGCGCGATTTCAGCCCTTGTTGTAGCTGCCGCAGGTCAGGGCCTCGGCCATGACCTCGATGTCCTGGATGTCGATCATTGTGTTCACCTCCTTTGTTCGGTCGCGGTGCGGGAGCGGGGGATGGCTTTTCCGGGATTCCCCGGGCATTCCCGGGTTTCGCCGATTTCGGCCGGTTCCCCCTGTCGATGCCTCTACTGTTCCGCTTTCCGTGGAGCACCGGAAGGGCTTTGCGGTGGACGGATTCTGCAGTGGCCTATCCCGTCCACCGCGACCTGGGGAAAACGGGCCGCGGAACGACGAAAGCCGCGTCCCGGGGGGACGCGGCTTTCGGGGGAGAGGGTCGGACGGGGCTCAGATGCGGGTGGCGGGGAGCCAGCCGTTCTGGACGGCGTGGGCGCCGGCCTGGAAGCGGCTGCGGGCCTCCAGGGCCTCCAGGAGTTCGGCGGCGATGCGTCGGGCGGTGCGCGGGGAGACGCCGAGGCGTTTGGCGATGGCCTCGTCGGTGAGTCCCTGGAGGAGCAGGTGGAGGGACTCCTGGTGCTGGCGGGTCAGTCCGTCCATGTTGCGTTCCACGGCGGTGCCCAGTCGGTTGGCGCTCTGCCAGACGCTCTCGAAGAGGGCGCACAGGGCCGCGATCGGCCCCTCGTAGGCGATGACGACCGCGCCGGTCTGGGCGTCGTTGGTGTCGAGCGGGAGGACGGCCTCGCGGCGGTCCGAGATGATCATCCGCACCGGCAGGGTGGGCGCGGTGCGGACCTGTCCGCCGTGGCGGTGCAGCCAGTCCATGTGGTCGAGGGTGGGCTGGTGGTTGCGGACGCTGTCGAGGTAGACGGTGCGCATGGTGATGCCCCGGTCCAGGAGCGCGGCGTTGGGGCCGCGGCTGGCTTCGAGGTCCTCGATGCTGTGGCCCCCGCCGGGCGCGAACGTCATGATCTCGTGGCGGGTGTTGGCGGCCAGCCGGGCCAGCCGGTCGCGGATCTCCTCCGGCCCGTGCAGGCTCTCGGCCCCGGCGGTGGCGCTCCGCGGGCGCATCGAGGAGCACTCGGCGATGAGTTGCGCGGCGGCGGCCCGGGAGGCCTCCACCTTCTGCTGGTGGGCGGCCAGTTCGGCCTGCTGGCGGGCCAGCAGCAGTTCCATGGCGTCTTCGGGGTCCAGGGCCCGGAATCCGATGCCCTCCCGGGACGAGGGCCGGACCAGTGAGAGCCGGCTGAGCCGGTCGAGGCAGGCGCGCAGGTCGCTCTCGGGCAGCGCGATCCGCTGGGCGAGTGCGGCCACCCCGTCCTCGGGGTGGGCGAGGAGTGCCCGGTAGACGCGTTCCGCTTCGGCGTCGAGTCCCAGCAGTTCCAGCATGGCGATGCTCCCGGAGGTTTAGTGCACGTGCGCGTGCACGGAACTATACGAAGATGCGAAGGCCCTGGTCAGGGCCTCGGCACCGGATTTCGACGTCCGCTTCGTCGGTGCCGAGGCCGCGACCTCGGCGGAGGCTCCGGTAGGGGAACGTGCGGCGACGGGGGGCGCTGCGACATGGTGGGGCAAAGCGGGTGAATCACGGCCGTGCCGGGGTCCGACCCCCTGGTCGGTTCGTGCCGTGGCATAAAAAGTCCCCGGTACCGGCCTGTACCGCGGTGGCGGGTGCTCCGGAGGATGGCCGCATGTATCTCGTGCATGCCCGACTCCGGGCCCCGGATCGCACCTCCCTCCCCCCGGACGCGGCACAGCTGTTCCTGGGGTGCGCGCTCGACGGGGAGGGCCTGGAACACGTCAGCGCGCACGACGACGCCGAGGGCGGTCCGGTCGTGGGCTTCTACCTGACCGCGCCCTCGCTCGCCGTCGCGGAGCGGGCCGCGTCGGCCGTCTGTCACCGCACGCTCCTCGCGCACCCCTCGCTCGCCGGGGTGGACGCGGTGTCCTTCAGCGCGGCTCTGGTCCCGCAGCACTGGAATGCACTCCTGCGATCCGATGGACGGGATATGCAGATGCAGGATCCGTCCACCGAGAACCTCTTTCACCCGTTCTGAAATCCCAGCAGAGTGGGGCCATCGGCAGGGAAAACCGGCCGGGGAGAAAATCCGGGCAGGCGCCCGGGACGCAATCGAAGCGACTGTATTCAGGGGGAAGAGATGTCCATGTTCGCGACTCGAATCGCCAAGACCGCGACCGCGGCCGTCATCACCGTCGGCGCTCTGGGAATGGCGCATTCCTTCACCGCGGCGAAGCCCGCGGAATCGCAGAATTTCTCCGCCGCGGGCCCCGTCGCCGGCGCGACCGTTCCGTCGACGCCGTCCGGCGCGAGCAAGCTGGCGGCCACCGACGACGTGACCTGGGGCCACTGACGGCACCCGCGACCGCCGGACGCGGGACGCCGGCCGCCGGGACACCGGCTGCCGACCGCCGGCCGCCGATCGCCGGAACGGGCCAACGCCGGTACCGGGCCGGGAACTTCCGCGATGCCGCCGGAGTCATCACGGGTACCGGAGCCGTTCGGGAGGCGCAGACGTCCCCTAGGGGTACGCCGACCCGACGTCATACCCGGGCAGTAGAAGGCCTCGTCATTCCAGCTCATGGCCCCTGCGGCGCGGGCCCGTTACGTTGAACGGGTGTCCACTGCTGTCATCAAGACCGAGGGCCTCACCAAGAGGTTCCCCCGGGTCACCGCCCTCGACCAGCTCACCGTCGAGGTGCAGCCCGGGGTCGTCGGGCTGGTCGGGGCCAACGGGGCGGGCAAGTCCACCCTGATCAAGATCCTGCTCGGGCTCTCCCCGGCGACGTCCGGCCGCGGCGAGGTGCTCGGCCTGGACATCGCGACCCGGGGCTCGGAGATCCGCGAGCGGGTCGGCTACATGCCCGAGCACGACTGCCTGCCACCGGACGTCTCGGCGACCGAGTTCGTGGTGCACATGGCGCGGATGGCCGGGCTGCCCGCCACCGCCGCCCGCGAGCGCACCGCCGACACCCTGCGGCACGTCGGCCTCTACGAGGAGCGGTACCGCCCGATGGGCGGCTACTCGACCGGCATGAAGCAGCGGGTCAAGCTCGCCCAGGCGCTGGTGCACGACCCGAAGCTGGTGCTGCTGGACGAGCCGACCAACGGCCTCGACCCGGCCGGCCGGGACGAGATGCTCGGTCTGATCCGCCGGGTGCACACCGACTTCGGGATCTCGGTGCTGGTCACCACCCACCTGCTCGGCGAGCTGGAGCGGACCTGCGACCACCTGGTGGTCATCGACGGCGGCCAGCTGCTGCGCTCCTCCTCCACCGCCTCCTTCACCGAGGCGACCGCCGTCCTCACGGTCGAGGTCACCGACCACCCGGAGGACGCCGTCGCCGACCCCGGCGCCGAGGTCCGCGCCCGGCTCGCGGCCACCGGCCTGGAGGTCCAGGCGGACGGCACGCACCTGCTGCTGGTCCGGTTGGCCGGCGAGGACACCTACGACACCATCCGCGACACGGTCGCCGAACTCGGCCTCGGCCTGGTCCGGTTGGAACAGCGCCGGCACCGGGTCGCCGAACTCTTCACGGACCCGAACGAGGGAGGTACGGACGATGCCGCAGCCTCCTGACACCAGGCCCGCCGACACCGGCGTCATCCACGACATCGGCTACCGCGGCTACACCGGGCCCCGCCTCGGCCGCGGCTACGCCACCCGCTCGCTCTTCATCCAGAGCCTGCGCGCCGCCTACGGCCTCGGCCGCTCCGGCAAGTCCAAGGTGCTGCCGATGCTGCTGCTGGGGGTCGTCACCGTCCCGGCGATGATCTTCGTCGCGGCCGCGGTCTACCTGAAGCGGACCGAACTCCCGGTCGAGTACGCCGGCTACCTCTCCAACCTCAGCCTGGTGGTGTCGATCTTCCTCGCCTCCCAGGCGCCGGTGATGCTCTCCCGGGACCTCCGGCACCACACCGTCCCGCTGTACTTCTCCCGCCCGATCACCCGGGCCGACTACGTCCGGGCCAAGTTCGGCGCCATGGCCTGCGCCCAGTTCCTGCTGATGGCGGCCCCGTTGCTGGTGCTGTACGTCGGCGCGCTGCTGGCCGGGATGGACTTCCGCCACAACACCGGCCAGTTCTTCGACGGCCTGGTGGCGGCGGTGCTGTACTCCCTGGTGCCGACCGCGGTCGCGCTGGTGATCGCCGCGAGCACCCCGCGCCGCGGGTTCGGGGTGGCCGCCATCATGGGCTACCTGGCGGTGAGTTCGACGGTCGCGGCGGTCGTGGTCGGCATCAGCACCCCCGTCTACGGCCGGCCCTCGGACTCCGTCCAGTGGACGTCGCTGATCTCCCCGAACAGCCTGGTGGAGGCGCTGGTCAACGAGCTGTTCGGGCTGGGCGACGGGATCGACCGCCGCCACGCCCCGGGCGGGATCGGCCTGCTGGTGTTCGCCCTCGTCGCCGTGGCGATGGTCGCGGGCGCGTACCGGATCCTGCTGCGGCGCTACAGCCGCGTCTGATTAACCGCACCGTCCAACGAGAGGTCTGAGAGGCCGGCATGGCCACCATCACCATCGACAAGGTCTCCCGCTGGTTCGGGAACGTGGTCGCGGTCAACGACATCACGATGTCGATCGGCCCCGGCATCACCGGTCTGCTCGGGCCCAACGGCGCGGGCAAGTCCACGCTCATCCACATGATGAGCGGCTTCCTCTCGCCGTCCAGCGGCGCGGTCACCCTGGACGGGGCGCCGATCTGGCGCAACCAGCAGGTGTACCGGCAGATCGGCCTGGTCCCGGAACGGGAGTCGATGTACGACTACCTGACCGGCTGGGAGTTCGTGCTCGCCAACGCCGAACTGCACGGCCTGCCCCAGCCCGGTGCCGCCGCGCGGCGCGCCCTGGACCTGGTGGAGATGGCCTACGCCAAGGACCGCCGCACCGGGACGTACTCCAAGGGCATGAAGCAGCGGGTCAAGATGGCCTCGGCACTGGTCCACGACCCGGCCGTGCTGCTGCTGGACGAGCCCTTCAACGGCATGGACCCGCGCCAGCGGCTGCAGCTGATGGAGCTGCTGCGCCGCTTCGGCGCGGACGGCCGGACGGTGCTGTTCTCCTCCCACATCCTGGAGGAGGTCGAGCAACTGGCCCGGCACATCGAGGTGGTGGTGGCCGGACGGCACGCCGCCTCGGGCGACTTCCGGCGGATCCGGCGGCTGATGACCAACCGCCCGCACCGCTACCTGGTCCGCTCCAGCGACGACCGCCGACTCGCCGCCGCGCTGATCGCCGACGGCTCGACCACCGGCATCGAGGTGGACGAGCGGGAGCGGGCGCTGCGGATCGAGGCGGTCAACTTCCAGGGCTTCACCACCCTGCTGCCGAGGGTCGCCCGGGCGGCCGGCATCCGGCTGTACACGGTGTCCCCGGCGGACGAGTCGCTGGAGAGCGTCTTCTCCTACCTGGTGTCCGCATGACCGGCTGGTGCCCGCATGACCGGCACCACGAAGCACCCGGTGCCCGCCTGACCGGCACCACGAAGCAGACCACTGCCCGGGAAGGGGCCGACCGACCATGAACCCCACCGTTGCCAGGCTGACCCTGCGCGGCCTGCTGGGCCGCCGCCGAGGCATCCTGCTGCTGGTGGCCCCGGCCCTGCTGATGGTCGTCTCGGCCCTCGCCAGCGGGGCGAGCCACGATTCGCTCAGCCTCACCATCAAGATCCTCGGCCAGCTGGACCTCGGCACCCTGGTGCCGATCCTCGGCCTGGTGATCGGCACCGGGGTGATCGCCACCGAGATCGACGACGGCTCGATCGTCTACCTGCTCGCCAAGCCGCTGCCGCGCTGGCAGATCATCACCACCAAGCTGACCGTCGCGATCGGCACCACCTGGGTGTTCGCCGCCGTCCCGACGCTGCTCGCCGGACTGGTGCTGTACGGCACCAAGAGCGGCGTGGCGCTCGGCTACACGGTGGCCGTGCTGGTCGCCGGGGCCGCGTACAGCGCGCTGTTCCTGCTGCTCGGCGTGATCACCCGGCACGCCGTGGTGGCCGGGCTGGCGTACGCGCTGATCTGGGAGTCGCTGATCGGCAACTTCGTCGAGGGCGCCCGGACCCTGAGCATCCAGCAGTGGGGCCGGGCGGTCGCCGAGCGGGTGGCCGGGGACGCCGCGATCGGTGCCGACGTCTCCTTCGGGGCGGCGATCCCGCTGCTGCTGGTGGTCACCGTCGGGGCGACGGTGCTGGCCTCGGTGAAGCTGGCCGGGCTGACCCTCGCCGCCGAGGAGTGAGCCCCCGGCGGCCGGCGCGGTGAGGCGGACGGGACCTACAGGGTCCGGTTGCGCCCGGCGCCGAAGCCGGCCGCGCCGACCACCAGGACCAGCACCAGCATCAGGATCAGGGTGGCGTCCCAGCCGCCGGTGAGCTGGTGCAGCGCACCGGCCCCGACCGGGCCGGCCGCCGCGACCAGATAGCCGATCGCCTGGGACATCCCGCCCAGCTGGGCGGCGCCGGCCGCGGTGCCGGTGCGCAGCACGATGAAGGCCAGGCCCAGGCCCAGCGAACCGCCCTGGGCGACGCCGAGCACGGCCGCCGTCGCCCAGGCGGCGGAGACCGGCACGAGCAGCAGCATCGCGATGCCGAGGCCGTTCAGGGCGGCCATGGTGACGGCCAGGGCGCGCTGGCTGGTCATCCGGCCGGCCATCATCGGCACCAGGAAGGCGCCCGCGACCTGCACCAGGTTGGAGAAGGCGAAGACCAGGCCGGCCTGGCCGCGGTCCATGCCGTGGTCGGCCAGGATGGTCGGCATCCAGGCGACCAGGGTGTAGACCAGCAGCGACGAGATGCCCATGAAGAGGCTGATCTGCCAGGCCAGCGGGGACTTCCAGAGGCCCTCGATCGGCGTGCCGGGCCGGGCCGCGGCGGCCACCGCGGCCTTCTCCTGCCGGGACCGCAGCACCTGCGGCAGCCAGGCCACCGCGGCGATCAGGGCGAGCAGCGACCAGGCGCCGAGCGAGGCCCGCCAGCCGCCGCCGAGCACGTGCTCCAGCGGGACGGACGTCCCGGCCGCGAGGGTCGCGCCGACCAGCATGGTGGTCGAGTAGACGCCGGTCATGGTGGCGGCGCGGTCCGGGAACTCCCGCTTGACCAGGCCCGGCATCGACACGTTCAGCACCGCGATGGCCACGCCGATCACCACGCAGCCCGCGTACAGCGCGAACACCGAGGGCAGCACCCGCAGCAGCACGCCCGCGCCCAGTACCAGCACCGCGCCGAGCACCACCCGCTCGGCGCCGAACCGGCGGGTCAGCCGGGGGGTGAGCGGGGCGCCGACGCCCTGGAACAGCACCGGAACGGTGGTGATCAGCCCGCTCGCGGTGGCGGACAGGCCGAAGGTGCGCTGGATCTCGGCGATCATCGGGGAGACCGCGGCCAGACAGGCGCGCATGTTCAGTGCGACCAGCACGATGCCGGTCAGCAGCAGGGCGGGGTGGGCCAGCCGGCTGCGGACGGGGAGCGGGACGGGAGCGGTGACAACCGGCTGCTGGGCACGGGTGACGGCCATGGGTGTGCTGTTCTTTCGTGACTGCCCGGGGGCGGGCTCAGGGGTGGCGCGGGCACGGCGGGAGGAGGCCTCCACCGGCCGCGGTACGGACCGAAGCGGGGCTTGCGCCGTCCTACTTCCGGGCCGCGATGGCCGCGAGCAGCTGCTCGACGGCCGCGGTGGGCTCGGCGAGCAGCTCGCGACACGCCGCCTCGGCGCGGTCCGGGTCACCGCTCTCGATCGCGTCGACCAGCGCCTCGTGGGTCGCCACGGACGCCTCGGGCATCTCGTGGTCGCCGAAGGCGGAGGTCATCGCCTCGCGCACGGAGGCGCCGAAGTAGCGGTACACCTCGGCCAGGGCCGGGTTGTGCGCGGCCTCGACGACGGCGGTGTGGAACTCCAGGTCGTGCTCGACGGTCGCCTCGCGGGCGGCCCGCTCGGGGTGCTGGGCGAAGACCTCGGCCTCCCGGGCCAGCGCGGCCCGCATCCGCCGGACGTCCTCGGGGGTGTGCCGCAGCGCGGCCAGTCGGGCGCCCTCGGTCTCCAGCGCGGCCCGGACCTCCAGGACGTCCCGGATGCCGGAGCGCTGGACGCCGCGGAGCACCGCCGCCGGGTCGCTGGTGGACCGTACGAAGGTCCCCTCGCCCTGCCGGGAGACCAGCATCCCGGCGTGCACCAGCACCCGGATCGCCTCCCGCACGGTGTTCCGCCCGACCTGCAGCCGCTCGGCCAGCTCGTGCTCGGTGGGGATCTGCGTCCCCACCGGCCAGGTGCCGTCGGCCAGTTGATCGCGCAGCTGCTCGATCGTGGTGTCCACCAGGGATCGCCGCCCGGCCGCCTGCAGGCGGTTGCCGTCGCCGTTCATGCCGGGCCTCCCTTCGGGCACCACTCATCGGTCATCGGTCATCCTACAACCGATTGCCCGGTCATCCTACAACTGCCTCGGCAGGCCCTCATTCGGTGGACGGCGTCCCGTAGGCGACGACGGTGACCTTCAGGTCGGGGGCGCCGGCGGCGTTCGGCGGCCCGGCCGCCTCGATCCGGAAGTAGTAGGCGTTGTCGTCGTGGTCGCTGAAGCAGAGCCGCTTGCCGATCAGGTCGTCGACCGGCAGCGGTGTCATCGGCCACGTGTACAGCGCCTCCGGGGTGCGGGTGGCGCACTCGGCGAGGGTCCCGGGCGGGGAGTCGACCTCGCTCATGGTCCGTGTCATCACGCCCATGATCATGAGCATCGGCGCCCGGTCCGTGGCGCAGTCGGTGATCCGGTACTCCAGGCCCGGTCCGGGGCCGCTCTTCTCCTCGCCGCTGATCAGGGTGCGGTCGGAGCCCTTCCGGTACGACCACTGGGTGACGGAGTTCTGCACCGCCCGGAGCGTGGTGCCGGTGGAGACCGGGTCGCCGCCGTCCCCGGCCGGCCCGCAGGTCGGTGCGGGCAGGGTGAACTGCCGGGCGGGCTGCGGTCCCTGGGAGCCGGCCGACCCGGCGGTGGCCGGCGCCGAGGCGGCCGCGCCGTCGGCGTGCTTCGACGAGGTGCACCCCGCAGACAGCGCGGCGACCGCGACAGCGGCCGCAACGGCCTTGGCCCGTACGGAACTTGACGACAGCATGCGATCCCCCAAGCGGGGACTCCAGCGTCCCCGAACGATCTAGGACAGGGCCGGGAAGAGCCGTTCCAGGACGACCGCGACGCCGTCCTCGTCGTTGCCCGCGGTGACCTCGTCGGCGACCGCGAGCAGTTCCTCGTGCGCGCCGGCCATGGCCACGCCGTGCGCCGCCCAGCCGAACATCGGCACGTCGTTGGGCATGTCGCCGAAGGCGATGGTGTCGGCGGCGCGCACGCCGAGGCGGCGGGCCGCGACGGCCAGGCCGGTGGCCTTGGACAGCCCCAGCGGCAGCAGCTCGACCACGCCGGCCCCGGCCATCACCACGCCGACCAGGTCGCCGGCGACGCGGCGGGCGGCCTCGGCGAGGGCGTCGTCGGTCAGACCGGGGTGCTGGATGTAGAGCTTGCTGATCGGGGAGCCCAGCAGTTCGCCGCGTCCGACCCGGACGACCGGCAGGTCGGAGCCGATCAGCAGCTCGTAGCCCGGTCCGGCCAGCACCTGGCCGTCCAGGCCGTCCTGGTTGGCGGCGACGGCCAGCGGACCGGTCTCGGCCTCGATCTTCTCGATGGCGAGGGCGGCCAGCCGGCGGTCCAGGGTGAGCGAGGTGAGCAGCTTGTGCGCGCCGGCGTCGTAGACCTGGGCGCCCTGGCCGCAGACCGCTATCCCGGTGTAGCCGATCTCGTCGAAGACCGGGCGGGCCCAGACGGCCGAGCGGCCGGTCACGATGATGTGCAGCGCGCCCGCGCCGGTGGCCGTGGCCAGGGCGGCGCGGGTGCGCTCGGAGACGGTCTCCGCGCTGGTCAGCAGCGTGCCGTCGAGGTCGGTGGCGACCAGCCGGTAGGGCAGGTCGCCGCCGACGGGCCGTGCGGTGGAGGTCACTTGACCGGCTCGAGGACGGTCCGCCCGCCGAGGTAGGGCCGCAGCGCCTCGGGCACGACGACCGAGCCGTCGGCCTGCTGGTGGTTCTCCAGGATCGCCACGATGGTGCGCGGGACGGCGACCAGGGTGCCGTTCAGGGTGGCGAGCGGGCGGGTCTTGCCCTCCTCGCGCATCCGGATCGACAGCCGGCGGGCCTGGTACTCGGTGGTGTTGGAGGTCGAGGTGACCTCGCGGTACTTGCCCTGGGTCGGGATCCAGGCCTCGATGTCGAACTTGCGGACCGCCGAGGAGCCGAGGTCGCCGGAGGCGACGTCGATCACCCGGTAGGGCAGCTCCAGCGCGTTGAGGAAGTCCTTCTCCCACTGGAGCAGGCGGCGGTGCTCGTTCTCCGCGTCCTCGGGCGTGGTGAAGACGAACATCTCCACCTTCTCGAACTGGTGGACCCGGATGATCCCGCGGGTGTCCTTGCCGTAGGTGCCGGCCTCGCGGCGGAAGCAGGACGAGTAACCGGCGTAGCGCAGCGGCAGCTTGTCGGCCTCGATGATCTCGTCCATGTGGTACGCCGCCAGCGGGACCTCGCTGGTGCCGACCAGGTACTTGTCCTCCTCGGGGAGGTGGTACACGTTCTCGGCGGCCTGGCCGAGGAAGCCGGTGCCGTCCATGGCGGCCGGGCGGACCAGGGCCGGGGTGATCATCGGGATGAAGCCGGCCGCGGTGGCCTGGGCGATCGCCATGTTGACCAGGGCGAGCTCCAGCAGCGCGCCGGGACCGGTCAGGTAGTAGGAGCGGGCACCGGCGACCTTGGCGCCGCGCTCGGTGTCGATCGCGCCCAGCAGCTGGCCGAGCTCGACGTGGTCGCGGGGCTCGAAGCCCTCGGCGGCGAAGTCGCGCGGGGTGCCGATCTCCTCCAGGGTGACGAAGTCCTCCTCGCCGCCGACCGGGGCGGCCGGGTCGATGAGGTTCGCCAGGGAGCGGAGCAGGCGGTCCGCCTCCTCCTTGGCCGCGCTCTGCTCGGCGTCCGCGGCCTTGACCTCGGCGGCCAGTTCCTTGGTGCGCTGCAGCAGGGCGGTCTTCTCGTCGCCCTTGGCCTGGGCGACCTGCTTGCCGAGCACTCGCTGCTCGTTGCGCAGTTCGTCGAAGCGGCTGCCCGAGGACCGGCGCCGTTCGTCGGCGGAGAGGAGGGCGTCGACCACGTCGACGTCCTCGCCACGGACGCGCTGCGAGGCGCGCACTCGGTCAGGGTCCTCACGGAGCAGGCGAAGGTCAATCACAGGCCCAAGCGTACCGGGCGGGCGTTCCTCCACCAGTACCGGTTTTCCCTGGGGATAACTCGCCGCGTCCTGTGGATAACTCCGGCGGGGAACCGGCGGGGCCCGGGTCGGAGGCGGGTTATCCACAGGCGTGGCCCAGGGGCTGTGGATGAGCGGGAGTGATCCACGGCCGCCGGTCGGAACCAGGGAATTGAGGTTTCAAACCTCAATGAACCTTCTCGGGTGAGGGAATTGAAGCACTCGCACGGGTGATTTGCAGGCAAGCGGGTGACTCTGGTCCGATTAGTCATCTCTGCGACGCAAACCGATGGTCCGACCAGTTCTGCGCAATGGCTATACCGGTTTGTCGACTCATCCCCAGACCTGTGGATAACTTTCGGCTGTGGACAGCGGGGAGGCCTGTGGACAGCGGCCCCCGGACCCGGACGTTCCTGTGGATGACGGTGCGGTCACCCGCCGCACTTGATCGGCGCGGTCGATAACGGTCGGAAAAGGTCAGAAGGACGGAAAGTGGCGCTCAGATGTCCCCGCGCCCGTCGAGCGCGCGCGACAGCCAGTCCGCGGCCGCGGTGAAATCCTCGTCCGAAGTCCCCGGCCGACGGTGCTTGGAGGCCTGCCGGTCGGCGCGCGGATAGGAACCCAGGAACCGAACCTGCGGGCAGATCCGCTTGAGGCCCATCATCGCCTCGGCCACCCGCCGCTCGGACAGGTGCCCCTCGCAGTCGATCAGGAAGCAGTAGCTGCCCAGCCCCTCCCCGGTCGGCCGGGACTCGATCCGCATCAGGTTCACCCCGCGCACCGCGAACTCCTGCAGCAGCTCCAGCAGCGCACCCGGGTGGTCGTCCGGCAGCCAGACCACCATCGAGGTCTTGTCCGTCCCGGTCGGCGAGGAGACCCGGCCCGGGCGGCCGACCAGCACGAAGCGGGTGGTCGCGCTCTGGGCGTCGGCGATCTCCTTGACCAGCGGGTCCAGCCCGTAGATCGGCGCCGCGAACTCGCCCGCGAACGCCCCGTCGTACCGGCCCTCGGCGACCAGCCGGGCGCCGTCCGCGTTGGAGGCGGCGGACTCCCAGACCGCGTCCGGCAGGTTGGCGGCCAGCCACTTGCGCACCTGCGGCTGGGCCACCGGGTGGCTGGTCACCGTCTTGACCCCGGACAGCTCGGTGCCCGGCCGCACCAGCAGCGCGAAGGTGATCGGCAGCAGCACCTCGCGGTAGATCATCAGCGGTGCGCCGGCGGCCAGTTCGTCGTTGGTCGCGGTGACCGCGCCCTCGACCGAGTTCTCGATCGGCACGAACGCCCCGGCGGCCTCCCCGCCGCGCACCGCGTCCAGCGCCAGCGCCACCGAGGACAGCGGCACCAGCTCCCGGGTGGCCGCCTCGGGCAGCGTGTGCAGCGCCGCCTCGGTGAAGGTGCCGGCCGGGCCGAGGTAGGTGTAGCGGGTGGCCGACATGACGCCTCCGTGGGGAATGGGGTGCTGCATGAGCGGGGTGGTGCCGAAGCAGTCACCATAACGATTCCGCGGTCCCGGCCGGGGAGCGTTCCAGAAGCCGGGACCGCGGGGTCCGGAGCGTGCTATCCGAACCGTGCTGTCCGAACCGTGCCGTCCGAACCGTGCCTTGCGGCGCGGGTGGGGCTACCCCTCCAGCAGCTGCTGCCCGAGGTAGCCCCCGGCGGGCACCCCCGGCGGTACCGCGTACAGCCCGCTCGCCTCGTGCCGGAGGAAGCGGGACAGCCCGTCGCCCCGGGAGAGCTTGCGCTGCACCGGGGTGAAGCCCCGGCGGGGGTCGGCCTGGAAGGCGAGGAAGAGCAGACCGGCGTCCGGCGAGCCGTCCGGCAGCGCCCCGTCGTGGTACGAGAAGCCGCGCCGCAGCATCGCCGCCCCGCCGTTGCTCGCCGGGGCGGCCACCCGGACGTGCGCGTCGGCGGGGACCGCCACCCCGCCGTCCGGGCCCTGGGCGGCGAGGTCCACCGCGGTGCCCTCGCCCGAGCCGGCCGGTGCGCTCAGCGGCGAACCGTCCGACTTGCGCCGCCCGATCACCCGCTCCTGACGCTCCACCGGCAGCTCCTCCCAGTGGTCCAGCAGCATCCGGATCCGTCGGAACACCAGGTACGAGCCCCCGGCCAGCCAGGCCGGCTGGTCCCCGCCGGCGGTGCAGAACACCTTGGCGGCGAAGCCGTCCTCGCCCGGCTTGGGGTTGTTGGTGCCGTCGATCTGGCCCATCAGGTTGCGGCCGGTCATCGGGCGGGCGGTCGCGCCGGGGGTCCGGGCGAAGCCGGCCGACTGCCAGCGCGGCGTCGCCGTGCCGGCCGCCAGCTTCTGCAGGGTCCGCAGGGCGTGCACCGCGACCAGCGCGTCGTCGGCGCCGATCTGGACGAACAGGTCGCCGTCGCCGCGGGCCGGGTCCAGCGCGTCGCCGGTGAAGGCGGGCAGCGGTTCGAGCGCCGCCGGGCGGCGGTCGGTCAGCCCGGCCTTGTCGAAGAGCGTGGCGCCGAAGCCGACCGTGACGGTGAGCGAGCAGGGCCCGGCGTCCAGGGCGACCTGGTTGTCGAACTCCTCGGCCGGCTGCCCGGTGGTCAGCCGGTCGACCGCCTTGGTCCAGTGCTGCAGCAGGGTGCGCAGCCCGTCCCGGCCGGCCCCGTCGGCCAGGTCGAAGGCGGCCAACTGGACCCGGGCCTGCTGGGGTTCGAGGATGCCGGCCTGGTGCTCGGCCCGGAACGGCACCCGGCCGGTGCCGAGCGCGCCGGCCGCCCGGTCGTCCGCGGCCGTACGGTCGGACGGGTCGGACCGGTCGTAGGCGACCGCCCCGGCCACGCCCGCGCCGGCGCCGACCAGCAGTCCGGCGCCGGCCGTGCCGAGCAGCGCCCGCCGGGTGAAGCCGGCCGGGCCGGCGCCGTCGTCCTCCGCCGGACTGTTCTGCACTGCGCTCTCCGCCGTGCTGTTCTCCACTGAGCCGTTCTCCACTGCGCCGTTCTCCACTGCGCTGTTCTCCACCGCGCTCACCCGATCTTGAACTGCTGGGTCGGGGTGGTCTGGTCGATGTCCGAGGAGCGGATCTGCACCGAGACCACCCAGGTTCCGGCCAGCGGGAGTTGGGTGGTGCCGCTCCAGCGGCCGGTGCCCTCCGGGGTGAGCGCGACCGGCAGTGGGCCGAGGTCGCGGTCCGGCAGGGTGAAGGCGAGCTGCACCTCGGGGACGTCCACCGGCTTGCCGTCCGTACCGTCCAGCGCGAGCTTGACCTCGTTCGGGCCGGTCCGGGCCGGGTTGAGGGTGACGGTCGCGGTGCCCTTGGCGTTCGGCGTCCGGCCCTTGGTGTCGTACGGCAGCTTGAGCTCCACCGTGCGGTCCGGCTCGGTCTGCGGCGCGGCCGGGGCGGCGTTCCCGGCGCCGGTGCCACCGGCCGCCTTGATCTCGCCGGCCACCCGTCCGGGCGGGGAGTTGGTGAGCATCGTGGTGACCACCAGCACCGCCACCGCGACCAGCGCCTCGACCAGCACCGAGCGGCGCAGCCCGGCCCGGGTCGGGGTCAGCCCGCGCTCGCGGCCGGCGCTGCGCGTGGCGGCCAACTGCCGGTCCAACTGGGCCTGCCGGACCGGGTCCGCGCTCTGCGCGACGGCACCGACCGGCTCGGGCACCTCGGCCCGCTCGACCTCCGCCGCCTCGGTCGGGGCCGAGCGCAGCCGGGCCAGCCAGCTGCGGGACATCCAGGCGACGCCCAGCATCACGACCACGCAGCCGGTCTTCACCAGCAGGAGCTTCCCGTACTCGGTGTCGGTCAGCGCGCTCCAGCTGCCCAGGCCCCGCCAGGACTGGTAGACGCCGGTGACGACCAGGACGGCCACCGAGCCGAAGGCGATCCTGGAGAAGCGGTCGACCACCTCGGCGCCGACGCCCTCGCGCAGTGCGACCAGCAGCGAGGCCAGCCCGCCCAGCCAGAGCGCCATCGCGATCAGGTGCAGGATGCCGAACGGCAGCGCCAGCCAGACCTGGATGCCCACCGAGGCGTGGTCGGCGCCGACCCAGGTCGCGGAGAGCGCCACCGCCAGCAGCAGTCCGGCCACGCCCAGGCCGAGCCGGGCCTCGCGCTGCGGCCGCTCGACGGCCCGCTGCTCCAGCTCGCGCAGCTCGGCGGCCTCGGCGTCCTCGTCCTGGTGTTCCCCGTCCTGGTGCTTCGCGTCCTGGTGCTCCGCGGGGGCCGGGGCGACCGGCTTCGGCGGCTGGCCCAACTGCCCGACCAGCAGCGACAGGAAGATCCCGGCCGCCGCGAGCAGCAGCAGTCGGGCGGCCAGCGCGGTGCCGATCCGCTCGTCCAGGGTGCTGCGCACCAGCGACAGGTCGAGGGTCTGCCCGATGCCCGAGCCGCGCTCGTACGGGCCGCGCAGCAGCAGCACCGCGACGGTCGAGGCCAGCAGCGCCGTCCAGCCGGTCATCAGCAGCCGCTGCACCGGGCGCCGGGTGGCGCCGGCCGGCCAGCAGATCAGCACGAAGGCGGCGACCCCGGCGAGCAGGGCGAACGCCGCGTAGGCGACGGTGCGTCCGGTCCCGTACAGGGCGGCGACCAGGGTGTCGGCCTTGGCGCCCTGCAGCGCGGTGGTGGACACCGAGGTGTCCGAGGGGGCGCCGATGGAGAAGGTGAAGGCCCCGCCGACCGGGTGGGAGTCCTCGGAGACGGCCCGCCAGGCGACGGTGTACGTGCCGTTGGCGAGCCCGCTGTTCAGGCCGACCCGGGCGGTGTTGCCCTTGCCGTCGGCGTGCGCCGGGTTGCCGGTGTCCACGGGCTTGCCGGCCGGGTCGAGCACCCGGACCGAGTCACTGGACAGCGAGACGGTCTCGCTGAACGTCAGGGTCACCGCCGCCGGGGCGGTGGCGACCACCGAGTTCTGCGCCGGGTCGGTGGCGTCCAGGGTGGCGTGCGCGGCGGCCGGGCCGGCGCCGGCCAGCATCAGCGCGAGCAGCGCGCCGAGCGTCCCGAGGAGTCCGGCGATTCGGCGGCGGGTGATCCGGCGGGCGGCGCCGGTGGACACGGCACCGGTGGTGGACACGACACCGGCGGTGGACACGGCACCGGTGGTGCCGCGGTGCGGGAGTCTGCGGTGCGAGGCCTTCTCCATGCTGGCGGGTCCCCTAACTCTGGCCTGGGCGGTAGGTGAGCTCCTTGACCGGCACCTTGACGGAGATGGTGCCGGACTTGGCGAAGGTCAGGTCGAACTCCAGCTCGTCGCCCAGGGCGGGGGCCTTCTGCCATCCCATGATCATCAGATGGGTGCCGCCGCGGGCGAGCTGCAGCGCGCCGTGCGCGGGCACGTCCAGGCTGGTGACCTGTTCCATGGTCGACGCGGTGGAGCGGTGCATGGTGACCGACTCGGCGGCCGGGCTGGTCACCTTGACCAGCTCGTCGGCCCCGCCGTCGTTGCGGACGGTCAGGTAGCCGGCCCCCATCCCGCCGGCCGGGGGCAGCGGGATGTAGGAGTCGGCCACGCTCAGCCTGGCCGGCCCGCCGGCGTCCGCGCCGCCGCCCTGGCCGCCGCTCCCGCAGGCGGCGAGTATCGCGCCGCCGCCCAGCGCGGTGGCGACCACGGCGCCCAGCAGGGCCGAGCGGCGGAAGCGCCGGGCCCCCGTCGTCGCGGAGTTCACGCCGCGACCCCCTTGGCGAGCAGCGGCAGGTCGTGCTCGTAGGTCTTCTCCTCGGTGCCGCTCATGTAGAGCACGTGCGCCTTGTCGTCCGAGGGGAGGAAGGCCAGCACCTGGGCGCCGTGGGTGGAGGTGACCGTCCCGTCCGCGTTGACCACCGGGTCCTCGATCATGATGCCGAGCGACTTGGCGGCGGTCTTCACCTTCTCCAGGTCGCCGGTGAGGCCTATGAAGTCGGTGCCCATCGAGTCCAGCCAGCTGCGCAGCACCTTGGGGGTGTCGCGCTGGGGGTCGGTGGAGACGAAGACGACGTTGATCTTCTTCCGCTCCTCGGCGGGCAGCGCCTTCATCGCGACGCCGATGTCGCCCATGGTGGTCGGGCAGACGTCCGGGCAGCTGGTGTAGCCGAAGAACAGCAGGGTCGCCTTGCCGTCGGTCTGCTGCCGCAGGTCGTACGGCTGGCCGGAGGTGTCGGTCAGCTGGAGGTCCGGCTTCTCGAAGTTCTTCGCCAGCTTGGTGCCCTGGTACGGGGTGTCGTCCTTCTGCTGGACGACCTTGGCGGCGGAGGAGGAGCCGCCGCCGGAGGAGCCGCAGGCGGAGAGGGTCAGGGCGGCGGCCAGCGCGAGCGCGGCCGCGCCGGCCAGCCGGGTGGTGCGGGCGGTACGGGTGGTGCGGTGCATGGTGGATCCGATCGGGCGCGGTGGACCGCCGACGGGGCCACCGTGGTCGCGGTGGCCCCGTCGGCGCGGGGGTCAGGAGGCGGAGCCGCTGTTCCGGCGGCGCAGGCCGAGTACGCCGACGGCGGTGCCGATCACGCCGACCACGATGCCGATCACACCGAGGGTGCGGGCGGTGTCGTCGCTGGACTTGCCGTCGCCGGCCGCGGCGGCCGCGTGGTCGGAGCTGTCCCCGTGGGCACCGGCGGCCGGGGAGGCGGTGACGCCGTGGCCGTCACCGGCGGCGGCCTTGGTGAGCTTCAGGACCGGGGCCGGGTGGGCCGGCTCGGGCTGGCCGTCCTTGGACTCGTCGATCCAGCGGACCACGTCGCCGTTGTCGTAGGTCTGCAGCGCCTTGAACTCCATGCTGTCGGCGTCGGTCGGCAGCGGGCCGAGCGAGAGCCGGAACTCCTGGAACTGGCCGGGGGCGATCTTGGTGCCCGCGTCGGCGGTCCAGGTGATCTTGGAGACGGCCTCGGTGACGTCGCTGCCGTGCACCTTGATCGGCTTGTCCAGCTTGGACTTCTCGACCGCGGCGGACCAGCCCGGCAGGGGCAGGGTGCGGACCGAGGCCAGCGGGTGGTCCAGCGGCAGGTTGACCTCCAGCTTCACCGTGCTCGCGGTGTCGCTCTCGTTCGGCACCCGGAAGTCGACGGCGGTGTAGCCGCCCTGGGCGGCCGAGCCCGGGTTCACGGTCACGTGCGCGAAGGCGGGGCCGGCCAGCGCCACCACCGAGGCGGCGGCGGTCAGGGCGACGGCGGCGGTACGACGGGCGGTGAGAGTACGCATGAAAGGGGTCTCCGATCGGAGCTCGGCGGCCGCACCACCGGGCGGACCGGGCGACGGGGAATCCGTGCCGGGTGCCTCGGCGGGGCCGCGCGTGCGGATGTGGGGGGACGTGGGTGGGGCAGGAACCCGGGGCCGCCGTCGCCGTGGGCGGACGGGAACGGCCCGGACACCGCGCACGTCACCGGGTCGACCGGTACCGCTCGTCGGGTACGGGGGAACGCCGGGTCAGTACGCGAAGGCCCCGCACGGCGGCCCGCGCCGCACCACGCTGTGCCGCAGCACCGCACCCGCGGACAGCCGGCTCCCGCCGTCGCCCGCCCCGAACCGGCGGACCGGACCGGCCACGCCGAACAGACCGCGCAGCAGCGCGGCCACCAGCACCAGCGCCGACCGCAGCGGCGCCGCCCAGTGCTCCCGGGCCGCCGAGGCGGCCACCCGCACCAGCCGCCACAGCGCGGCCTCGCCGCGCCGCAGCCACCAGCCCGCCACCAGCGCGGCCGCCAGGTGCCCGGCCAGCATCGACGGCGTCATCCCCAGCACGCCGCCCTGCCACCAGGGCGCGCCGGCGTACGCGTGCGGGTCCAGGCCCGCCGAGGAGACCAGCTGCTCCGGCGAGGTGCCCCCGGGCAGGCCGACCAGCGTGCCGGGCCGGGCCTCGTTGCAGATCAGCCGGCCGGCCGCCTGCGGCATCGACATCGAGCCGTGCCGCATGCCGGAGCCGGTGAAGGCGCTGAAACCGTGGAAGAGGCAGTGCAGACCGAGCTGCCCCGCCCCCAGCGCCCCGGCGATGCCCGCCAGCGAACGCTCCCGTCCGCCGCACGCCACCGCGAACACCAGCACCCCGGCGAAACCCGTCGCCAGCGCGGCCGGCGGCACGTCGCCGCCACCCGCCAGGGCGTGCCCGGCGGCCGCTATCAGCGTGCAGACCAGCGCGAACGGGACCGCCCGGGCGAGCCGCAGGTCCCAGGCGGCAGCCCGGACCGGCCGAACCGGTGCAGGGGTGCCCTGGAACGGGGCGGCGGGGAGGGCAGTCATGGCCGGGCCATCATCTCATCGCGTACAGCGCCGACACGGGCAGGGTGGGAAATCCCTACGAATGCCCCGTTCGGCGGCGGCGTGCAGGAGGAGGAGCGCGCCGCTCGGCACAGACCCCGTCCCCAGTCCATCCGCCGAACGGGCGGTAGCCGCCCCCGGGCACGGTTCACCGCCGAATCGCCCGGAGATACCTAGTTGTATGTGGAGCCGCAGCCAGGAGGGACCTCCCGTGGACATCTGGTGGACTCTGCACCTCAAGCGCGACCCGGCCAGCGTCCCGCTGGCCCGGCGCATCCTGCTCGGTGCCATGGCGACCGCGGGCGTCGACCCGCAGATCGCCGACGACCTCGGCGTCGCCCTCACCGAGGCCTGCGCCAACGCCGTGGAACACGGCGCCACCGGCCGCCCCGACGAGGGCTTCCAGGTCACCGCCTCGATCAGCGGCGACCGCCTGCGGATCGAGGTCACCGACTCCGGCCCGGGCCTGCCCGGCCCCAGCGCCCCGCCCGCCCGGCGCCCGGCCACCCCGCTCCCGGCCGCCCGCCCCACCACGGCCGGCCGCGCGCCCCGCCGCTCCCGCCGGGCCCGCGCCACCGTCCCGGTCCGCGTGCTCAGCGCCCACCGCCCCCGCCGCGACGGCCACCCGTACGACACCCACGTCCTCCCCTGCCGGCCCCAGGCCCCCACCCTGCGCCCGGTCGACCTCGACACCCTGCCCGACCTCACCGCCGAATCCGGCCGGGGCCTCTTCCTCATCCACGCCCTCACCGACCACGTCCAGCTCCGCAACCACCCGCTCCGCGGGGCCATCGTCAGCTTCGACAAGATCCTCAAGTGGCAGGACGACGCCCTGCTCCGCGCGGCGTCGTAGCACTGGCACCCCTGACCTGCGTGGGTGGCCGCTGTCGAGGCCCGGGTCGCGGTGAGTACGAGGTGGAGATCAGGCTGCCAGGGCACACGTGGGGCAGATGCCCTCGGATTTCGACGCGGAGTGCCCCGCCCCTGCGCCAGGAAGCACCCTGTCGATCGCGGAGCGGGTCCGCGACCCGCTCGTCGGCATCAGGTGGGTGTACGTCCGGAGCGTGAAGCCCGGGGCGCTGTGGCCGAGCTAGGCCGCCAGCGCCTTCTCGCCCGGTACGTGGTGCTGCCGTCCTCGCACGCGCTGGACGCGGTGACGCGGTGGGTGGCGGCCACGCACGGACAGCCGGCATGGCAGCACGCGCCCCGGCTGGCGGTGGTCGGTCCAGCCAAGCGCTGCGGCAAGTCGCGACTGCTGGACGTCGTCACCGAGACGGTCCACGACCCGCTCATCACTGTGAACGCCAGCCTGCCCGCCGTCTTCCGCTCGATCACCGAGGACCCGCCGACCCTGCTGGTAGACGAGGCCGACACGCTGTTCGGCACGTCGAAGGCCGCCGAGCGGAACGAGGGAACTGCGCGGCGTGCTCAACGCCGGCCACCAGCGCAACCGCCCGGCGGTCCGCATGGTCGGCAACGGGCCGGACATGAAGCCGGGCAAGTTCCCGACCTTCGCGATGGCCGCCCTGGCCGGGCTCGGCGACCTCCCGGACACGATCATGGACCGCTCGGTGGTCGTCCGAATGCGGGCGTTGGAGGAGGCGCCGTGGGCGGAGAAAGTGCCACGACCCGGTCCCGCGGCCGGGCATCTGCCGCACCTGCGCGGGCCTCGGCGCGCGTCCGGTCGCGGTCGGAAGCGGTGCCCTCTCGACGGCTCGTGGCGCCGCGCGGACGTGTGCGGCCCTGCTGGCGGCCAGGGCAGCGGTACCGGGGCGTACCTGCGTGGCAGCGTCGGGTAGCAGCATGTGACGGACGGGGGCTTGTTACGATCTATGCCGCCAACTGGTCGGTTACCTGGGCAAAGATGATGCCTGCCATGCGAGTTGCATGGCATCCAGGATCTGGCCGTCCTCGGGCGGCTGTCACTTCCCGTCGTACGCGACCACCACCCCGCCCAGCGCGCGGGCCACCTGGTTCGCCAGCGAGTAGTCGCACAGATTGACCGTCCAGTTTCCCGCCGTCACCAGCGAGGCTGGCACGTCGGGGTGGGAGATCTCGGTGCTGATTGCCTTGTTTCGGGCCGCTTCGTCCGAGTGAAGCTGCAGCGTGGCGCAGTTGGGTGTCCGGCCGATCTTGGTGCCCGTCCGGCAGGTCAGCTGTCCAGATCCGCTCTCCTGTCGGTCGGTGCACCCGGCCGCCCCGTCGAGCGCCTCCGCCAGCTGCTGGACGGTGTCGAAGCGCGGTGAGGCGGGGATGGCGGGTAGCGAGTACGAGCGGACCGGGATCTCTTTCCCCGGCAGCACGACTCCGTCCAGGGCTTTCGCGATCTGCGGTGCGAATACCGGATTCCGCACATAGACATACCAGCTCCCGGCGGCGACGAGCGTCTGCCCCTCGCCACGCCGGTGGTCGACGGACGTGCCGATCTCCTCCCGAGTCACCGGTGGCCCGAAGACGCTGATCTCGTTCTCGAACGGGACACCGTTGATCGCCGCCGTGCAGTCGGCATCGGAACTCCCGTTCTGGCGCGTGTTGCTGACCGTGACCGAGCAGGGGATGCCGGCACGGCCGAGTGCGGAGACCAGCTCGCCGGCCGTGCCGTACGGAGAAGTCACGGGCACCTCGGAGGGCAGCGGTACTTGCGGCGGCGGGCCGCCGCCGCAAGCGGCCAGTGAGGCCAGAGCCGCCGCTGTCACCAACCCCCACCGGACTCGGCGCGAGAACCCGTTCACTTCGCCGGGGGAGTCGGCTGCGGACCCGGGCTCGGCGCCGGCACGGTCGGCGCGGGTTTCACGGGCGACTCGGGAGTCGGCGTCGGCGGGAACTGCGCCCGGTTCGGAGGCAACGGACCGGTCCCGTACGTGCTGGAGGAAACGTCGGCACCTGAGTAGAGCGGATTGAGGTCCACCTTGCGATCGTATGGGGTCTGTGCGGCGAGGGTGTCGAGTGCCTTCCGGCGCTCGCTCTCCGGCAGGCCGTTCCAGGCGTCCGCGTCCCTGAGCCCCTGCTGGAGCTGGTCCCAGTTGTCCGCCCGGGACTTGATCGCGGCTCCGCGCTGAGAACTGTCGTCACCGTACTTGGCGTTGGAGTCCCGCACCTGCTCCGTATCGGCCGCGTACAGCATGAACAGCTGCTTGTCGCTCGTCGCGCCGTGCGGATTCTTCTGGAGCTGCTTCATGTAGTACGCGCTGAGTCGCACGTCTTCGTTGGGGTTCTCCTCGATGTACTTGGCGAGTTGGGAGTCGGACAGTCCTCCCAGGCTGGGGAAGCTGCCGGGGAAGTCCTGGATGACACCGCGAGCGGTCGCCAGCTTCATATGCGTGATGCCCAGGGACTTGTCCGGTTTGAAGGTCTCCTCGCCCGCCCAGTTTGCCCGCCGCCCGGCCGCAGTGAGCGGGCCGTCCAGGTTGGGCTCGTAGTTCTGGTACCACTGCTGTTCCTGCCACATGATGGCGAGGATGAGGTCGAAGCTCATACCGGTCTCCGCCGAGGCCTTACGTGCGGCCTCGATCTGGGCTGGGGAGACGTTGATCCCGTGCAGGCCGGACGCGCCGCCTTGCAGGCGCAAGGCGACCGCGAGGGCGCTGTTGCCGTCTCCGCTCAGCAGGTCGCGTACGGCCTTCGGATCCTCGACGTTGACGAGGCCCGCGAGTGTTCGCAGTTCGTCGGCGGCGGCCGAGTCCGCGGCCGTGGCGGCCTGCAAAACCGAGGTGATCATCTCCTCGGTTTGCTTGATCGCGTCCTGGAGCGCAGCCGCGGCCTCCGGCGTTTGGGCGACCGGGTCCGTGTACACGGAGCCGTCCTGGTTGACCTTCAGTTGGTTGCGGCTTGCGTAGTCGAGCGCGCTGTGCAACGTGAGCCGGCTCGTCTCGATGGCTTTGGCGAGCCCGTCGTAGGTCCGGGCAATCGCGCGCATGGCCATCGCGGCGGCCTCGTAAGTCTCGGCGTGGCGTGCGAAGCGCGCGCGGGCGGAGTCGCCTGCGGGACTGCTCCACGCGCTGCCGAGCGTCCGGGCGACCTCGTCGCGGGCGACGGAGGCCACGTGCTCACAGTGCTTGGCCGTGTTCGCCGCATCGTCGCCGGCGTGCCGCCAGAGCTGGGCGTCTGCCCGGTTCAGGGCGTCGACGGTGAGCATCAGACCCCCTTCAGCCAGGTGGCGTCCTCCGTAAGGGAGCCGGCCACGGCCCTGTCCGTGGTGACGTAGCTGTTCGCGGAGGAGGCCAACGCCTTCGCCGCCGCTTCCACTTCGTCGGCCTCCCTGTGAAGCCGCTCCCGCCACGCCGTGACGCAGGCACTACTGGCCGTTGAGGCCTTCCACCCAGGGTGGCCGGCCCCTGCTGCGGAGGCGTCTTTCAGCAGCATGCCCTGACGGCTGTTCTCGGTGGCCACGTGCGCATCGGATGCCGCCCTGATGACAGAAGCGGCATCGATGCGTGTTTCGTACCCCATCCCGGCCCCTCCCCTGCACCGATCTTCGGCGTTTCCCCTGATTCCGTTCGGTGGAAACCTAGAAGTCGTAGGGGGCATCGTCGATTGATCTTCGTTACCTGCCATGCGAGCCCCAGGGGTCCGGTGCCAGCCGGTGATGGGGAGAGAGCGCGAAACGCCTGGAGCCACCTGATGTGGCATCAGAAGCTTTTGTCGTGCCGATCATGATGGGCGCCGGCCCCCCAGCGAGTCCGCGTACTGCGGGATCGAACCGCGCGAGTTGTCGCAGGTGTCACCAGGTAGGACGGTGACTGTGACCCGCAGGGCACATCCGGGGCACATGAGGGCCCAAAGTGCCGCTGACCAGTGCGAACTACTGAAGATAGTTTCGCCTGGTCGGTGGCACTTTTCCGGTCGAACCCGCAGACCACGGGCTTGCGGGGGTCAAAAGACCCCCAAGTGGCACGACGACGCGCTGCTGCGGGCGGCGTCGTAGCGGGGGCGGCGGTCGGTCGCTCGGCGGTCAGTCGGTGGTGGGGCGGCGGCGGGTGAGGAGGAGCAGGCCGGTGCCGAGGACGAGGGCGGTGGTGCCGGCGATGGCGAGGGGACGGGTGGCGGTGCCGGCGCCGGTGTCCGCGAGGTGGGCGGGGGCCGGGGTCGAGGTCGGGGAGTGGTCGGCGGAGGGGCCGAGGGTGCCGGTGTAGGTGGCGGTGAGCCGCGGGCAGGTGTACTTCCGCGCCGGGGCGGAGCCGCTGGGGAGGATCTCGGACCTGGCCGTGAAGGTGAGGCGGTGGGCACCGTGCGGGGCGCCGGGGGCGAGGCGCACCGTGAGGGTGAGCTTCTGGCCCTGGGGGAGCTGGTAGGTGCCGGCGTCGGCCGGGGTGCCGGTGGCGGTGAGGGGCTTCCAGGCGCCGGCTCCCGCGCGGAGTTCCAGGGGGAGACCGCTGCCGCCGTCGGCGAGGGCGACGGCGGCGGCGAACTGCTTGGCCGTCGCGGTGGTGTCGTTGGTGAAGGTGACGGCGAGTTCGCCCGAGGACCCCCTGCCGGTGACCGGCAGGGGGTCCTCGGTGGTGCCTTCGGGGCATTCGCTGCTGGGGCCGGTGGGGCTCGCGGTGCCCGTCGGGCCGGTGCCGGTCGGCGTGACCGAGGGGGTCGGGGTCGGCGACGGGGTCTCGGCGGCGCTCGTGGTGGCTGTCGCGCTCGGGGCGGCCGAAGGGCTCTCGGCGGCGAGTGCGGGGGCCGTGGCGAGGGCGACCGGACCGACGGTGAGCACGAGCAGGGTGCAGGCGGCGGGGAGACGGGCGGGACGCATCGGTGGACTCCAGCGGTCGGTCGGGGTGCGCTCTCCGGGGAAGACCACCGAGGGGCGCGAACGGTTGTCCGCGCCCCTGGGTTCATTTGGCGGAGGGTCAGCCGTGCGCGCCGGCCTTGCGGCGGCGCAGGACGAACAGGGTACCGGCGCCGGCCGCCAGCACCGCGGCACCGCCGAGGGCGATCGGCAGGGTGTTGGAGTCGGCGCCGGTCTCGGCCAGGTGCGGGCCGGCCGCGGGGGAGGTGGAGACGGCGGCCGGGACGGCGGTGCCGGTGGCCGGGGCGGTCGATCCGGCGTCGACCACCTTGAAGAGGTCGTCGACGCGGTAGTCGCCGGTGTACGACACGCAGCTGCCGTTGGTGGGGGCGCCCGGCAGGTTCTTGCCCTCGAAGAACTCGGAGGAACCGCTCAGCTGGGCGAAGTAGCGGGCGGTGACGGCCTTGTCGGTGGCCGCGAGGCGCACCTGGAGGGTGAGCTTCCCACCCTTGGCGATCTTGTACTCGCCGAGGTCCACCTTCAGGTAGGACATGTTCCCGGTGACGGTGCTCGCCTCGGGCGTCTTCCAGCCCCCGCCGGGCAGCTTCACCTGGATGGTGAAGGACTCCTTGCCCAGGTGACCGGGTTGATCACGGGCTCGGTCTCCGACACGTCGGTGAAGAAGAAGTAGGTGTCGAACTTCTTGAGGTCGACCGGGGTGGTGTTCTCGAAGGTCACCGTGGTCTCCTGCGCCGGGCCGCCCTTGACCAGGGTGGTGTTGGCGAGGCCGGTGCCGGTGACCTTGAGGGGCCGCAGGAGGGAGCCCTTGCAGGTGCCGTCGGTCGGGGTCGGGGTCGGGGCGGTGGGCAGGTTCGTCGGCTTGGCCGGGGTGGTCGGCGCCGGGGTGCCGGGGGCGGTGGTGCTCGGCGGGGTGGTGCTCGGGGTGGTGCTCGGCGCGGTGGCGGTCGGGCTCGGGCTCGGGCTCGGCGAGGAGGTGATTCCGACGGCGCTCGCGGTGGCGGCGCCGGCCGTGGCGCACAGGGTGAGGGCCGCCAGCGTGGAGGCGGCGAGAAGGCGGGAAGAGCGCACGGAAGAAGCTCCATATATGGGCGAAATGCGGGTGGTTTCAGGCGACTTGAGGCTTCGGCCAAGGCCGTCGGCGCTGGTTCGCCCGCGTACCTTACCGGGGTGGGGTGCCGGCGTCCGGACCGGGGGAGCGGGGCGTCCCGGCCTCCGGTTGCCGGGGTCCGGGGGCGGTCGGACGATGGGGGGCATGATGCACCAGATGCGAGCCGAGTTCGGCGCCGGCGGGGCGGCCGGCGGGGTGCGGCTGTGGCACGTGGTCCGGGGTGAGCAGAGCGTCGCGATGTGCGGCCGGGAGCTCGATCCCGGGGCGCCGGTACGGGAGGCGACGGACTGGGGACGGACCCCGGAGCTGTGCTGCCACACCTGCGGGGCGTACTTCCTGCGCGAGGCGCCGTACCTGTCGGCCGAGCACCAGTGAGCGGCCGGGCGCTACCGTGCTCGGCATGGAGGAACCTCTGGTCCGGCCCCGGTCGCTGACCGCGGAGGCCGCCGGGCTGCGCTCCGGCGCGCCCGGGCTGTCCGAGTACGTCGACCGGCTCTGCGCGCTGGTCGAGCGGGTGGACCCGCTGCTGCACGCCTTCGTCCCGGAGCCCGGTCGACACCGCCGATTGCGGGCGCGGGCGCGGGAGTTGACCGCACGGTACCCGGAGCCGACCGGGCGGCCGCCACTGTACGGGGTGGCGGTGGGGGTCAAGGACATCGTGCACGTGGACGGGCTGCCCACGCACGGCGGGTCGGCGCTGCCGCCGGGGGTGCTGGCGGGGCCGCAGGCCGCGGTGGTGGACCGGCTGCTGGCGGCCGGGGCGCTGGTCGCGGGCAAGACGGTAACCGCCGAGTTCGCCGCCAGCGCCCCGGGCCCGACCCGCAATCCGCACCGCCCCGGGCACACCCCGGGCGGCTCCAGCAGCGGTTCGGCGGCGGCGGTCGCGGCCGGGCTGGTGCCGCTGGCGATCGGCACCCAGACGGTCGGGTCGGTGATCCGGCCGGCCGCGTACTGCGGGGTAGTGGGGTTCCGGCCGACGTACGGGCGGATCCCGGTCGCGGGCGTGATCCCGAACGCGCCGAGCTTCGACACCCTGGGTGTGTTCACCGCCGACCTGGCGGGCGCGGCGCTGGCGGCTTCGCTGCTCTGCGACGACTGGCGGAGCGCCGGGGACGCGGGGGTCGATGGGGGCGGCGACGGTGCGGGGGCCGGGTCGGCGCCGGTGTGCGGGGTGCCGGACGGTCCGTACCTGGAGCGGGCCGAACCGGCCGCGCGACGCGCCTTCGAGGAGCAGCTGACGCGGCTGGAGCGGGCCGGGGTGACGGTGCGCCGGGTGCCGCTGTTCCCCGACTTCGCCGAGGTCACCCGGCAGTTGCAGACGATCAACCGGTTCGAGCTGGCCCGCAGCCACGCCGACTGGTTCGCCCGGTTCGGCGGCCTGTACCGGCCGGAGACGGTGGCGAGCATCCGGGTCGGCCAGGGGGTGGCGGCCGAGGACCGGGCCTCCGCGCTGCAGTTCCGGGAGCGGTTGCGCGAGCGGGTGGCCGCGGCGGCGGGCGCGGCCGGGGTGGACCTGTGGCTGGCGCCGTCCGCGACCGGCGGCGCGCCGGAGGGGCTGCACGGCACCGGGGACGCGGTGATGTCGCTGCCGTGGAGCTTCCTCGGCCTGCCCGCGCTGAGCCTGCCGGCCGGGCGGACCCCGGACGGGCTGCCGCTCGGTCTCCAGCTGGTCGGCGCGGCGGGCGAGGACGAGCGCCTGTTGGCCCGAGCGGCTTCGGTGGAACGGGTGTTGGCGAGGCCTTAGAAAGTGTTGGGTAAGTGATCAACTCCGTGGCGTGATGCATGCCGGTGATCTTCGCGGTCTGGGGACCCGCGAAGATCACCGGCATGTGTGTCT
>NZ_JBEOSV010000090.1:11409-33040 GCF_040303245.1 Kitasatospora sp. NPDC096077 | reverse complement strand
CCGCCCGGCCCCCGCCCCCCCCCCCCACCCCCCCCCCCCACCCCCCCCCCCCCCCCCCCCCCCCCCCGGCCCCCGCCCGCTGCCGCTGCTGCGGCCCGTCGCCCCCGGCACCCGCGACCGCAGCGCCGCGCTGCACGCCGTCCCGCTGTCCACCGCCACCGTCGAGGGCCTGCGCGCGCTCGGCGCCCGGCACGGCGCCACGCTGTTCGCCGTCGTCCTCGCCGCGGCCTTCGCCACCCTGCGCACCGCCGCCGGCCAGGACGACTTGGTACTCGGCTGCGCCAGCGGCCAGCGAGCCCGGCCCGAGCTGCGCCGCACCGTCGGCCTGGGCGTCAACACCCTCGCGGTGCGGGCCGAACTGGCCGGGGAGGAGCCCTTCACCGAGGCGCTCGCCCTGGTGCGCGGCGCCCTCCTGGAGGCCCAGCAGCACCACCAGGTGCCCTTCGACCTGGTGGTCGAGCGGCTCGGCGCGGCCGCCCGCGGCGCCGACGGCACCCCGCTGCTCTCCGCCAGCTGCGACGTCGTCCAGCCCGCCACCGGGCTGGCGCTGCCCGGACTCGACGCCGAACACGTCGACGTCGACCTCGGGCTCGCCAAGTTCGACCTCACCCTGGTGCTGGAGGAGGGCCCCGAGCCGCGCTGCCTGGTCCAGCACGACCGGGCCGTGCTGGACCGGGCCACCGCCGCCCGGCTGGCCGGGACCTTCGCCGCCGTGCTGCGCACGGTCGCCGAGGACGCCGAACTGCCGCTCGCCGACCTGCCCGGCGAACTGCTGGTCACCGCCGTCCGGCACCCGGTCCTGGAAGCCCTGTCGGCCGACCCCGGGGTGGCCGACGCGGCCGTGCTGGAGACCCCCGACGGCCCGCCGCTCGCCTACGCGGTGGTGCGCGGAGCGGCCGCCCCCACCGGCACCGACCTGCGCTCGCGGCTGCGGCGCTCCGTGCCCGCCGCCGAACTGCCGCCGGCCGTCACCCTGGTGGACCGGATCCCGCGCGG
This sequence comes from Kitasatospora sp. NPDC096077, assembly GCF_040303245.1. Classification (NCBI taxonomy): domain Bacteria; kingdom Bacillati; phylum Actinomycetota; class Actinomycetes; order Kitasatosporales; family Streptomycetaceae; genus Kitasatospora; species Kitasatospora sp. NPDC096077. Next base: position 32,044 of record NZ_JBEOSV010000090.1, on the reverse strand, counting down.
CGCGGACGGCGCCGTCGACCGCGACCGGCTGCCCGGTGCAGCCCTCCCGGCCCCGGCCGACCGGCCGACCGGCCCGCTCGACCTGGTCCGCGCCGCCTTCGGCGAACTGCTCGGCAGCGTCCCGCCCGCCGACGGCGACTTCTTCGCCCTCGGCGGCCACTCGCTGGTCGCCGTCCAGCTCGCCGAACGCCTGCGCACCCGGGTCGGCCTGCCGCTCACCGGCCTGGACGTCCTGGAACACCGCACCCCGCGCGCCCTCGCCGCCCTGCTCGCCGTCCGCGAGGAGGAGCGCCGGGACGCCCTCGCCCGCACCGGCACCCGGCCCAGCGGTGAGCCCCGCACCGGCACCGTGCTGCTCACCGGCGCCACCGGCGGCGTCGGGGCGGCCGTACTGCAGGAACTGATGGCCCAGGGACGGCCGGTGCGCGTCCTGGTCCGCCCGGAGTCGGCCCACCTGCCGGCCCTGCACGGCGCCGAGATCGCCGAGGGCGACCTCGCCGACCCGGACAGCCTCCGGCGCGCGGTCAAGGGCGTCGACGCCGTCATCCACGCCGCCTGCACCTTCACCGAGCACGAGGTCGACACCGCCGCGATGCGCGCCCTGCTGGACGGCTGGAGCGGCGGCCCGTTCGTCTTCGTCAGCAGCATCGACGCCTACGGACGCCCGGCCGACACCGAGGTCGCCGAGGGCGGCCCCAGCGGTGCGCCGGTCACCGCGTACGGGCAGGCCAAGCTGGACTGCGAGCGGATGCTGTTCGAGACCGCCGAGGCCACCGGCCACGGCCCGGCCACCGTGGTCCGCGCCCCGATCGTCTGGGGGCCGCACCACCGCCTGCGCGACCAGCTCCGCTGGGGCTCCACCGGCGAGCTCTACCAGGCCGCGCTGGCCGGCCGGCCGATAGTGCTGCCCGCGCCGGACGGGCAGGGGGAGTGGAACGGTGCCGCCTGGGTGCACTCCGCCGCCCTGGCCCGCGCCCTCGCCGCCTGCGCCCAGCCCGACGGCCCGGCCGCCGGGCGGATCGTCAACGCGGTCACCGGGCACGTGTCCTGGGCGGAGTTCGGCACCGAGCTGATCCGGCTGCTCGGCTCGCGGAGCGAGGTCGAGCAGAGCCCCGACGCCGACGCGGAGCTGCGGCGCCCGTGGCACTACCGGGCGGAGACCCTCGCGGCCGCGCTGCGGCCGGAGCCGGGGGAGGACTGGCGCGGCGTGCTGGCGGCCATGGTCGGCTGACCCGCAGAGCGGCAGACCGGCTGACTGCTGCTACGGCCGGGCGGAGGGGCTCGTCGCTCCTCCGCCCGGCCGTTCGGCGTTCCCGAGGCGGCCCGCGGCGAGCGTGCGGATCCGCCGGGTGCGCCCGCCCTCGGCCAGGACGGTCAGGCAGGCCGTCGCCGGGCACGTCCCGGCCGCGCGCAGCTGGAGCCAGTCGGAGGCGGTGCGCAGCCGCTCCTCCTCCCACGGCTCGCCGAGGGTCATCGCCCGCAGCAGCGCCCACTCGCCCAGGCGTCGCACGGCGAACCCGTCGGCCGCCGCAGCTGAGGTCAACTCCCGCATCCAGTCCGGGAATTCCGGTGACATCAGCAGCTCTGCCGCCCGCCGGTCCAGGTACTCGCCGACCGCGCCGCTCGCCATCGCCGGATCGGGATCGGCGAGCACCCGCGCGACCACCGAGGCCGCGTCCTGCGGCGCGGCCCCGGCGAGGGCCCGGCGGTGGTGGGCCAGCCGCACGTGCTCGTCGGGATCCGCGCACGGACCGTCCGGATCCACCTGAATTCCTCCTGCCCGCCCGGCCCGACTCCTGCCCGCCTCACCCGACCGGGACCACCCGGGCCCAGTCCGGCGGTGCGGTCGGCCGGTACTCGCCGTCGTCCTCGTCGTACCGGGCCGGTCGCCGGAACAGGCCCACCACCGTACGGCAGGCCGGTGCGACCTCCGGCCACGGGGTCTGCCCGTCGGTCAGCACCACCACGACGTCCGGCCGCGGCCTGGTCCGCAGCGCCGCCGCGAAGCCCGTCCGCAGGTCCGTGCCCCCGCCGCCGACCAGCGGGATGCCCTCCGCCCGGCAGAGCGCGCCGACGGACTGCAGGGCCGCGTCGCAGGACAGCACGGTGACCTGGTCGTGCCGGCCGCCGACCGCCCGGCCGATCGCCGTGACCTCCAGCAGCGCGGTGCCCAGCTCCTGGTCGGAGACCGACCCCGAGGTGTCGATCACCACCGAGACCCGGGGCGGGCGCCGCCGCAGACTCGGCAGCACCACCCCCGGGAGCCCGACCGAGCGCCGGGCCGGGCGGCCGTAGCTGTAGTCCCCGCCCGCGCCCGGCCCGGACACCGCCGAGCGCAGCGCCGCGCCCAGCAACTGCCGCCACGGCTGCGGCGGGTGGAACACCTCCTCGGCCCAGCGCCGCCAGCCCGCCGGGGCGTTCCCGGGGCGGGCCCGGATGCCCTCGGCGACCCGGAAGCGCACGGCGTCCCGCTCCTGCGGGGTCAGCCCGTTTGCGCCGTCCGGGCCGAGCTCCCAGGGACGCTCCATGCCGTCGGCACCGCTGCCGCAGTCCAGCCAGGACAGTCCCGCCTTGGTCAGGTCGATGCCGAAGCCGCGGACGTAGTCCTCCATCAGCCCGCCCTCCGGCAGGTGGAGGCGCTTGGGCAGCACGGCGCCCGCGGGGACGACCAGTCCGTCCCCGAAGGCGTCGTCGTTGATCTCGCAGTCGGCGGCGATGTTCATCCGCACCCGGTCGGCCGGGCCGCGCAGCCCGAGGTCACGGGCCAGCCGGTCGCTGCGCGTGTGATGGTCGCGCAGCAGGTGCGACACCTCGTGCACCCACACCGAGGCGAGGTCCTCCACCGGGGTGCGGTGGACGAACTCCGGTGCGGCGTAGCAGCGCCAGTAGCGGTCCACCGCCATCGTCGGCACCTCCCGGGACTCCACCAGGTGCAGCGCGAACAGCGCGGTCGCCAGGTACGGGCGGGCCCGGACGGCCTGCAGCCGGGCGGCGTACAGCTTGTCGTGGTCCAGCGGGCGCGGTCCGGTCGGCTCTGTGCTGTGCCGGTCCGGGTCCCCGGGCTCGGAGACCGGCCGGGCGACCTTCGGCCTGATCCGCCCGGCGACGTCCAGCGGTGTCGGTCCCGGACCCGTCGGCTTCGCGCCCATCAGCGGCTCTGCGCGGCGGGTCGGCCGGCCCGCCGGGCGGCGGCCTGGTCGGCGGCGCGGTCGGCCCGGCGGGACAGCGCCACCGCGGAGGCGAGGTGTTCGATCGACTCCGGCACCTCCCAGTCCTCCCGGCGCAGCGAGGCCAGCGTGGTGGCCGGCACCACCAGCACGTCCGGCGCGCCGGTCCCCATCGCCCGGACCAGCAGCGCCCAGGCCGCGTCCCAACGGGCCCGCTCCGGGCGGTTGCGCACCGCGGCCACCACCCCGTCCAGCACCACTTGGCGCAGGTCCCCGCGCTCGGGCAGCACCGCGGCCGCCGGGTCGGCGAGCAGCTGCTCCGGGTCCGGTAGGTCCATCCGGTCCATGCTCGCCATCAGCTCCAGCCCCGGACCGTCCCCGACCGTGCCCCGGACCAGCAGCGACAGCACCTCCCGGGAGGAGCCGGCCGCGGTGGCGAAGGCGATCAGCCGCAGCGTCATGTCCCAGCTCCGCGGGGACGGCCAGGCGCCGCCCCGCTTGGTCTCGTTGGTGGGCAGCCGGTGCACCAACTCCGGGCGGGCGGTCAGCAGTTCGCAGACCGCCCGGCGGGCGAGCCGGACCGCCGCGGACAGCTCCGCCGGATCGAGCCGCGGCAGCGTGGCGACCGGCCACACCCCGCCGAGCCCGCGCACCACCACCTCGTGGTCGTGCACCCACTGCAGGTGGACGAAGCGGTTCGCCAGCGGCGGGCTCAGCTCCCACCCGTCGGCCGCCGAGGAGCGCGGGTTCGCCGCGGCCACGATCCGTACCCCCGGCGGAAGTCGGAGCGCACCGATGCGCCGTTCCAGGACCAGTCGGAGCAGCGCGGCCTGGACGGCGGGCGGCGCGGTGGACAGCTCGTCCAGGAACAGCAGCCCGCGCCCGGCCCGGACCAGCCGCACCGCCCAGTCCGGCGGCGCCATCGGGACGCCCTGCTGCGCCGGGTCGTCGCCGACGATGGGCAGGCCGGAGAAGTCGGACGGCTCGTGGACGCTGGCGATGACGGTGGTCAGCGGCAGGTCCAGGGCCTCGGCGAGCTGGTTGAGCGCCGCGGTCTTGCCGATGCCCGGCTCGCCCCAGAGCAGCACGGGCAGGTCGGCGGCGACGGCGAGGGTGAGCGCCTCCAGCTGGCTGTCGGGGCGCGGTTCGGTGCGGGTGTCGCCGAGCAGGTCGAGCAGTTGGCGGGCGACGTCGAGCCGGGCGGGGGTGGGGGCGGGGGCGGACGTGGGCATGGGTGATCACCTCGGGAAGTCGTAAGTCGTAAGTCGTAGGCCGTAAGTCGGATGACGGTAGCGTGACGTCGGCAGCGTGAAGTCGGCGGTGCCGCAAGCCGGTTCGGCGCGCCGGTTCAGCGCGTGGCGGTGCGCCGGGGCCGCGGGAAGGGGTAGTGGCGGGCGCTGTACTTGGGGAAGCCGAAGCGGTAGGGGCGGTAGGAGAGCCGACTGCGGACGGCCGCGGCCCGCTGGTCGGGAGTCAATCCGGCCCGGTAGCGGCCGTAGGCGATCCGGCGTTCCGCTGCGGCCGCGAGTTCGTCCCGGAGCGGGCCGTCCCGCAGCGCCGCCTGCGGGCCGAGCAGGCCCTCGACCACGGCCAGTGCTCCGGCGGTGTCGCCGTGGTTCAACCGCTCGCGCACGTCGGTCAGTTGGGCCGGATCGCGGTGCGTCTGGTCGATCGCGCGCAGACAGGGCAACGGCCGGCCGGACAGCGCGACGAGCAGCTCCTCGCGGCGCAGCTCGGCCGGGTCGTGGTCGAGCGGGGTGAGCACCCCGTCGACCACCGCGATCCGGTGTCGGGCGCCCTGACAGTCCACCAGCCTTTGTCCGGGCGGTGGTTGGGGCCTCGGATCGTCCCGGTGCCCGGGTGCCAGCGCGGCCGCCACCAGCGGATGCAGCCGGTCCGGCTCGATCGCCCCGGCGCGCAACAGGTCGAGGTCGGGCAGCGCCCAGGTCGCGGCGTCGGGCAGCAGCGGCAGCGCCCGGACGTCCCCGACGGCCTCCTCGACGAGCCCGTCGGGCCCCAGCAGCAGCCGCTGCCGGTGCCCGAGTCGCACCAGGACGGGCCCGGCGGGGCGCCCCTCGGCGTGCCGCAACAGCTCGGCCTCGGCGGCCCAGCGATCGGTCGCGCAGAGCGGTTCGTGCGCGCCGAATCCGCCGACCGGCAACCCGGGCCCGGACCATTGTCCGGGCCAGGCTACGGCACCGGCGCGCAGCGCCAACTCCCCACTGCGCTCGGCGTCCCACAGGTGCCGGTGCAGGTCGAGCCGGAAGCGGCGGCTGGGCCGGGGGCGCGGATGCCGGGCCGGTCCGGGGTCGGAGCCGTCCCAGAGCGCCAGGGCGATCCGCTGCCCGAACTCCGCCCAGGCGGGCGGTGTCCGGACCACCAGGTGGAGCGGACGCTCGCCCGGGTAGCGGGCCAGCGGCACGGTCAGGCCGGCGCGCAGCCGCCCGTCGGGCGCGGTGCGGGGCAGGTGCCAACGCAGCAGGTCCGGCGCCAGGTGGCGCAGGTCCTCGCGCAGCCGGTCGGCCAGGTGTCGCCCGTGGGTGCGTGCGACGTCCCGTGGCCGGAAGTCGACCTCGACGTTGGCGGCGGCGCAGGCGCCGGCCCAGTCGCCGGAGAGGCGGCGCGCGGTGGCGGTTTCGATCATGGAGGGCGGCACGGCGTACTCGCGTACGCGCCGCCAGAAGGAGAGACGGGAGTCGTCCCCGTTCGCGGTGTGTGGGTGCATCAGCACTCACCTTGCGCGGACGGGACCTCCGATCCGGAAGAGGTGAAAGTGTTCATCGCCGGGGAGCATAGCCCCCGTCGCCGCCGCTTGGCCACACCTTTCGGCCGGTCCGGCCGCCGGCGCGCTCAAGAACCGCTGGAGGGCAGGTCGAAGCCGGTGGTTCGTGATGGCCCCGATGTGTTCTGGTGGAGGACGGAGAAGGCGCGGCCCCGGACGGTCGTGCCGCTCTCGTCGGGGGACGGGGTTCGGCGGGCGCTGGGGCGTGAGCCGAGGGACTTCGCGGACTGTGCGCGGGCGGCGGACGCCACCGGTGCACGGACCGCGGGAGGTAGTGAACGCCTGTCGGAGCTATTGTTCAACAGTAGTCGTCCGTACGGCAGTTCAGTTGATCGTCGGCGCCGGGCGGCGTCGGCCGCCGACCGTCCCACCCGGCCGCGGGCCGGGCGGGCGGTACGGAGGCCGACGCCCCGGGTGCCGGGGTGGTCCCCGCGAGGGGCGGGGACCGGGGAGAACCGAAGGATGACCGATGCGCTCCGACCAGACCGCAACTCCTGCTTCCTACACCGCTCAAGCGGCCCGTGACAGCTACACCAGAGGAGGTGTCCCGCCGGTGGCATCCGTCGCCCGCAGCAAGGCCGCCGGTCCCGTGTTGGTGGGTGCGACCATCGCGATGGGGCTGATGGCGGGGCTGTTCTTCGCCTTCGACGTGTCGGTGATGCCGGGCCTGGCGGCCGGTGACGACCGGACGTACGTGACGGCGATGCAGCACATCAACAAGTCGATCGAGAACGGCATGTTCGGTCTCGTGTTCGTCGGTGCCTTCGTGGCGACGGGCGTCGCCGCCTGGCTGCAGCACAAGGCGGGCCGGCGGCAGGCGGCGCTGTGGGCAGCGGGGGCGACCCTGCTGTACGTGGTGGCGCTGATGGTGACGATGGGCGTCAACATCCCGCTGAACAACGACCTCGCGGCGGCGGGTGACCCGTCGCAGATCCACGACTTCGCGGCGGTGCGGACGAAGTTCGAGGGGACGTGGGTGGCGGCGAACATGCTGCGGACTGCGCTGTGCACGGCGGGTCTGCTGGCGTTGACCCGTTCCCTCGTCCTGCACGGGCGCGACTCGCGCTGAGCCGTGCCGCCCGCCGAACCGGTCAGCGAGCCGGATTGACCGGTGCGGCAGTGCAGTTGGAGCCCCCGGCGGATTCCGTCGGGGGCTCCCGGCCTGCCCGCACGGTCAACCCGCCGCCCGGCTGGCCGATTTCACCCCTGTCGGTCCGCCGACGGGTCGCGCCCCCGGCGGTGGGCGGCGCAGACTGGCCGGTACACGGACGTTCCGAGGTCAGGGGGCAGAATGGGCTCATCACCGGTCGGACGCAGGGCGGTCGGACGGATCCGGACCGCGATCGGCGCCCTCGCCGTCGCGCTCCTGGCGGCGGGCGCGGTCGCGGTGCCCGCCGATCCGGCGGAGGCCGCGGGGAGCCGGGGCGGCAAGGTGGTCTACCTCACCTTCGACGACGGCCCCAGCCCCGTCTACACCCCTCAGATCCTCTCGATCCTCAACCGCTACGGGGTGCACGCCACCTTCTTCGAGCTCGGCGAGAACGTCGCCGCCCACCCCTCGCTGACCGCGCAGGTCGCCCGCCAGGGCCACAGCGTGCAGAACCACTCCTGGTCCCACCCGGACCTGCGCCGGCTGTCCGGCTCCTCCTTCGACTCCCAGGTGGGCGGCACCGATCGGGCCATCCGGGCGCAGACCGGCCGGACCCCGAAGTGCCTGCGCCCGCCGTACGGCGCGGTCAACGGCGCGGTGCGCTCCCGGGCGGCGGCGCTCGGCAAGCAGGTCGTGCTCTGGTCGGTCGACCCGGCCGACTGGTCCCGGCCGGGGACGGCGGCGATCCGCTCGCGGGTGCTGGGCAACGTCCGCCCGGGCTCGGTGATCCTGCTGCACGACGGGGGCGGGAACCGCGCCCAGACCGCCGCCGCGCTGCCGGCGATCCTGTCCACCCTCAAGGCGCGCGGCTACAGCTTCGCGACCCTCTGCTGAGAGTTCTGCTGAGTGCGGGTGACGAGTACGGCGGAACACGGCGAGGGGCCGGCCCGGGCGCACACCCGGGCCGGCCCCTCGCGAACTCGCCGGTCAGCTCTGCCCGTTGAGGATCAACGCCCAGGCCAGGCACCCCAACGCCGCCGTGCACAGCAGCGCACGCAGCACGTTGAAGCGGACCCAGCGGGCCTCGAAGCGGCCGCGCACCGCCACCGGGTCGGCGATCCGCTGCGGCGCCCCGGCCTTCGCCAGCTCGTCGTTCAGCGGGATGTTGACCGAGCGGGTGACCCCGATCGCCGCGACGTACAGCACCAGGGCGGCGATCGTCGCGGGCAGCACGTCATGGCCGTCCGAGGGCAGGTGCAGGGCTACCGCGGCCGCCGTGGTGAGCAGGGCGCCGACGAACCCGAGCACGAACCAGCCGTTCAGGATCGCCACGTTGACGCGCTGCATCACCTCAATGAACGTCCGGTCCTCGACCCGGGCGAGCGCCGGCATCACCGAGCACGCGAAGGCGTAGAACAGTCCGGCGGTCAGCCCGCAGGTGACGGTGGCCGCCACCAGGACGAGTGTGCGTGCCGTTTCCATTGTCGCAGCCCCTCTGTTCGCTTGCGCTGGGTATCGGTCCGTTCCCCGTGGGTCGATCATCCGGCATCCGGGCCGTTCGGGCCAGCTCGATCGCTCAAGACCCTCTCAAATGACGAACCGTCAAATGATGTCCTGCCGTCTACACTTGGCGTCATGGACACTCTGACGGGACTCCTCGACGGCCCCAAGGCCCGTGGCGCGTTCCTGCTGCGGTCGATCCTCACCCCGCCCTGGTCGTTGCGGATCGAGGACCGGGCCCCGCTGTCGGTGGTGACGATGGTCCGCGGCGAGGCCTGGATCCTGCCCGAGCGCGGGACGCCGCTGCTGCTGCACCCCGGGGACGTGGCCATCGTGCGCGGCCCCGAGCCCTACACCGTCGCGGACGACCCCGACACGCCGGTGGACGTGATCGTCGGCCCGGGCCAGGTGTGCACCAAGGACGGGGTGGACGTCTCCGAGGTGATGTCGCTGGGGGTGCGCACCTGGGGTCAGGGCCGGGAGGGCGACCAGGCCTCCTCGGTGGTGCTGTCCGGGACGTACCAGGCCGAGCACGAGATCGGCCAGCGGCTGCTGGGCTGCCTGCCCGCACTGCTGGTGCGCCCGGCGGGCACCGGCGCCGATGACACCCTGGTGCACCTGCTGGCCGCCGAGATAGGGCGCAACGAGCCCGGCCAGGAGCTGGTCCTGGACCGCATCCTCGACCTGCTGGTGGTCTCCGTGCTGCGCTCCTGGCTGGCCGCCCCCGAGTCGGGTGCCCCCGCCTGGTACCGCGCCCAGCACGATCCGGTGGTCGGCCCGGTGCTGCGGATGATGCACGACGACCCGGCGACCCCGTGGACGGTCGCCGACCTCGCCCAGAAGGTCGGCGTCTCCCGGGCCGGCCTGGCCCGCCGCTTCACCGCCCTGGTCGGCGAGCCCCCGATGGCCTACCTGGCCGGCTGGCGCCTCGCCGTCGCGGCGGACCTGCTGCGCGAGCCGGAGTGCACGGTCGCGTTCGCCGCGCGCAAGGTCGGCTACAGCAACGCCTTCGCCCTGTCGGCGGCCTTCAAGCGGGTGCGCGGGGTGAGCCCGCAGGAGCACCGCCGACTGGCCGCGAACGGGACTCCGGCGCAGCCGGTGGGCTTCTCGGGGCCGGCGGAGACGGTGATCCTGGCCGGCTGACCGCCGGAGGGGGCGCCCGACTCTCCCCGGCATCGGCCCTTTTGCCGCGTCGGCACTTGCCTAATAGGTCTAGGTAATCCCATACTGCTCATAGGAAGCGGCACCAACGAACGAAGAAGCACCATGATCACCACCCCCGTCACCGAATCCCTCCTGCACGGCCACCTGGACGTCGAGCACACCGGTCGCGGGCTGATCCCGCACCGTCTGCCCGCCGACGCCCGCCGTCGGATCCCCGACGAGCAACTCGCGATCGCCGAGTCGCAGCCCTCCGGCGTCCGACTGGCGTTCCGCACCCGGGCCACCACGCTGGCGCTCCACGCCGTCCCCACCAAGCGCGTCTACCCGGGGGTGCCCGACCTGCCCGACGGGGTCTACGACCTCCTGGTCGACGGTCGCCCGGCCGGCCGGGCCGTCGTCCCCGGCGGCAACCTGCGCACCGTCGACCTCGCCACCGGCCGCACCACCCTGACCCAAGGCCCGCCCGGCACGGCCCACTTCACCGATCTGCCGGCCGGTGACAAGAGCGTCGAGATCTGGCTCCCGCACACGGAGACCACGGAGCTGATCGCCCTCGACTCCGACGCCCCCGTCACCCCGGTGGCGGCGGCCACCCGTAACCGCTGGCTCCACCACGGCAGTTCGATCAGCCACGGCTCCAACGCCGAGCGTCCGACCGGGACATGGCCCGCCCTGGCGGCGCTCGCCGCCGGCCTGGACCTCACCAACCTGGGCTTCGGCGGCAGCGCGCTGCTCGACCCCTTCACGGCCCGCGTCATGCGGGACACGCCCGCGGACGTGATCAGCGTGAAGATCGGCATCAACCTGGTCAACGCGGACGTGATGCGCCTGCGGGCCTTCGTCCCGGCGGTCCACGGCTTCCTGGACACCATCCGCGACGGGCACCCGACCACGCCACTGCTGGTCGTCTCGCCGCTGCTCTGCCCGCTTCAGGAGCACACCCCGGGGCCGCTCGCACCCGACTTCTCCTCCGGGACCCTGCGCTTCCGCGCGACGGGCGAACCCGGGGGCGGGCGCTTGACGCTCTCGCTGATCCGGGAGGAGCTGGCGCGGATCGTCGAGGCCCGGGTGGCGGAGGGGGACCCACACCTGCACTACCTCGACGGCCGCCTGCTGTACGGCGAGGCCGACTACGAGGAGTTCCCGCTCCCCGACGGTCTCCACCCCTCGGCGGAGACCCACCGGGTGATCGGCGCCCGCTTCGCGCGGCTGGCGTTCGCCGAGGGCGGCCCGCTCGCGGTGTGAGGACCTGCGGTGCGGCGCCTTCGGGTGTGGCGAGTTCGGGCCTGACGACTGCCCCCGTCCGTTGTCCGGGCGGGGGCGGTTCCGTGTCGTCGCTCAGGTCTGCCGGCTGTTCGGGGGGAGAACGAGGGCGGTCACCAGGATGCCCTGGCGGGTGGTCCAACGGCCCTGCCGGGGTTGGGGGTTGAGAGGGTGGCGGGCGGTGAAGGTGCCGTCGAGGCGGAGCGTGACGGTGATGGAGGCGAGTGCCGTCCAGGTGTGGGTGAGGGGGTAGAAGGCCTTGTAGGTCGCCTCCTTGGCGCTGAACAGGAGGCGGTCCCAGGGGACGGTGCCCTGGGGGAGCCGGGCCAGCCGGCGGTGTTCGGCGGCCGAGGCGGTGAGGTGGAGCGTGCCGTGGGGGAGCGGCTGCTGCGGCTCGGCGTCGATGCCCAGCGCGGCGTACCGGATGGTGCGGGTCGCGGCGCAGGCGGTGTAGCCGTCGCAGTGGGTGATGCTGCCCGTGGTTCCGTCCGGCCACCCGGGTGCGCCGCCACGGCCGGGCAGCAGGGGGCGGGCCGGCACGTCGAGCTCGGCGAGTGCGCTGCGGGCGAGGACGCGGGCGGCGGTGAACTGCCGTTGCCGGCGCGGTGATCGGCCCTGGATGTGGGCGACCTCGGGCCCGATCAGAGCCCCGGTGGGCGGGGGGCCGAAGGCCTCGGCGCAGTTCACGTCGGCGGGCAGGAGCGTGCCGACGGTGCTGGTGGTCACGGGCGGTTCCTTCGGGGTGGGTCCTTCGGTGGGGGTGGTGGGTGCCGCCCGTGTGGGGGTCGGGCGGCGGGCCGTGGGGGTTAGGGGTTGGTTGGGGGGTTGGTTGGGGGGTTGGTGGGGGTGTGGGTGGTGGTGTGGTAGTTGGTGAGGTCGAAGGTGTGGGTTTGGTGTTGGTAGCGCCAGGTGTAGGTGGGCCAGATGTTGGGGTTGTTGCCGTGGTTGTCGGTGTACCAGCTGGTGCAGCCGCCGGTGTTCCAGACGGTGTTTTGGAGGCGTTGGGTGAGGGTTTTGTTGTAGGTGGTCTGGGCGTGGGGGAGGACGTCGGTGCTGGTGAGGTGGTGGGTGGTGAGGGTTTTGAGGGCGGAGAGGATGTAGGTGATCTGGGCTTCGATCATGACGGTCTGGGAGGAGTGGCCGAGGGTGGTGTTGGGTCCGAGGATCATGTAGAGGTTGGGGAAGCCGTGGATGGTGGTGCCGCGGTGGGCGGTCATGCCGGTGCGGTGCCAGGTGTGGGCGAGGGTGTGGCCGTCGGTGCCGTGGATGCGGTGGGCGATGGGGCGGTCGGTGGCGGTGAAGCCGGTGGCGAGGATGATGGTGTCGATGGTGCGGGTGGTGCCGTCGGTGGTGGTGATGTGGTCGGGGCCGATGGTGGTGATGGTGTCGCTGATGATGTCGACGTTGGGTTGTTGGATGGCGGGGTACCAGGTGTTGGAGAAGAGGAGGCGTTTGCAGCCGACGGTGTAGTCGGGGGTGAGGCGTGCGCGCAGGGCGGGGTCGGGGACGGATTTCTTGAGGTGGCCGGCGGCCATGTTCTTCATGCCGGTGGTGCGTCCGGGTCGGGACATGAAGAACGCGACGATTTCGCGGCCGTTCTTGTTGAAGGCGCGGCGGAAGCGTTGGTAGCCGGGGAGGTGGCGCAGCATCCAGGTGTGGCGGGGGGTGTTGGGTTTGTCGGGTTTGGCGGCGATCCAGGGGGGTGTGCGCTGGTAGAGGTCGAGGCGGGCGACGTGGGGTTGGATGTGGGGGACGAACTGGATGGCGGAGGCGCCGGTGCCGATGACGGCGACGTTGCGGCCGGTGAGGTCGTGGTCGTGGCGCCACTGGGAGGAGTGGAAGAGGGTGCCGGTGAAGGTGTCGAGGCCGGGGATGGGGGGCAGGGCGGGTTCGGAGAGGTAGCCGGTGCCGGTGACGAGGATGCGGGCGGTGTAGCGGCCCTGGCTGGTGTGGATGTCCCAGTGGTGGTGGCGGGTGTCCCAGTGGGCGGCGAGGAGTTCGTGGTTGTAGCGCAGGTGGGGGGTGACGCCGTGGCGTTTTGCGCAGGTGTGGAGGTAGTCGTGGACTTCGGCCTGGGTGGCGAAGGTGGATTTCCAGTCGGGGTTGCGGGCGAAGGAGAAGGAGTAGAGGTGGGCCTGGACGTCGCAGGCGCAGCCGGGGTAGGTGTTGTCGCGCCAGGTGCCGCCGAGGTCGTCGGCGCGTTCGAAGACGAGGAAGTCGGTGTGGCCGGCCTTCAGGAGGCGGATGGCGGTGCCGAGGCCGGAGAAGCCGGCGCCGATGACGGCGACCTGGAGGTGGCGTACGGGGGGCTGGGTGTGGTGGTGGGGGGCGGGCGCGGCGGCCGTGCCGGTGCCCGTGTCCGTGCCGGTGGCCGCGGTGGTTCCTGCGGTGCGGGTGTCCGTCGTGCGGGTGTCCGCGGTGGCCGGGGTGGCTGTACTCACGGTGGCGGTGGTGGTGTTGGTGGTGCCGGGGGTGGTGGTGGTCATGGCGTCGGTCTCCCTGGGGTGGTGGCGGGGGGTCAGGCCCGGCGGGTGAGGGTGACGCGGAAGTTGTTGAAGATGTGGTCTTCGAGGGTGTAGGCGAAGATGTCGAGGTAGCGCTCGAAGCGGGCGACGGTGGTTTCGTCGGCCATGGCGACGGCTTCGTCGCGGCGGGCGGCGAGGAGTTGGAGCCAGGCGCGGCAGGCGCGGGCGAAGGATTCGGGTTCGTTGCGGATCTCGGTGACCTCGAAGAGGCCGTCGAGGCCGGCGGCGAGTTCGGGCAGGCGGGGGATGTGGCAGCCTTCGAACTCCTCGCGCTGGAGGAACTTGAGGTCGTCCAGGAGCTGGCGGCGCAGTGGGGGGTTCTCGACGGTCATGGTGTGCAGGACGAAGCGGGCGCCGGGCTTGAGGAGGGAGTGGACCTGCTTGAAGAAGACGCGGTAGCGCTGGGTGCGCTCCTTGGGGGTGAGGGAGGACAGGACGAAGTGTTCGAGGGCGTTGATGCAGAACGCGGCGTCGTAGGGCTGCTGGCCTTCGGGCAGGCGGTGGTCCTCCCAGCTCTCGACGCGGGCCTGGATGGCGGGGTTGCCCAGGGCGGTGACGAAGTCGGCCTGGGTGCGGGAGAGGGTGACGCCGACGGCCTGCTTGACGCCGTGGACGGTGGTGAGGCGGTTGAGCATGGTGCCCCAGCCGCAGCCGATGTCCAGGACGCGGTCGGTGTGGGCGGCGCGGGCGAGGTCGGTGAAGACGTCGAGTTTGCGTTCCTGGGCCTCGTCGAGGGTGGCGACGAGGTCCTCGCCGTCCTCCCAGTAGCCGCCGGAGTACATCATGGTGGGGCCCAGGATGAGGCGGTAGAGGTCGTTGCCGACCTCGTAGTGGTGGCGGATGGCCTCGACGTCGGGGTTGATGGTGCGGGCGTCGACGGTGGTCATGGTGGGGCCTTTCGTGGGTGGTGGATGGACGGGGGGACGCGCGGTGCCGGTCTGGGTGCCGGTGTTCCCCCGGGTGGTCCGGGACGCGGTGCCCGCGTGAACTGTCCCTGCGGGCAGGGCTGTTGACCGGTGGCACTGGTGGTGCCGTGCCGGCGTGGGCCGGCCTGCTGGCACCGGCGCTGGGGGGGTGTCCGCTGGTGTGCGGGCGCCGTGGCGCGTTGTGCGGTGGCCGGGTCCGGGTTCGGCACCCTGTTTCGGGTGCTTCCGGCCCGGGGCCGGGTGCCGCTGATCGCGTGAACTGTCCCTGCGGGCAGGGCTGTTGACCGGTGGCACTGGTGGTGCCGTTCCGGCGTGGGCCGGCCTGCTGGCACCGGCGCTGGGGTGGTGTCCGCTGGTGTGCGGGCGCCGTGGCGCGTTGTGCGGTGGTCCGGTCCGGGTTCGGCACCCTGTTTCGGGTGCTTCCGGCCCGGGGCCGGGTGCCGCTGATCGCGTGAACGCGCCCTGCGGACAAGGCTGTCGGACGGTTCTGGTGGGGACCTCTGTTGTGGCGTGGGTCGGGGTCAGGCCCGGCCGGCCGCTGTTGTGGCGCGTTGTGCGGTGGCCGGGTCCCGGGTTCGGCACCTCGTTTTGGGTGCTTCCGGCCCGGGAGCCGGGTGGCGCTGGTCGTGTGAACCGGCGGTCTGGGTGCGGCTGTTGAGTGGCCGTCCGTCCGGCACGGTGTCCAGTCCAGTCCAGTCCAGTCCGGTCCGGTCCGGTCTGGTTCGGTCTGGTCCTGGTTCGGTGCTGGTTTGGTGTGGGGCCGGCATGGTGTCCGGTCCGCTGCTGGTGTCTGTTCCGGTCTGTTCCGGGTGTGTTCCGGTGTGGTGGGGCTGGGTGGTGGCGGGTCGGGCGTGGTGCGGTGCGGGTGTGCGGGTGCGGTGTGTTGTGGGTCAGGTAAGCGCGCTGGTCGCAAGTAGTGCGCAAGTGCGGGGGCGTGGGGTGGGTTGCGGGGCGTTTGCGTGGGGGCGGGTTTCATGCGGTGTCGACAGGACGTGCGGTTCGGGCCGTGTGGGTCCTTCGCCGGGTTGTCCTGGTTTCCCTTCCGTCGTGAGGCGGTGGGTGGCCGGGCTCCGGCGCGGGTTCCCGCCCAGGTCCCGTGCCCCCGCGGTCCCCGTGGTCCTTCGCGGTCCCCGTGGTCTCTCGTGGTCCCGTGTTCTTTCCCCGTTGTCGTTCGGTGTCGTGTGTGTCCGTGCCTGCCGGTGTGGTGCCGGTGGGGATGGGGGTGCGCGGGTGTGTGTGCCGTGGCGGGGGTGGGGCGAAAAGGGGGGCGGGGTGTTCTGTCGGTCCTGTGGTATCCGTCGTATTCGCCGCCTCTTCGCGGCCTTCCCGTTCTTCCCTCCTTCCCTTGTGTCGTGGTGGGTGTGTTCCGGGTCCGTTTCGCGGGCCGGGGGCGCCCCCCCCGGGGCGGGGTGTGGGGGTGGTGGGGGGCCGGCCGGGGGGCTTGCTGGAAGGAACTGATCACTGATGTCCGAGATCCCCACCGTGGAGGACCTGGCCGCGCAGCTTCAGGCGGTCTCCGGCGCGGCCGTCGTCGACGCGGACGCGGCGTTGCAGCACATCGCGGACGTGGACTCGCTGGACCTGATGGAGTGGCTGTACGGGTTCCAGAACCAGTACCCGCACATCCCGGCCGACGAGTCGCTGTTCGCCGACATCGACGACACCACGACGCTGCGGGTGGTGCACGAGCGGATCCTGGCGCTCGTGTCCTCCTCGGGTTCCTGACCGGGGCCCGGGCGTGCGCCGGGTACGGGCCGTACGGGCCACCGGCGGTGCACGGGCCACCGGCGGTGCCGGTCCTGCCGGGCCTGCCGGTGGGACCGTGCGGGCCGGCGGGACCGTGAGGACCGCGGGCGCCGCGGGCGTTGCGGGGCCTGTCCGGGCCGACGGCGCCGTGGGGTCCCACCGGGCGGATGACGCCGTGCGCGTTGCGGGGCCCGCCTGGGCCGTGAAGAGCGCGCGCGCCGCAGGGCCTGCGGGTGCCGTGAGCGTTGCGGGGCCCGTGAGTTCCGTGCGCGTCATGCGTGTCGTGGGGCCTGTCCGGGCCGACGGTGCCGTACGTGCCGGGGCCGTGGAGACCGTGAGTGCTGTGGGGCCCGTGAGTGCCACGGGTGCCGTGAGCGTCGCGGATGCGGTGCGTGCGGTGATGCCTGCCGTGCCTGCCAGGTCTGTCGTGCCTGCCAGGTGTGTTGTGCCCGTCGTGCCTGCCGTGCTTGCCAGGCCTGCCGTGCCTGCCGGGCGTGTTGTGCCCGTCGTGCCTGCCGTGCTTGCCAGGTCTGTCGTGCCTGCCAGGTGTGTTGTGCCCGCCATGCCTGCCGTGCTTGCCAGGCCTGCCGTGCCTGCCGTGCCTGGCAGGCGTGTTGGGCCCGTCGTGCCTGTCGTGCGTGTTGGGCCTGTTGTGCCCGTTGAGTGTGTGTGGATCGTGTGGACTGTGGTGTCCGGGAGTTGGGGAAGGAGGGGACGCGGATGAGTGGGTTCGGTGTCACCGGTTGGGGGATGTCGGTTCCCGAGACGGTGGTGACCAGTGCGGAGTTGGCGGAGCGGTTCGGGGTGGACGAGCACTGGATCGTGTCGCGGTGCGGGATCCGTGAGCGGCGGGCGGTGGGTGAGGGGCAGACGACGGCGTCGATGGCGGTGGAGGCCGGGCGTCGGGCTCTGGAGCGGGCGGGTCTGTCGGGTGCGGACATCGCGCATCTGATCGTGGCGACCGCGACTCCGGAGCAGCCTTCGCCGGCGACGTCGGCGTTCGTCCATGACGCGTTGGGTGTCGCGGGCAGTGCGCACGACGTGAACTCGGAGTGTGCGGGTTTCGTGTACGCGTTGGTGAGTGCGATCGCGTTGATGCGGATGGATCCGCGGCCGGTGTTGGTGGTCGGTTCCGACACGCACACGCTGACCGCGAATCCGGCGGACCGGGACCTGTCGATCCTGGTGGGTGACGGGGCGGGTGCGGTGGTGCTGGAGCCGGGGCCGGTGGAGCGGTTGCTGGCGTGGAACCTGGGTGCGGACGGCTCGTGCAAGGACTCTCTGAAGGTCCTGGCGGGGGGTTCGCGGATGCCGACGACCGCGCAGACGGTGGAGCGGGGTCTGCACTACGCGCAGATCAACGGTAACGAGATCTACCTGAACGCGGTGCGGTACACGGTGCGCACGATCCGCGAGACGCTGGAGCAGGCGAAGCTTGAGGCGCACCAGGTGGACCACGTGGTGCCGCACCAGGCGAACATCCGGATCATCAACTCGGTCCTGGCGCACACCGGGATCCCGTCGCAGCGGCTGGTGACGAATCTGGAGCGGTACGGCAACACCGCTTCGGGGTCGATCCCGATCGCGTTGTCGGAGGCGTTGGACGCGGGGCGGATCCGGGAGGGCGAGAAGGTGCTGCTGGCCGGGTTCGGCGCGGGGATGACGTGGGGTTCGGTGCTGCTGGAGTGGGGTGGTGTGCGGTGAGCGCGCAGGGTGCGGTCTTCGGTGAGCGCCCGGCCAGTCCGGTGGCGCTGGTGACGGGGGCCTCGGGGGGGCTGGGGCGGGAGCTGGCGCTGGAGCTGGACGCGGCGGGCTGCCGGGTCGCGGTCCACTACAACAGTTCCCGGGAGCAGGCCGAGGAGGTGGCGGGCAAGCTCGTCAACGACCATGTGCTGGTGACCGGGGACGTCGGTGACTGGCAGGCGGTCACGGCGCTGCACGCCCGTGTCCGCGAGGCGCTGGGCGAGGTGGGTGTGCTGGTCAACAACGGTGCGATCCGCCGGGACTCGCTGATGGCGATGCAGGATCCCGCGCAGTGGCGCCAGGTGGTGGACACCAACCTGGTGGGGGCCTTCCACACCGCGCGGGCGTGTGTGCCGGCGATGCTGCGGGCCCGCTGGGGACGGGTGGTCAACATCGTCTCGCCGTCCGCGCTGATCGCCACCCCGGGGCAGACCGCCTACTCGGCGTCCAAGGCGGGGCTGATCGGGATGACCCGCACGCTGGCCGCGGAGTGCGGGCGGCGCGGGGTGACCGTCAACGCGCTCTCGCCCGGCTTCATGATCACCGGGATGACGGACACCCTGCCCGCGCACGTGATCGACGCCATGCGCGAGCGTATCCCGGTGCCGAGGTTCGTCACCCCGCGTGAGGTGGCCCGTTCCATCGGTCTCTTCCTGGACCAGGACTGCATGACCGGCCAGGTCCTGAGCATCGACTCGGGCGCCTCCATCACCTGACCCCCGCCCGCCCGGGCGTCCGGGCAGGGCGGGCGCGGGCGGTGTGCCCGCGGGCCGTGCCGCCGTCCGGCCCCCGCCCCCGCCCCGGCTCCTGCCGGCGGGCGGGGGCCGACGCGTCGCCCCGCCCCGCCCCGGGCCCCCGGTGCCCCCCGGGGGGTGTCCGGGCGCTCTCCCGTTTTCCCGGCACGGTCCCGGAGGTCCCGCCGTGCGGGCGGCTGCCGGGGGACGTTTGTGTCGCGGCGGTGGTGAACGTGGTGAACGCGGTGTCCGCCGTCGGCCGTGACGTCCCGTCACCCGGAGTGCCCCGCCCCGCCGTGCGGGCGGCCGCCGGGGGCCCGTCGCGCGCACCGTTTCGCGGGTGGCCGCGTCGTGGTGTCGGACGACGGGCCCGTGGCGTCATCCTGTGATTCCGTGGGTGGGGTTCTTCGGGCTTCGCGGTCCGGGGGACCAGGGGGCGGTACGGGTGTTGCGCGGTTGTCGGGGTTCCGGTCCGGGTGCAGCGCCGCTGCCGGGGCCGGCGGGGTGCGGTGCGCGGCGGCGGGGTTGCGGACCGCCCCGACCCCGTCTCGACCTGTCCTGGTGGGGTCTGTCGTGTCCCGGTGCGGGTGGAAGGGGCGCGGGCGGGTGCGGTGACGGGCGCGGGGCGTGGTGGTCGGGGGTGTTGTCAGCCGTTCTGGCCGCGGGGCCGGACGACGAGCTGGTTGACGTCCACGCCCTCGGGCTGGTTGACGGCGAACACGATGACGTCGGCGATCTGTTCGGGGGTCAGGACGGGGGAGGCCTGGGGTGTGCCGCCGCGTTCGTCCCAGAACGGGGTGTCGACCACGCCCGGTGCGACGAGGGTGACGCCGACGTGGTCCTGGGTGACGAGCTGGCGGACGTTCTCGGCCAGTGCGTGCGCGGCCCACTTGGTGACGGAGTACAGGTTGCCGGGGGTGTTGCGCACGCCCGCGACGGAGCCGACGACCACGATCCGGCCCCGGGAGGCGCGCAGGTGGGGCAGTGTCTCGCGGACCAGCAGGGCCGGGCCCAGGACGTTGGTCAGGACCATGGCCCGCATCGCCTGGGGGTCGTGGTCCTCCAGGGTGCCGGGCAGGGAGTAGCCGGCGTTGGCGATCACCGTGTCCAGCCGGCCCCACCGTTCGACGGTGCGGCGCACGGCCGAGGCGACGTCGTTCTCGTCGGCGGCGTCACCGGGGAGCGTCAGCAGCTGCTGCCCGGCGTCGGCGCAGGCGGCGAAGGCGGCCAGGCGGCCGGCGTCGCGGCCGGTGACCGCGACCGGGTGGCCCTGGGCGAGGAGCGCCCGGGCGGTGGCCGCTCCGATGCCGCTGGAGCCGCCGGTGATCAACGTGACACGTTCCATGGGGCGTGATGCTACTACGGCCGATCATGGGGGTCGGCGGTGAACGGGCGGCGCCAACTGCGCTGGCGTGGGCCGCAGTCGCACCGCCCGGGCGGCCCGCACGCCCGGGTGCCGCCCCACGGCGGTGAGGCGCCGTCATCCCTCCCCGGGTGCCCCGCCCGGTCCCGGGGCCGCGGCGTCCTCGACGGCCGTGCCGGCCGGGGAACGGCCCGAGGCCCGGCCCGGCCCGAGGCCCGGCCCGGCCCGAGGCCCGGTGCGGTCCGAGGTCCGGTGCGGCCCGGTGCGGTGCGGCCGGGGCGAGCGCGTGAAGCCTGTGCGACTCCTGACTCCTGACTGCTGGGGTCCGGCCGTCCAGGGGGTCGGCCGGTCCTCTCGCGGGACCCGCCCGGAGCCGGCCCGGGCCGAGGTGGCCCGTGCCGGGCGGGGGGCGGTCCGGGGGAGTGGAGCGCGACCTGCCGTCACCGGCGCGGGCGTCGGGGCGTCGTGGTGCTGTGCGGGCGGCGACGGTCCTCGGCGTGGGGTGTCAGCGCGGCGGGGGGGGGGGGTGGGGGGGGGCGGGGGGGGCGGGCCCGGCGGCCGCCCGCGCGGGGGGCGGGCGGGCCGGGGGGCCCGGGGGCGCCGGCCGGCCGCCGGGGCGCCGGCGCGGCGCG
>NZ_JBEOSV010000090.1:5846-11399 GCF_040303245.1 Kitasatospora sp. NPDC096077 | reverse complement strand
GGCGGGCCGGCTCCGGCCCGCCCGCGACGCCGCAGGCGGGCGGGGGAAGGGGGCCGCCCCGGGCCCGTGTCCCGGCTGCCCGGTGCGCCGCCCGCGTGCTGCCGGTATGTGCGGTGTGTCGGTGGGGCCGGTGGGTTTGCGGTGGGCCGGCGGCGGGTTGCCGGTGCCTGGCGGGCGTGACGGTTGCGGGAACGGATCGCACGGCACGCCCTGTCCCGGCCGGTCCGCCGCTGCGGGCCTTGGTGTCAGGTCCTGTTTCTCCCGGTCGGGTTCGGGATCACGCGAAGGCCGTTGCGTCGTCCGGGAGATCCGTGCGCGGGTGACACGCCGGTGGCCCGGGGCCGGGGGTGGCCGTGGCTGCGGCGAACGTCCCACCCGGCGGTCGGGGCGAAGGTCTTGTCGCGGGCTCGTGTCACGGTGAGGTCCGACTTGGTGCCGTCGGACAGGAGCCGGTCACCCGGTGCGAGGAACAGCGGGCCGGCCGGCTCGCGGAGACAGCCGTCGTCCTCTCCGGGGTCGTCGACCGGCACGAGCCGCGGGACCGCGGTGACCGCGTCGGTAGCCGGGCGCATGCCCGGGATCGTTGCACGGAGGTGACGGCCGTCGCGTGATTTCGTCGGGTCAGGTGGAGTTCTGGCTCACGTCCTGTGGCGCTGACACGCCGCGTTGTCGGGGACGGCCGGCCGTGGAAGGACCTTTCGCTATGCCGTCAGAGGCACGGTTCCCCAGGGGTCGAGGCCCGTACCGCGCCAGCGGCGCCCGTCCCGGCTGTGGACGAACCGCGAGCCCTCGTAGCGCAGATCGCTGATCCAGAAGTCGGGGATCCCGCGCCGCACGTACCGGTGCAGGAGTTCGGCCATCCCGCAGTCGAAGCGCATCCAGCACTGCGGTGGTGCCCAGTGGCGACGGAGGACGACCGTCGTCCATCGGTTGGGATCGGGGTCACAGGCGTACCAGCACAACAGATCGGCGTCCACCGTGCCGCCCCACGCGATCAGCAGGTCGGGCTCGTCGAAGTCCTCCTCCTCGGCCGTGCAGCGAGCCGTATCGGTCTCCTCCTTCACCGGGAACGGTGGGTTGGGGTAGACCTCGGAGACAGGAGGGTTCACGTAGAGGAAGTTGTCGAACGTCCCCTCGCCGTAGACCTGCATGAAGGCCCGGTAGTCGTCGGGGAAGCCGTGGCCGTACTCGGCGGTCATGTGCGGCCAGTCGACGGTGTTCCCGCCGCCGGCCGGTGGGGTGACAAGAGGCCGAAGCCCGCGAAGCATCCGAAGCGCAGAGGACATGTCCTCGGACTCGCCGCCCACGTCGATCTCCTGATCTCCTGATCTCTTGTGCCGAACTGCCGTGACACGGCGCGCGAATGCGGCCGTGGCCGAGCCGGGGACGCGGGTGCCGTCATCAGCCGGGCGGTGCGGCTCCGGCTGCTTCACCCCGGTGACAACACACCGCGACCGGTTTCGCGGCGGCGGACCCGTGGTCCAACGACGCGCTGACGGCGCCGCCGCGGCCGGGCCCGCCGGAGCGGAGCGGGGCGCGGAAGCGGAGGCGGATGCGGGATGCCGCCGGGCCCGCACCCCCCACCACGCGGCGGGGGTGCGGGCCCGGCAGGAGCGCGGGGTCAGCTCAGGGAGGCGAGGGCGGCCTCGTAGTTCGGCTCCTCGGCGATCTCGGCGACGAGCTCGGTGTGCAGGACGGTGTCGTTCTCGTCCAGGACGACCACGGCGCGGGCGGTCAGGCCGGCCAGCGGGCCGCTGTCGATCGACACGCCGTACGCGTCGTGGAACTCGCGTCCGCGCAGGGTGGAGAGGGTCTTGACGTTCTCCAGGCCCTCCGCGCCGCAGAACCGCGCCTGCGCGAACGGCAGGTCCGCCGAGATGCACAGCACCACGGTGTTCTCCAGCGCGCCCGCCCGGGCGTTGAAGGTGCGCACCGACGCCGCGCAGGTCGGGGTGTCGACGCTCGGGAAGATGTTGAGGACCTTGCGCCGTCCGGCGAAGTCCTTCAGCGAGGTGTCCGCGAGGCCCTCGCCGACCAGCGTGAACGCCGGGGCCTGGCTGCCCGCCGCCGGCAGCGCGCCGCCGACCTCGACCGGGTTGCCCTTCAGCGTGACCTGAGCCATCAAAAGCCTCCTACCAGCGGTATACGGGTGACAACGCCGCCGATCCTACTGCCCGCCCGCCCCCGCCCCACCCGGTGACCGAGGAACGGACACCCCACCCCCGGTCCCGCCGGCCCCGAACCCCGCCCGCCGGCCCCGAACCCCGCGACCCCCGCCGGCCCGTGGAGGCCACCCGCACCCGCGCCCGCCCGGTACCCGGGAACACCGGCCCAGCGGGAACCGGGGGTGCCACCGCCTGCGCCCCGCCGCCGCTCGGCCCCGCGCACGCCAGGGGTCCGTGTCCCGGCCGCGACCGCCTCCTCCACCGCGTACCGCGTACCGCGTGCCACCGGGCGTCGGACGGCGGCAACGGTACGTGCGGCAACCGTCCCGTCGTGCGGGGGAGTTGACACCGCTCCCGCTCCGCCCGCCCTCGCCGTCCGGGTGCGGCCGGGAGCGGGGCCGGGGGCGGGCGGGCCTGTGCGATGCTGGCCGGACGGTGAACGGCCGCCCCCCCGGGGGGGGCTTGCGGGGGCGGGAGAGACGGGGCGTGAGGGTGGCGGACACGGGCGGGGCACGGGAGTTCGACGAGGTGCGGCGCGGCTACGACCGCGCCGAGGTGGACGCCTACTTCAACCTGCCGGCGGGGCTGCGCCCCGACGGTCCGGGGTTCGCCGTCGCCCGGCGCGGCTATGACCGCGACCAGGTCGACCGCGCGGTGGCCGCCGCCCGCGGGCCCGCCCCCGCCGACGCCGGCGCTCGTGTGTCCGACGCCCCCGTGTCCGCCGGTGCCGGGGCCGGCGGGCACCTGGGGCGGGGCTTCGACCTGGTGCGCCACGGTTACGAACGCGCGCAGGTGGACGCCCACTTGGCCCTGCCCGCGGGCGGGCGCCCGGTGTGTCCGCGCTTTCGCATCGCGGGGCGCGGCTACGACCCCGGGCAGGTCGAGGAGGCCCTGGCCGCCGTGCACCCCTCGCGCACCGGGGCGCCGGCGGTGCCGGTGTTCGCCACCGCCTGGCGCGGCTACGACCCGGTGCCGGTGGACGCCCACCTCGCGTCGGCCCCGCACCACCGTCCGGCGCCCGGGGCGTTCCCGCTGGTGCGGGGCGGCTACCGGCGTGCCCAGGTCGACGCCTACCTGGCCGCCACCGGCCCGCAGCCCCCCGCGGGCGGCAGGCGCTGACACGCCCCGCGGTCCGGGCAGGTCTGACAGGCGGGACACGGCTCCGCACGCGGACCGGCATCCCATGGCGGGACCTGCCCGCGCGGGACCTGTCCGCGTGGGAGCCGCGTGGCGGCCACGCGGTAGGCAGGCCCGCCGTCCGCCGTGAAGCGACGGTTGTGGAGCGAGGGTGCCGCCGTGGACGGCGGCGGCCAGGAACGCGGGTGTCACCTTCGCGCGCCGGCCTGGTGCGGTGGCGATGGCGGGCCTGCTCCTCATGGCCGTGCCGGTGACCGTGGTGTTCAGGACGGCCCCGGTCCGGCACGTCGTGGTGCCCTGCGGCCGTCCGGGACGGTTGTCCCGGCGCCTGACCGCCTGAGCGTCCGGACGCGAGGCACCGCTCCCGGCCTCGGTGCCACCGCGGCCGAGGAGGTGCCCGCCTTCCTCGGTGCCGGCAGGCGCGTGCGGACCGGGCGGCGAGGCACTGCGCCGGTCCTGCGGGACGACGGCCACGCCGGTGCCCCGCCCTGTATCGGTGTCGGTCCGCAGGGCGGCACCGGTCCCTTCCCGGGACCGTGCCGCCTGCCCGTGTCCGCCGTGGTGGCCGGGCCCTATGCTCGTCGTCGTTCGTCCCGGGGGAGAGGAGGCAAGCGGTGGGCTGGTGGGGGCGTCGGCGGCCGGACCGTCGGCTGGAGGCGGCCGAGCACCTGTACCGGCAGGTGCGCTGGGCGGACGCCGAGCGGGAGCTGCGCGCGGTCCTGGAGGCCGCCGGGGACGGGGCGCACCCGCGGGCCGGCGCCGCGCGCGTCCTGCTGGCGCAGGTGCTGCGCGTGCAGGGCCGGCTGGAGGAGGCGGAGCGCGAGGCCAGGTCCGCCGTAGCCGCCCGGCCCGCTGGGGGCGGGTCCGGGGAGCGTGACGGACGGGACGTCCTGGCCCTGGTCCTCGGTGACGCGGGCCGCCACCGGGAGGCGGCCGACCTCCTGGCCGCCACCGCCGCGGCACGCGCCCGCGTCACCTCCCCCGGTCACGGGCTCGTCCTCAAGGGCCGCAGCGACCGCCTCCAGCACCTGGCCTACCTCGGCCTGCACGGGGAAGTCGTCGCGCAGGCGCAGGCGGTGCGGAGTGCCGCCGCCGGCACCGACGACCTCCACCGGATCCTGCTGCCACTGGCCGCCGCCAACGGCCTGGCCTTCAGCCTGTGCCTCCACGGCCACCACGAACAGGCCGAACAGACGCTGCTCCCGGTGATCGAGGAGGCGCACCGGCGGGGCCTGGGCCGGTTCCTGGTGGTGCTGCACCTCGGCGCGGCCCGGGCGCTGACCGGTCAGGGCCGGGCCCGGGAGGCGCTGGCCGCCGTCGAGCGGGCGCAGGAGGCCTTCGACCGGACCCCGAGCGCCGGCGCACTGACGCACGACCTGAGCGCGATCCTCCTGGCCCGCGGCGCGGCACTGCTCGCGGCGGGCCGGCCCGCCGACGCCGAACACGAGGCCCGGCGGTGCCTGGACCAGTGCGGCAGCCGCCTGGGCCCCGCCCACCACCGCGCGCTGGAAGCCGCCACCGTGCTCGCGACCGCCCTGGCGGAACTGGACCGCGACGACGAGGCGGCCGACCTCCTGCACACCGCCCACGACGCCTGGCGCACCCACTTCGGCCACGACCACCACGGCGCCGTCCGGGCCCGCCACGTCCTGGCCGGCCTCACCGGCCGACCGCTCTGACGTCCCCGGCCCGCCCGGCGGGCCGGGCCATCCACCGTGGGGTGTACGGCACCCCGCACCCCGCACCCCGCGGCCCCCGCACCCCGGGCGGGCCCCGGGAAAACATGTGACGCGCCGTCAGGGTGCCGTGGTGTACTGCGTGCCGGGACCGTTCGCGCACAAGTCGCCCTGAGGAGTGGATCGTTCGATGAGTGCCGTATGCCCGGGCTGCGCCGGCGCCGAGCACGCCCTGCCGCTGCCCGAGGCGCTGGCGGCCGCGGCCGCCGGCGCCGTGGACCCGCCGGCGGCCGCCCACCTGGCCCCGCCGCCCGCGCCGCGCCCGCAGCCCGTGCCCGAGGGCGCGGCCGCGGCCGCTCTGGTGGTGCTCGCGGCCCTGTGGCTGCTGGTGGGGGTGCTCGCCCTGCTGCGCCCGCATCCGGATGCCGGCCGCTACGACGGCGCCTACCGGGCGGGCTACCTGCTGGGCGCCCTGGTCGGCCCCGCGCTGCTGACGGGCGCGGCCCTGGTGGCGCCCTGGCTCCAGAGGGCCTGGAGCTCGCGCTGGCCGAACTCGAAGCCGCCGGCCGAGCTGG
>NZ_JBEOSV010000090.1:0-5836 GCF_040303245.1 Kitasatospora sp. NPDC096077 | reverse complement strand
CGCGGGCCCCCGCCGGGGCTGGGGGGGGGCCGGCGTGGGGGGGCGCCACGCCCGGGGGCGGGGGGGGGGGGCGGCGGCTCCCCCCGCGCCTGTCCGTCCATCAGGCCCGCTGGGAGCAGCTGGTGGCGCGGTGGCGCGCCGGCTGGTGGTGCCGGCGCTGCCGGGCGGCGTTCTTCCCCGCCGGGGCCCTGCACCCGGGCGCCGCGCCCTCGCCCGTGATCGCGCCGGCGCACTATCCGGCCTGGGTGCTGGGCGCGCCCGTGCCCGGTGCGCCCGTGCCCGGTGCGCCCGTGCCCGGCGGGTCCGTGCCCGGCGCGCCCGTGCCGGGCGGGTCCGTGCCGGGCGCCTGACATGCCCGTCCCGCGCGGGGCGGGTGGGCCGCGCGGGACGGGTGCGTCTTGACACCCGCAGGTCGTATCCAGAATATTGGATGCGTCCTGCCGTCGGGGTGGTCCCGCGGGCCGGGGTCGGAAGGGGGTGCGCGGTGGATCCGCTGGCCGTGCACAAGGCGCTCGCCAATCCGGCGCGTGCGGACTTCCTGCGCTGGCTCAAGACGCCCGAGCGGTACTGGGACGAGGGGTACTACCGCGAGCGCGGGGTGGGTTTCCACGTCGGGGTGTGCGTCAGTGACATCCGGGAGCGTTCGGGGCTGGCCCAGTCGGTGGTCTCCGGCTACCTGCAGATCCTGCGGGACGCGGGGCTGCTGGTGTCCGAGCGGGTCGGCAAGTGGACGTTCTACCGGCGGGACGAGGAGACCATCGCGGCCTTCGCCGCGTACGTGCGCGACGAGCTCTGAGCCGCGCCCGTCCCCCCGTTTTCTGCTGTTCCGGCCCGGTCGAGGGGCGCCCTGCGGGGTGTCCCTTTTCTCCGGCCCTGATTCATCTAACTATCTAGATTTGTCGCTGTGGCTTGGTGGGGTCGGGGCCGCGGCGGCGCGAGGGAGGCTGTCGATGGAAAGCGGAGCACGGGCGGGCCGGGGTGCGGCGGTGGGGGTCCTGGCGCTGGGGGTGTTCGGGATCATCACCACCGAGATGGGGGTGGTCGGGGTGCTGCCGCGCCTGGCGCAGCGCCTGCAGGTGGCGCCGGCCACGGCGGGCTGGCTGGTCGGGGCGTTCGCCCTGACGGTGGCGCTCGGCGGTCCGGGGCTGACCCTGCTGGCCGCCCGGCTGCCGCGCCGGGCGGTCCTGGCGGGGGCGGCGGCGCTGTTCGCGCTGTCCAACGCGGTCTGCGCGCTGAGCGACTCCTTCCCGGTGGTGCTCGCCTTCCGGATCGTGCCGGCGCTGGCGCACCCGGTGTTCTTCGCCCTGGCGCTGACCGCCGCGGGGCGCCTGGCCGCGCCCGGGCGGGCCGGGCGGGCGGTGACGACCGTCTTCGCCGGGGTCAGCGCCGGCTTCGCGTTCGGCGTCCCGCTGACGTCCTTCCTCGCCGACCACTTCGGCCTGGCCGCCGCGTTCTGGACCGGGGCCGGCGTCAACCTGCTGGCCGCCGCCGGGATCCTGCTCCTGTTCCCGCGCCTGTCCGAGGCCGAACGGCCCACCTGGGCCGGCCAGCTGGGCATCCTGCGCAGCACCCGGCTGTGGCTGTCGGTGGCGGCCGTGGCCCTGGTGTTCGCCGCGATGTTCAGCGGCTACGGCTTCTTCGCCGAGTACCTGGAACGCGTCACCGGCCTCGCCCCGTCCCTGACCGGGCCCGCGCTGATGGCCTTCGGCATCGTCATGACCGGTGCCGGCGTCGGCTTCGGGCGCCTGCTGGAACGCGGCCTGACCCGCACCGTCACCGCCTACCCGCTGCTGTACATCGGCCTGTACGCGCTGCTGTACGCGGTCGGCACCCACCCGGCGCTGATGGCCGGCGCCGTCCTGCTGTGGGGTGCCGTCCACTCCGGGGGACTGGCCGTCGCCCAGGGCTGGCTGGCCCGGGACGCCGCCGGGGCGCCGGAGTTCGGCAACAGCCTGTTCATCTCCTTCTCCAACCTCGGCATCACCCTGGGCACCGCGCTGGCCGGCGCCACCGTCACCGCCGCGGGCCCGCGCCGGCTGCCCCTGACCGGCGCCGCCCTCGCCCTGCTCGCCCTCGCCGCCGTCCTCGCCCGCCGCCGCCTGGGCCCCACCCAGGCCCCGGTGCCCGAAGCGGCCCCGGCCCCGGCCCGGGTCGCGCCCTGACGGCCCGGGGCCCCTGCCGGTGCGGCAGGGGCCCCGGGGGACGGGCGGACGCGGGGTCAGGCCCGGCCGAACCCGTGCCCGCGCACGGCGCCGACGAAGGAGTGCCAGGCCCCGGCGGGGAAGAGCAGGGCCGGGCCGTGGGGGTCCTTGGAGTCGCGCACGGCCATGCCGCCGGCGCGACGGGCCGTCTCCACGCACTCGTTCGCCTGGGCGCTGTAGCTGCTCTTGTACCAGTGCCCGGCGGAGGTCTCCGGTACGGCCATGCGCTTCACCCTCTTGTCCGCTCTCGTCCCGTGCTCAGGTCTCTGCCGCGATCGCCGTGATCATATCCAGCGTCTGGGCGGTATTCAGAGCCGAGGACCGCAGGTGTTCGAAGACGAGTCCGTAGCCGTCGAGTTCGGCTTCCCGCTCCAGGTAGTGGCTGCTCGTCAGATTCTCCAGGAACACCGCTCCGGGAGTCGGGGAGCTGCTGAAGCCGTACATCACGAACGCACCGCATGCGCCGGCGCTCGCGCCGATGCCGAGCGGGACCACCTGCAGGGTGACGTTGGGTAGTTGGGCTGCCTCGGCGAGGTGGCCCAACTGGGCCCGGTGCACGTCGCCGCCGCCCACCGGGCAGCGCAGGGCGGGTTCCCAGACGATCGCGCACAGCCGGGCCGGATCGGGACCGGCCTGTACCGCCTTGCGCTCCATCCGGACCTTGACGAACTGCTCTATGCGTTCCGGGTGGACGGCGGCGGGGTTGGCCTGCAGCAGGGCGCGGGCGTAGTCCTCGGTCTGCAGCAGGCCGGGCAGGACCAGCGGCTGCCAGTTGCGGATGTAGCGGGCGTCCGCCTCCAGATCGAGGAAGTCGACGTAGGCGGACGGGATCGTGTCGCCGTAGTCGTGCCACCATCCGCGTTTCTTGCTGTCGCGGGCGAGGGTCTCCAGGGCGTCGCGGTTCCTCGTGCCCGTGACGCCGTAGAGGTCCATCAGTACGCCGAGGTCCAGGCGGCGGATGCCGACCGCGCCGGTCTCTATCCGGCTGATCTTCGCGCGCGAGCACTTCAGCGCGGTCGCCGCGTCCTCGGTGCTCTTGCCCGCCGCCTCCCGGAGTCGGCGCAGCTCCGACCCCAGACGGCGGCCGCGCACGGTCGGCCTCGGTTCGTCGGTCATGCCTCGAATCCTTCCTTGAACTGCCCGGTCTGCTCCGTGACGGAGCGTCGGGTCGACGTCGGCAGCGATCTGCACAGTTGCATATGTACATGTTGCAGATCACATTGCTGCAGTGGCATGCTACACGCAGTAGTCGACCAAGCGACACATAGTGATCTTGGCGGCTCATGGCCGGGCATCCCCATGCCCCGGACCGCACACGCCACCACGCCCTCCAAGGAGGCGCCGCCGTGCCCGAAACCCTGACGATCCCGCCCCCCGCCATGGGGGAGTACTCCTGCTGGATGCCGCGCCACCGCAAGTCCGTCCCCATCGCCCGCCGCCTGCTGCGCGACTTCCTCACCGGACTGGACGCGCGCCAACACTACGGCGACAGCGCCGAGTTGGTGCTCGGCGAGCTGCTCACCAACGCCGTCCTGCACGCCCGCACCCCGCGCGACCGGCAGTTGTTCGTCCGCTTCGGCCTCACCGCCTCCCACCTCCTCGTCGAGGTGCACGACGCCGGGCGCGGCCTGCCCCTGCCGCGCCCGGCCGGCGTCGACAGCGAGTGCGGGCGGGGACTGCTGCTGGTCGCCCGGCTCGCCGTCGACTGGGGCTGGCGGGCGCGGGAGGGCGGCATCGGCAAGACCGTGTGGGCCCTGCTCGCGCCGGAGACCGGACAGGGCGGCCCCGGCCGCGGGGCCGGCGTTCAGGCGTAGCGGTCGAACAGGGCCTGGAGGTAGTCCTCCAGGCGTGAGGTCAGCAGCTGCGCGGTCAGGTCGGTGCGGCCCAGGTCGCGCCAGGGGACGGCGACCTTGTGCGCGTCCGGGGCGAAGGCCAGCGCGTCCAGCAGCCGCCAGTACAGGTGGTCGGGGCCGTGCGGGCTCAGGGCGGCGCCGCCGGCCCGCTGGTAGGCGTCGGCGAAGGCCATGCCCGTGCCGGTGCCGTGGAGCAGGGCCAGGGCGGTGGAGCAGTGGGCGACGTCCAGGTCGGCCGGGCCCCAGGAGGTCTCCACCCAGTCGACGACGCCGCTGACCGCCAGCTGTGCGCCGGTGCCGGTGAACAGGACGTTGCCGGGGTGGAAGTCGCGGTGCAGGAAGCAGGCCCGGTGATCCGGCGCCGGGCGCCCGATCACCTCCACCGCCCGTTCCCACAGGGCGGGGCGCGCGCTCTCGGCGGGGGGCCGGACGTGTTCGGGCGAGGTCCAGGCCTGCCAGGCGCGCGGGCGCCGCCGTTCGGGCACGGCCACGGCGTGGACGGCGGCCAGCTGGGCGGCCAGCAGCTCCACCCGGCGCCCCACCTCGCCGTCCTCCTCCACCCGCACCCGGCCGGGCAGGGCGGTCATCAGCAGCGACGGGTGCTCGCACCGCTCGCCCGCGGCGTCCACCGCCCGCAGCCGCGCCGCCGGCACGTCCCCGCCCTCCAGCAGGCGCAGCACGGCGGCCTCGCGCTCCAGCAGGCCGGGCGCGTGGCGGCGGTAGAACGGCTTGACGAACGAGCGCAGCACCAGCGAGTACCCGCCCCCGCCCCCGCCCCCGCCGCCCCCGCCGTCGCCGGTGCCGGTGCCGCCGGTGGCGGGGTCGGCGGGTCCGATGTCCAGGCGGCGCATCCGCGAGGTCCAGCCGCCCTTCAGCTCCCGCTCCCGGACGATCCGTTCACCGGGCGCGAGCACGCCCTCGACCCACCGGCGCGTGCCGGCCCACCCGGGTGCGCTGTCCTCGATCACGGACGACCACCCTACGGCCCCGCCCCCGCGCGCCCGGGCCCGCCACCCGTCGCAGTGCGGCGGCGGGCCCGGGCCGGGTGCCCGGGTCAGCCGGGCAGCGGGTCGGGCACGCCCCGGGCCTCGGCGTCGGCGGCCGCCACCACCGCCGAGAGCAGGCCCGGGAAACGGGCCTCCAGTTCATCGGCGCGCAGGGTGTTCATCTTCGTGGTGCCCACGTAGTACTGGCGCAGCACCCCGGCCGCGCGCAGCACCGAGAAGTGGTGACTGGAGGTGGAGCGCCCGACCGGCAGGTCGAAGGAGCCGCAGCTCAGATCGGCGCCCGCGTGCGCCAGGGTGCGCACCACCGAGCGCCTCGCCGGGTCGGCCAGGGCCTCCAGCACCTGCTGGACGCTCACGTCCTCCACACCGGGGTGCACGATCATCCGCGCCGCAACGCGTGCCCGTCCCACACCCACCACCCCTTCCCACGCCTGGCCCCCCGTCCCGAAATCGGTACCGTCAACGGCCGCGCACCACGCGCGACTTCACGCCCGACGCTACTACGGGACGGGCCCCGGCAACGCCCGTCGCAACACCTCCGCAACACCGGGCGCGCACCGGATGCGCACGAAGCCGCCCGCGGGGACACCCGCGGGGACACCCGCGGGGACACTCGCGGGGGTGCCGGCGAAGGCGCGCGGGGGACCACACGAAGGACGTACGGGGCGGGAGGGACGGGGCAAGACGTACGCGGCGAGAGGGGACGGGGGAGGGGTGCGGGGACGCCCGGGGGGTGCGGGGCGGGGGGGGGGGGCCCCGCCCCCCCCCCGGGCGG
>NZ_JBEOSV010000089.1:0-33250 GCF_040303245.1 Kitasatospora sp. NPDC096077 | reverse complement strand
ACCTCCGCCGCGAACGGAGCGATCTTCGCCTCGGCCAGCGAACGCACCGCCTCACGGAGCATCTCGTGCTCCTCGGAGATACGGAAGAGATCGAAGTCAGAAGCCCCTGCGCTGCCCGCCATGATGCCTGCCTCGTCGTCCAGTGGCCGACGTCCGATCGACGACCGATCGACGCCCGAAACCCAGTCGAATCGCGGTTAACTACCGTTCAGTAGAGATCCTAGGGCTCCGACCTGCGGCTGCCTAGCGTCCCCCGGCGTGCGGGCGATCAGTACCGGCGCCACCGGGGCGGATAGCATCAGGGGCACCTCTACTGGTCGAACCCGCAACCCAAGGGGAACCCGTGACCCTGCGCATCTCCGTGATCGGCACCGGCTACCTCGGCGCCACGCATGCCGCCGCGATGGCCGAGTTCGGCTTCGAGGTGCTGGGTCTGGACATCGATCCGGAGAAGATCGCCACCCTCACCGCAGGCCGGGTCCCGATGTACGAGCCGGGCCTGTCCGAGCTGCTGCTCAAGCACGTGGCCGGGCACGAGGGCTCCACCGGGCGACTGCGCTTCACCACCTCCGCCCAGGAGGCCGCCGACTTCGGCGACGTGCACTTCGTCTGCGTCAACACCCCGCA
Source organism: Kitasatospora sp. NPDC096077 (assembly GCF_040303245.1). Taxonomy (NCBI): domain Bacteria; kingdom Bacillati; phylum Actinomycetota; class Actinomycetes; order Kitasatosporales; family Streptomycetaceae; genus Kitasatospora; species Kitasatospora sp. NPDC096077. The sequence goes on along the minus strand of NZ_JBEOSV010000089.1, from coordinate 32,623 downwards.
GCGCAAGGGCGAGTTCGCCGCCGACATGTCGTACGTGGACACCGCGATCGAGGAACTCGCGCCGCACCTGACCCGGCCCGCCCTGGTGGTCGGCAAGTCCACCGTGCCGGTCGGCTCGGCGGCCCGGCTGGCCGAGCGGCTGGCCGCGCTGGCGCCGGTCGGCGCGGCCGCCGAACTGGCCTGGAACCCCGAGTTCCTGCGCGAGGGCTTCGCCGTCCAGGACACCCTGCGCCCGGACCGGATCGTGGTCGGCGCCCACAGCGAGCGGGCCGAGCGGCTGCTGCGCGAGGTGTACGCGGAGCCGATCGCGGCCGGGGTGCCGTTCCTGGTCACCGACTACGCGACCGCCGAACTGGTGAAGGCCGCCGCCAACTCCTTCCTCGCCACCAAGATCTCCTTCATCAACGCGATGGCCGAGGTCTGCGAGGCGGCCGGGGCGGACGTCACCCTGCTCTCCACCGCGCTCGGCCACGACGAGCGGATCGGCCGCAAGTTCCTCAACTCCGGCCTCGGCTTCGGCGGCGGCTGCCTGCCCAAGGACATCCGGGCGTTCATGGCCCGGGCCGGCGAGCTGGGCGCCGACCAGGCACTGACCTTCCTGCGCGAGGTCGACTCGATCAACATGCGGCGCCGCTCCCGGATGGTCGAGCTGGCCCGCGAACAGTGCGGCGGCGGCTTCCTGGGCCGCCGGGTCGCCGTCCTCGGCGCCGCCTTCAAGCCCAACTCGGACGACATCCGGGACTCCCCCGCGCTCAACGTGGCCGCCCAGATCCAGCTCCAGGGCGCCCAGGTCACCGTCTACGACCCGAAGGCCGTGGACAACGCCCGCAAGATGTTCCCCTCGCTGGCCTACGCCGACTCCGCCCTGGAGGCCGCCGAGGGCGCCCACGTCGTCCTCCACCTCACCGAGTGGGCCGAGTTCCGCACCCTCGACCCCGCCGAACTCGGCGCCGTCGTCGCCGAACGCCGCCTCCTCGACGGCCGCAACGTCCTCGACGCCGACGCCTGGCGCGCCGCCGGCTGGACCTACCGCGCCCTCGGCCGCCCCAGCTGACCTCCCCGGCCTCTTTGAACACGTTCAGATCGTGTGCGACGATCCTTGTCCACGAGTGTTCGAGGAGAACCGGGGGGTTCGTCATGCGCAGCGGGTCCAGGTGGTTGATCGGCATCACGACGGCGGCGGCCGTCGTCGCGCCCGTGGCCTACGTCGGGTACGGGCTGTACAGCTGGGACGGAAGCCCGGCCGGGATCGGCTGCTCCACGGCGGTGGCCTTCGCCGGCGGCTCGCTGCCCGTGCAGGCCACCGAGGCCAGGTGCACGGACGACGACGTCCCGCAGGAACAGGCCTACACGGCCGAGTTCCGGATGCCCCGGGAGGACCTCGCAGCCCGGCTGGCCGCCGCTTTCCCCCGGGTACGGCTCGGCACCGACGACGCCTCCGGCCTGAGCTTCGGCAACGCCCACGAGGCGAACGGGCCGCACCCGAGCGGGCAGGCCACCGAAATCCGCCTGAGGGCCAGCTACGACGCCGACGGGACGGCCCTGGTCCGGCTCCGGGCCTTCAACGGCTGAGCCGCGGAATCGCGGGCCCCCGACCGTCGTTGGCACCGGCATGACGAGTTACGGCGACGAGGCGACGGTTCGGGAGATCCTCACCGGCAGTGGTGACACCTGGGCGGTGGTCGGGCTGTCCAACAACACCGCCCGGGCCGCCCACGGTGTGGCGCGGGTCCTCCAGCGCTACGGCAAGCGGATCGTGCCGGTGCACCCGAAGGCCGAGACGGTGCTCGGCGAGCCGGGCTACGCCTCGCTCGCGGACATCCCGTTCCCGGTCGACGTGGTGGACGTGTTCGTGAACAGCGCGCTGGCCGGGGAGGTGGCCGACCAGGCGGTCGCGGTCGGGGCGAAGGCGGTGTGGTTCCAGCTCGGCGTGGTGGACGAGGCCGCGTACGAGCGGACCCGGGCCGCCGGGGTCCCGATGGTGATGGACAGGTGTCCGGCCATCGAGATCCCGCGGCTGGGCTGAGGACGCCGGGGGCTCAGCCGTCGAGCTGGGCGAGGGTGGCGATGGAGGGGCGGCGGGCGGCGCGCAGGGAGGTGGCGACGGACTCGGCGTCGCGCAGGACGCGGACGGCGTTGTGCCAGGTGAGCTTGGACAGGTCGGCCTCGGACCAGTGGCGGCCGAGGAGTTCGGCGACCAGGTTGGGGTAGCCGGCCACCGAGTCGAGGCCCTCCGGGAGGAAGGCGGTGCCGTCGAAGTCGCCGCCGATGCCGATGTGGTCGATGCCGGCGACCTCGCGCATGTGGTCGAGGTGGTCGGCGACGGTGGCCGGGGTGGCGGTCGGGCGCGGGTTGGCGGCCTCGTAGGCGCGCTGGCGCTCCATCGCGGGCGGGGTGGTGTCGAGCGGGTGGAAGCCGTGGGCGCGCATGTTGGCGTCGGCGGCGAGGGTCCACTCGATGGCGGCGGGCAGGATGAACTTGGGGACGAAGGTCGCCATCGCGATGCCGCCGTTGGCGGGCAGTTGGGCGAGCACGTCGTCGGGGATGTTGCGCGGGTGGTCGCAGACCGCGCGCGAGGAGGAGTGCGAGAAGACGACCGGCGCCTCGGTGACCCGCAGGGCGTCCCGCATGGTGTCGGCGGAGACGTGCGAGAGGTCGACCAGCATGCCGAGCCGGTTCATCTCCCGGACGACCTCCTCGCCGAACGCGGTCAGCCCGCCGGCCACCGGCTTGTCGGTCGCGGAGTCGGCCCACGGCACGTTGTCGTTGTGGGTGAGCGTCAGGTAGCGCACGCCGAGTTCGTACAGGGCGCGCAGGGTGGCCAGCGAGCTGTCGATCGAGTGGCCGCCCTCGGCGCCCATCAGCGAGGCGATCCGGCCCTCGGCGCGGGCGGCCTCCATGTCGGCGGCGGTGCGGGCCAGCCGCAGCCGGTCCGGGTAGCGCTCGACCAGGGCGTGGACGAAGTCGATCTGCTCCAGGGTGGCGCTCACCGCGTGGTCGCCGGCCAGCGAGGCGGGCACGTAGACGGACCAGAACTGGGCGCCGACCCCGCCCTCCGCGAGGCGGGCGAGGTCGGTGTGCAGCCGGTCGCTCTGGTCGGCGGCGAGGTCGAGCGCGCCGAGGTCGTACCCGGCCTGCTCGCGCATCGCCCAGGGGAGGTCGTTGTGACCGTCCACCACGGGGGCGGTGCGCAGCAGGGCACGGGCCCGGTCCAGCGGGGTGAGGGAGTCCGTCGGAGAAGTCATACGGCTGTTCTACCCCACCCCGCCGCGGGGGTTACTTGCCGAATCCGAAGGAGGACGAACCGGCCACCTTGGCCCGGAGCTTCTTGCCCTTCTCGGTGGCCTGGTTGTTCAGCTCGGCCTGGAAGTCGGTCATCTTCTCGGTGAGCTCGGGGTCGAAGGCGGCGAGCATCCGGACGGCGAGCAGGCCGGCGTTGCGCGCGCCGGCCACCGAGACGGTGGCGACCGGCACGCCGGCCGGCATCTGGACGATCGACAGCAGGCTGTCCATGCCGTCCAGGTAGCGCAGCGGCACCGGGACGCCGATGACCGGCAGCGGGGTGACGGAGGCCAGCATGCCCGGCAGGTGGGCGGCACCGCCGGCGCCGGCGATGATCGCCTTCAGGCCGCGCTCGTGGGCGTGCTCGCCGTACGCGACCATCTCGCGGGGCATCCGGTGGGCGGAGACGACGTCCACCTCGTAGGGGATCTCGAACTCGTCCAGGGCCTGGGCGGCGGCCTCCATGACCGGCCAGTCGGAGTCGGAGCCCATCACGATGCCAACGACTGGGTTCGTCATTCGGTGATCGTTCCTCGCAGGTAGGCGGCCGCGTGGCGGGCGCGCTCGCGGACGTCGTCGAGGTCGTCCCCGAAGACGTTGACGTGGCCGACCTTGCGGCCGGGCTTCACGTCCTTCCCGTACATGTGGATCCGCAGCCCGGGGTCGCGGGCCATGCAGTGCAGGAAGGCGTGGTACATGTCCGGGTAGTCGCCGCCGAGGACGTTGACCATGACGGTCCACTTGGCGCGCGGCCGGGGGTCGCCGAGCGGGAGGTCGAGGACGGCCCGCAGGTGGTTCTCGAACTGCGAGGTGACCGCGCCGTCCTGGGTCCAGTGCCCGGAGTTGTGCGGGCGCATGGCGAGCTCGTTGACCAGGATCCGGCCGTCCCGGGTCTGGAACAGTTCGACGGCGAGGTGGCCGACGATGCCGAGGTCGCCGGCGATCCGCAGGGCGAGCTGCTGGGCCTCGTCGGAGAGGGCCGGGTCGAGGTCGGGCGCGGGGGCGGTGACCTCGGCGCAGACGCCGTTCTCCTGGACGCTCTCGACCACCGGGTAGGCGACGGCCTGCCCGCTGGGCGAGCGGACCACGTTGGCGGCCAGCTCGCGGACGAAGTCGACCTTCTCCTCGGCCAGCACGGGGACGCCGGCCAGGAACGGCGCCTGGGCCTCCTGCTCGTCGTCGACGACCCAGACGCCCTTGCCGTCGTAGCCGCCGCGGACGGTCTTCAGCACGACCGGGTAGCCGGTGCCCTCGTTGGCGAAGGCCGTGACGTCGGCCGGGTCGGCGACGATCCGGTGCCGGGGGCAGGGCACCCCGATGGAGTCGAGCTTGGCCCGCATCACGCCCTTGTCCTGGGCGTTGACCAGCGCGTCGGGACCGGGGCGGACGGCGATGCCGTCGGCCTCCAGGGCGCGCAGGTGCTCGGTGGGGACGTGCTCGTGGTCGAAGGTGATCACGTCGCAGCCGGCCGCGAAGCGGCGCAGGGTGTCGAGGTCCCGGTAGTCACCGAGGACGACGTCGGAGACCACCTGTGCGGCGGAGTCCTGGGGGGTGTCGGCGAGGAGCTTGAACCTGACCCCGAGCGGGATGCCCGCCTGGTGTGCCATGCGGGCCAGCTGCCCGCCACCGATCATGCCCACCACTGGAAAATTCACATTGCCCGGGGAAGTCACCACGCCAGGATATCCGGGCCGGTGGGGGGCCATGGAGCCGCGGTGGGGCGGTGAGTAGTGGACGCGCGTAGATGTCAACCCCTGCCTCGGACGGCTCAGCCGTTCGGTGGAAGCGGGTAGCCTGGACGGCTAGGTCCTCGTCCGCGCGGTCGGATCATGTGCGTGCACGCAGGGACCAAGGGTCGGCCCCGTCCCCGAGGGGCCGCCTTTCTTCCCGCAGGTACATGGAGGCCACCCGGTATGGCGACGACCGCAGAATCGAGCTCCCCGCTCGCGCAGAAACTGCGTGGGCTCAGGGGCGAGGTCGTGAAGTTCGGCATCGTCGGCCTGAGCGGCGTGGTGGTCAACTTCGCCATCTTCTGGTTCTGCATCAACGGCCTGGGCCTGGCCTCGCTGCGGTCCAACATCGCCGCGACCGTGATCGCGATCGCCACCAACTACCTCGGCTACCGCTACTGGCTGTACCGGGACCGGGACGCCGCCTCGCGCAAGCGGGAGATCACGCTGTTCCTGGTGTTCAGCGGCTTCGGCATGCTGATCGAGACCGGCGTGCTCGGCTTCTCGCAGTACGTGCTCGGCCTGGACTCGAACGTCGAGAAGATGGGCGCCAAGGTGGTCGGCCTCGCCATCGCCACCGTGTTCCGCTTCATCTCCTACCGGACCTGGGTGTTCAAGGCGCTGCCCGAGACCGAGCCCGCCGCTCCGGCTGCCCCGGTCACTCCGGTTGCTCCGGCTGCCCCGGTCGCGCCCGTATCGACCGGGTCGGCCGCGCAGGCCGAGCTGCTGCTGGCCACCGAGCAGATCCGGTACGCCCCCGCGGAGTAGCGTCCTCCCCTGCGGAACGGCGTCCCCCTTGCCGGGCCCGTGCCCGCGAGAGGACAGTGGTGACCGAGGGCGAGCACGGCCGGCGGACGATCGAGGCCCGGGGGGTCCCAGGAGGCTCGCCATGGCGTTCGTCCAGATCATCGACTGCAGGACCGAGAAGCTCGACGAGCTCAACCAACTGATGGACACCTGGGTCGCGCAGACCCAGGGGACCAGGACCGCCTCCCACGCGATGGTCGGCACCGACCACGCGGACCCCACCCATGTGGTGGAGATCGTGGAGTTCCCGTCCTACGAGGCGGCGATGCGCAACTCCGGGCTGCCCGAGACCGACCGGATCTTCCGCGAGATGGTGGCGCTCTGCGACGCCCCGCCCACCTTCACCGACCTGGACGTGGTCCGCGACATGAGCCTCGACCAGGCCCGCTGACCGATCACGTTCCCGCACCAGCGGCGCGGGGACTCAGCACCGGCCGCAAGCCCGCGCCCGCGACGCCGGGGCTCAGCGCGGCTGGTCCTCGTGGCTGCGGCCGAGGAAGAGCGCGAACACCGCGGGCTTCAGCGAGAGGAGCTCCAGCCGGCCGCCGTCCGCCTCCGCGAGGTCGCGGGCGACGGCCAGGCCGATGCCGGTGGAGTTGCGGCCGCTGACCGCCCGCTCGAACACCCGGTTGCCGAGGTCGGCCGGCACCCCGGCGCCCTGGTCCTGCACCTCGACCACCACGGAGGTGCCGGAGGGGCGCACCCGCAGGGTGATCGTCCCGGCGCCGTGCATCAGCGAGTTCTCGATCAGGGTGGCCAGCACCTGGGCCACCGTGCCCGGGGTGCCGACCGCGGTGACCCCGTGCAGGCCCTCCAGGGACAGCACCCGGCCCTGCTCGCGCAGTGTCGGGCCCCACTCCTCCACCTGCTGCTTGATCACCTCGTCCAGGTCGAAGGCGACGGCGGTGGGGCTGCGCGGGTCGCGCTGGGTGGTGAGCAGCCGCTGGACGACGTCGGTGAGCCGTTCGACCTGCTGGAGGGCGATGGTCGCCTCCTCCTTGACGGTCTCCGGGTCCTCGGCGAGGGCGGTGATCTCCTCCAGCCGCATCGACAGTGCGGTGAGCGGGGTGCGCAGCTGGTGGGAGGCGTCGGCGGCGAGCCGGCGCTCGGCGGTGAGCATCCGGGCGATCCGCTCGGCGCTGGTGTCCAGCACCTCGGCGATCCGGTCCAGTTCGGGCACCCCGTACCGGCGGTCGCGCGGGCGCGGGTCGCCGGAGCCGAGCCGTTCGGCGGTCTCGGCGAGGTCGGTGAGCGGCCGGGCGAGCCGTTTGGCCTGCCAGACGGCGAGCGCCACGGCGGCCTGGACGGCCAGCAGGGCGACCACGCCGAGCAGCAGCAGGTTGTTGGCGATCTCGTGGTCGACGTCCTCGCGGGACTGCTCGACGGTGACGATCTCGCCGCTGGCGCCGCGCTCGGCCGCCCGCAGCACGTGGCTCCCGGTCGGGCGGTCGCCGGCCGAGAGCACCGGCTGACCGGGGATCTGCACCTCGACGTAGCTGCCCTCGGTGACCTGGCTCTCGAAGACCCGGCCCTCCTTGACCCCCTCGCCCGCGGCGAGCCGGCTGTCGACCAGGGCGAGCACCCGGACGGCGGTCGCGTCCACCCGGTCCTGGGCCGAGCTGACGATGGTCCGCTTCTCGACCAGGGCGAGCGGCACGCAGAACACCACGACGACCACCAGGACGACGACCAGCAGCGAGTTGATCATCCTGCGTTTCACGCTGCTGCTCCCCGAGGTGTTCCGCTGCATCGGCCGCCGCCCGGCCACGATCTCCGTACGGGGCTAATTCTTCTCGAAGCGGAAGCCGACGCCGCGCACGGTGGCGATGTAGCGCGGGTTCGCCGCGTCGTCGCCGAGCTTCTTGCGCAGCCAGGAGATGTGCATGTCCAGGGTCTTGGTCGAGGTCCACCAGGTGGTGTCCCAGACCTGGCGCATGATCTCCTCGCGGGTGACCACCCGGCCGGCGTCCCGGACCAGGACGCGCAGCAGCTCGAACTCCTTGGCGGAGAGGGTCAGCTCCTCCTCGCCGAGCCAGGCGCGGTGGGACTCGATGTCGATCTTCACCCCGTGCGCGCCGGTGGTGAGCTGGTCGACGTTGCCGCGCCGGAGCAGGGCCCGGACCCGGGCGAGCAGTTCGGCGAGGCGGAAGGGCTTGGTGACGTAGTCGTCGGCGCCGGCGTCCAGGCCGACCACGGTGTCCACCTCGTCCGCGCGGGCGGTGAGCACCAGGACGGGGCAGCTCTTGCCGTCGGCGCGCAGGCGGCGGCAGACCTCAAGGCCGTCCATCTCGGGCAGGCCGAGGTCGAGGACGACGAGGTCCACCTCCTCGGTGAGGCCGGCGGCGAGGGCGGTGGGGCCGTCCTCACGGACGAGCACCTCATAGCCCTCGCGTCGCAGGGCCCGGGCGAGCGGTTCGGAGATCGCCGGATCGTCCTCGGCGAGCAGCACACAGGTCATGTGGTGATGGTAGTCGTCCCGGGTATGCCCGTCCCCCCTGTGAGGTAGTTCACAGAGTGTGATCGTTATACAAGGACCCGGTGAAGGCCAATACAGCACTGCTGACCGGGCGTTCGGTAAAAAATCCCCGGTCTGATCTTTAAACCGAAGGAAGACACGCCGGTCTACCATCGATCACTCGGGCAGATCTGCTACCAACTTTGTTATTAAGCCCACTGATTCGCCTCGTTTGTCATCTGATAACGCCAAATATCGCCACGTAGAGTGGTTCGAGTCCACGTCCGCCGCCACCCCCCTAGGCGGACGCTGTCAGGCAAGGAACGACTACACATGGCGTCTACCACCCGGGCCGCCGACCTCGCGTCGGCCTCCCCCAGCGGCAAGACCTTCCTCGGGCATCCCCGAGGCCTCGCCACGCTGTTCATGACCGAGATGTGGGAGCGCTTCTCCTACTACGGCATGCGCGCCCTGCTGATCTACTACCTGGTCTCCGGCGGCGCCGACGCGGCAGCCGGCAGCCAGGGCGGCGGCCTCGCGATGAAGGCGACGATGGCCACGGCCATCTACTCCGTCTACGTGTCGATGGTCTACCTCATGGCCTACCCGGGCGGCTGGTTCGGCGACCGGGTCTGGGGCGCCCGCAAGACCGTCACCGTCGCCGGTTTCGTGATCATGGCCGGCCACCTCGCGCTGGCCGTCCCGGGCCAGGCGGCGTTCTTCGTCGGCCTGCTCCTGGTCGCGATGGGCTCCGGACTGCTGAAGGCCAACATCTCCACGATGGTCGGCCACCTGTACAACGGCCCCGAGGACCCGCGCCGCGACGGTGGCTTCACCGTCTTCTACATGAGCATCAACCTCGGTGCCTTCGTCGCCCCGTTCATCATCGGAACGGTCGGCAAGGAGTACAACTGGCACCTGGGCTTCGCGCTCGCCGCGATCGGCATGGGCCTCGGCCTCACCCAGTTCCTGCTGGGCACCCGCCACCTGAGCCCGAAGAGCAGCAAGGTCCCCAACCCGCTGCTGCCCGCGGAGCGCAAGAGCCTGCTGGTGAAGGCCGGCGCCGTCGTGCTGGCCGCCGTGGCCTTCTACGCCGCCATCGTCGCGCTCGGCGTCTACACGCTGAACTGGGCGCTCGTCCCGCTGACCATCGCCGGTCTGGCCATCCCGGTCGTCGTGCTGGTCCGGATCAAGCGCGACAAGGACCTGGACGCCGGCGAGCAGTCCAAGATGACCGCCTACATCTGGTTCTTCGTCGCCGCCGCCGCGTTCTGGATGATCTACGACCAGGGCGGCTCGACGCTGTCCCTGTTCGCGGACAAGAGCACCGCGGACAAGGTCCTCGGCTTCGGCTTCTCGTCCACCTGGTACCAGTCGCTGAACCCGCTGTTCGTGATGGCGCTCGCGCCGGTCTTCGCCTGGCTCTGGATCTGGCTGTCCCGCCGGAACAAGGAGCCCAACACCATCGTGAAGTTCTCGATGGGCCTGGTGCTCATCGGCGCCTCGTTCTTCATCTTCGTCGTCCCGATGAACATGGCCGGCGACGGCACCAAGGTCTCCCCGATGTGGCTGGTCTCGATCTACATGATCCAGACCATCGGCGAGCTCTGCCTCTCCCCGGTCGGCCTCTCGGTCACCACCAAGATGGCGCCGCAGAAGTACGCCTCGCAGATGATGGGCGTCTGGTTCCTCGCGGTCACCGCCGGTGACTGCACCACCAGCCTCCTCTCGCTGGCCGGCGTCAACATGGACGGCACCTCGGTCATCGCCTTCCAGGCCGCGATGGCCGCCCTCGCCGGGTTCGCGGTCTTCAGCTACCGCAAGAAGGTCCAGTCCCTCATGGGCGGCGTGCACTGACACCCGCCCGCCGAGGCCCCGGGGCCGCCGTGGATCCGATGGATCCGCGGCGGCCCCGGCCGTTTTCCCGGGCCGGTTAATCCCTCGACGGGGGCGGCCTCCGTCTGCCTATGGTCCCGGCATGACAACCGAATCGCTGCACCGCTCGCTGCCCGGCTCACTGCCCGGTTCACTGCCTCGCCAGTTGGCCCGCACCCGGCGCTTCACCCTGGGCGCGCCCGTCCAGCCGGAGCCCACCGCCGACGGCGTCACCGTGCTGTTCCTGCGCAGCCGGGGCGGTGCCGACCCGATCAGCTGCCTCTGGGCGCTGGACGTCGGCAGCGGTGCGGAGCGGCTGGTCGCCGACCCGGGCGCGCTCGGTGCCGCCGGGGGGATCGGCTCCTACAGCACCGACGGGGCCGGGGTGCTGGCCGCGTTCGCGCTGGACGGCGGGGTGTGGCTGGCCGACGCCCGGACGGGGTCGGTCCGCCGGGTCGTTTCCGGTTGTTCGGTCGAGGAGGTGCGGCTCGACCCGACCGGGCGGCGGATCGCCTACGTCAGCGGCGGTGCGCTGCGGGTGGTCGACGTCGACGGCGCCGGGGACCGCACGCTCGCCGGGCCCGAGGCCGAGGACGTCGCGTACGGCCTGGCCGAGTACGTCGCCGCCGGCGAGATGCACCGCGACCGCGGGTACTGGTGGTCCCCCGACGGCAGCGCGCTGCTGGTCGCCCGGGTCGACGACCGGCCGGTCGGCCGCTGGTACCTCGCCGACCCGACCGACCCGGGGCAGCGGCCGCGCGCCATCCGCTACCCGCTGGCCGGCACCGCCAATGCCGAGGTCACGCTCTGGCTGCTCGGCCTCGACGGCGGCCGCACCGAGGTCCGCTGGGACCGCGCCGCCTTCGAGTACGTCACCGCCGCCGGGTGGGACGGCCACGGGCCGTACGCCGCCGTGCAGAGCCGCGACCAGCGCACCGTGCGCACCCTGGCGATCTCGGCGGACGGCACCACCCGGGTGCTCGCCGAGCGTTCGGACCCGCACTGGGTCGAGCTGCTCCCCGGTCTGCCGGTCCGCACGGCGGGCGGCGCGCTGGTCGACACGGCCGACGACGGCGACACCCGGCGCCTGACCGTCGACGGCGAGCCCGTCACCCCGGACGGGCTGCAGCTGCGCGCCGTGCTCGGCACCGAGGGCGAGCAGGTGCTGTTCACCGCCTCGGCGGAACCCACCGAGACCCACCTGTGGACGTACGAACCGGGCTCCGGCATACGGCAGTTGAGCAGCGGCCCGGGCCTGCACGACGGGGTCGCGCGGGGCGGCACCCTGGTCCTCACCACCCGCTCCCCCGGCGGCGGCACCACCGTGCTGCGCGACGGGCGCACACCTCTTCTGCTGGTCTCGCACGCCGAACCGCCGGTCGTCACCGCCCGGCCGGAGCTGCTCCGGCTCGGCCCGCGCGAACTGCGCGTCAACCTGTTCCTGCCCACCGACCACCGACCGGGCGACGGCCCGCTGCCCGTCCTGCTCGACCCGTACGGCGGACCGGCCATGCAGAAGGCCACCACCAGCGGCGCCTGGCACGAACAGGTGTCCCAGTGGTTCGCCGACCAGGGCTTCGCCGTGCTGGTGGTGGACGGCCGCGGCACGCCGGGGCGCGGGCCGCGCTGGGACAAGTCGATCTGGGGCGACAAGGCCGGGCCGGCTCTGGAGGACCAGATCGAAGCTCTGCAGGAGCTTGCCCGGCTCCGCCCCGGACTGCTCGACCTCGACCGGGTCGGCATCCGTGGCTGGTCCTACGGCGGCTTCCTCGCCGCCCTCGCGGTGCTGCGGCGCCCGGACGTCTTCCACGCCGCCTCCGCCGGAGCCGCCCCCACCGACCACCGGCTGTACGACACCCACTGGCAGGAACGCTTCCTCGGCCACCCCGACCGGTTCCCCGAGCACTACGACTCCTGCGACCTGATCGCGGAGGCTGCGAAGCTGAGCCGCCCATTGCTGCTGATCCAGGGGTTGGCGGACGACAACGTCTTCCCCGTCCACGCCCTGCGGTTCTCCAGTGCCCTGCTCGCCGCCGGCCGCCCGCACGAGGTGCTGCCCCTGCGCGGCACCGGCCACCGGCCGACGGACGAGGCGGTGGTGGAGAACCTGCTGCTGCACGAACTGGGCTTCCTGCGGCGGTCGCTGGGTGCGTAGCGAGCCCGAACGCGCAGGAAGTCGGCCGGGCCGACTTCCTGCGCCGGTGCTCAGCGTCCGAGCGGGTTCTCCGGGGAGTCGAGCCAGACGGTGTGGGCGTCCGGGGTGACGGTGAGGCCGAACCGCTCGGGACCGGGGCGGCCGTGGTCGTCCCAGCGGCGCCAGGCGGCCTCCACCTCGTCCCACAGGTTCCGGGGGCCGGACTGGTGCACCTCGTACGCGGTGCGGTCCCGCTCGTAGTCGACCGAGGCCCAGGAGAGGGTGTCCCGGCTGTGGAGCCACAGCGTGTACGCGCCGTCCTCGTAGCGCTCCGCCCGCCAGAACACTCCGGGCACGGCGGCCCCGATGACGAACTGCTCGAACCGGCCGCCGGTGTCCGGCGGGGCCAGGGTGGTGGTGGTCCGCGCACCGTCGGCGGGCCACTCCTGGCCGCGCAGGTAGTCCGCTGAGGGCCGGCGGTCGGTGCGCTGTCGGCGCAGCCGCATGAACGCCGAGCCGCGGCTGAACCGGCCGCTCGCGCCGGTGCCGTCGGCGTTCACGGTCAGCCGGACGATCTGCTCGCCGCCGTACTCGGTGCCGAACGGCGCCACGATGATCCCGCCGGGGGCGGTCTGGGCCAGCCAGGCCGGAGGGATCTCCACGACGGAGCAGGTGGCGATGATCCGGTCGTAGGGAGCGCCCTCCGGCCGGCCGTGCCGTCCGTCGCCCTCCACCACGGTCGGGGCGAGTCCGGCCCGTTCCAGGTTCTCCCTTGCACCGCGAGCAATGCCGGGGTCGAACTCGACGGTCACCACGTTGGCGTCGCCCAGCCGGTGGGCGAGCAGGCCCGCGTTCCACCCCGTGCCGGTGCCGATCTCCAGCACCCGGTCCCCCGGGCGGACGTCAAGGTCCTGCAGCATGGAGAACACCATCGAGGGCATGGAGTTGGAGGACATCGGGGTCGTGCCGAGCCCGTCGCCCTGATGGTCGCCGTCGTCCCACTGCGTGGTCAGCGGGACGTCCGAGTAGACCGCCCGCCGCCAGGCCTCGGGATTACGAGATCGGTCCACCACGGGGTTCTGCCGGGTGCCGTCCGCGACGCCCGGCCAGATGCGGTCCGGGACGAACAGCTCGCGCGGTACGGCCTCGAAGGAGGGGAGCCAGTCCGAGGTGAGCGCGCCCCCGGCCGCCAGCGCGACGGCGAGCCCCGGAGGCCCCGCCTTCACGTGCGTCGCGCCGATCATTCGCCGGATCCGATCAGGCCGGCCACGGACTCATCTGAAGTAACGGTCACTGCAACTCCTGGTGATGGCTGCCGATCCTGCCTGCCGGGCCCTGGACCTTCCGGCAACCCGAAGAACTGCTGGATTCCAAGGCCATGTTGTTTCCAACTGGCTTTCTTAGCAGGCAAGTTGAATGCTAGCGCGCCTTCCCTCCACTCAGGCGGCCGCTCTGAGGCGCCCTCCATCGCCCAGGCCATGCATCGCCAGAAGAATCCCCCGGCCCCACGCTTTCAGGTGGCGTTGCGGCCTACGGTCATGCCCGCCGACGGCTTCGAGGACGATGCCACCCCCAAAGGCCGACGGTTCAGCGGACCGAGCCTCATCAGCCAATCGGGTGAACCACAGCGTGATCGTCCGACTCCAGAGACACTCACGCGCCCAACTCCCGCCGCAGGACCTGAAGTCCATCGCTCGACAGAGCGGGCTCGACGTCGTACTCGGCGAGCATGCGAGCCGTGCTTCGGCTGGAGTCGCCGTTGATCACGCGCCCCGTGAGCCGGGCGTGCTCGGTGAGCACGCCGGCCAGCGCACGGGCAACACTGGCATGGCAGCCTCCGAGCGAAACGTGAGGCCCTTCGTAAAGCCCACGTCCACTCACGATGGGCATCAGGTCGGGTGTGGTCGGCAGACCCGCAAGCTTCCAAGCGGTCTCCAGGGCGCCCGCCGCCGCTTCCGCCTCGACGCGGTATCGCCTCGACTTCTCCGCCTCGGGCTCCACGTACGACACGGATGCCCCCTCCGCCGCCTGCCTTTCGACGCAGGCGACGCTACGAACAGGGAGGTGTCGATCTCCACGAACTTGCATGAGATTGCACACCAATTACCGTTTCGAGCTGAGATGTTGACTGCATAACAGCTGGCCGGGGAAGCTTCTGCAAGCCCGAGCAAGCGCCTCGACCAAGGAGCCGGCCATGGCCGTACAGTTCGTCGGCATCGACCCCACCACCGACCGGGACCACTGCCCCACCGTGTGGGTGGACCCGGAGGCTCAGGAGATCCTCTTTCAGGGATGGAATCCGCGCCCCGAGACCCAGGCGGAGTGCGAGGGAAGCAGCCCCGCGAACGGCTCGGTACCCGACGATGAGGCCATCGTCAGGCTTCCGGCCCGGATGGTGCCCATGATCAGGGAGGCATGCGATGCCGTCGAGCGTGCCCAGCTTCGCTGAGCTGCTTGAGCGGTGCCATCGCTCCGCCGTCCACCTGGAGTTGCGGGACTCGTACGCCCCGACGGATCGGTTCGAGGCGTGGCAGCGCGGCGAACGGGTCAACTGGGAGGACCGACCGTCCTGGTGGCATCCCTATGACCAGTTGATCACGGACACCGTGGCGCGGGGTGTGGCCATCCGTCGAGCCCGGATCGTCTCCGAGCCCGTGTCCGATTACATCCGGTGGGAGCACTACGTCACCCGCGCCAACATCACGGCGGGTGAGCAGGTCCGTTGGCTGCCGAGGCGGCTCGCCACGAACATCCCGCTGCCGGGAAACGACTTCTGGCTCTTCGACGGGGCACTGCTTCGGGTGCACCACTTCTCCGGGGACGGCGTGGTGGTGGAGGATGAGATCACGGTGGACCCCGCCACCGTGAAGCTGTGCAGCAGCGCGTTCGAAGCGGTCTGGGAGCGAGCGCGCCCACACCATCTGTACGAGATCTGACGGAAGCCAGCTCCATGCCCGCGCACCCCTCTCCGAGCGTTCAGGCCGCCCGCGAAGCCCTTGCCGTTCAGCTGAGCGAGATTCGGAAGGACGCGGGGATCAGCGGGCGGGAGCTGGCTGCCATGTGTGGCTGGTCGGAATCGAAGTCGTCCCGGATCGAGAACGCGAAGACGCCTCCCTCCGACACCGACATCAGGACATGGTGCCGGGCCTGCGAGGCCGACGATCAAGTCCCTGACTTGATCGCCGCCAACCGGCAATCCGCCGAGGCTCATGTCCAGTGGCGGCGGCTCCAGCGGAGCGGGCTGCGACGTCTGCAGGAGTCGACCGGAGACCTGTACCGGCAGACCAGGATGTTCCGGGTCTACGTCTCCGACGTGATCCCCGGGTTCCTCCAAACCCCCAGGTACGCGACCGCCTTGCTGTCGTCCATCGCGGACTTCCGGGGCACCCCGAACGACGTGGGCGACGCCGTGGCGGCCCGCATGAAGCGCAACGCGGTGCTGAACAACGGTGCACACCGCTTCTCCTTCGTACTGGAGGAGTCCGTACTGCGGCACCGCGTGTGCAGCGCCGAGACCATGGCGGCCCAACTCGGCCACCTGCTCGGAGTCATGGATCTCCCGAACGTCGCCGTGGGCATCGTCCCGTTCGCGGCGCAACGGACCGTGTGGCCCATGCCGACCTTCACGATCTTCGATGCCGGCAGAGTCCACGCGGACACCCTGGACGCAGCATCCACCCTCACGCAGCCCAGCCAAGTCAACCTGTACGCCCGGGCCTTCGAGCGGCTCTCCCAGGGGGCAGTGCGGGGCTCCGCAGCACGTTCACTCGTCGGGGGTGCTTTGGCCTACCTGGATTGACACTTCAGCGCCGTTCGACACCTGCGCTGCAAGCTTCGAGACAGTGTGGAACACCATACTGCTGGTGGAGAAGGGCTGATCACGTGGCACGGACGGAGTTCTACGACGATCCCGCCGCACCTGACCCGAACCGGCTGGTGGTGGCGGCGTCCGCGGTGGTGACGGATGCCGACGGGCGGATCCTGCTGCAGCGGCGCACTGACAACGGTCTGTACGCGCTGCCGGGTGGGGCGATGGATCTCGGTGAATCACTGCCCGGCACAGCCGTCCGGGAGGTCCGCGAGGAGACAGGACTCGATGTCGAGATCACCGGGCTCGTCGGCACGTACACCGATCCCCGACACGTGATCGCCTACTCGGACGGTGAGGTCCGGCAGCAGTTCAACGTCTGTTTCACCGCCCGGATCACGGGCGGGGAACTGCGGATCTCGGACGAGTCGACCGACCTCCAGTTCGTTGCTCCGAGCGACATCGAGGGGTTGCCGATGCATCACACCCAGCGTCTCCGGCTGCAGCACTTCCTGGAACGCAGGGCAGTTCCCTACCTCGGCTGACGCAGAGGCCAACACGCGGCGGGGGCGGTCAGGCGGAGTAGCGCTCGTGCGGGGTGGCCCGGGCCCAGACGGCTTCGAAGGCCGTCGAGACCATCCTCACCGTGGCCGGGTCGTCGTCGAACGCGTGCCCCGCCCAGTCTCCGTCACCGGTGAACCAGTGGAACAGGACCAGCCGCTCGTCGATCAGCCACAGGTCGTTGCCGGGCAGGGGGATGTCCGAGGCCAGTCGCCGTGGGAGCCAGCGGACCTGTTCTCCGGCGCCCAGGTTGAGCGGCGTGACCGCGTGCTCCCACCGGATGTAGTCGGTCACCGGCTCGGAGACGATCCGGGCGCGGCGCATCACCACTCCCCGGGCCACGGTCTCCCGCACGATCCCCAACCAGTCAGCCCAGTACGGGTCGTTCGGATCAAGGTTCGCCTTCCCCGTGCGCTGGAAGTCGGCGAAGATGTCGGACTCGTCGCCGACCGCGTACAGGTCGCGCATCTCCAGGTGGACGGCACTTCGCCGCGCCTGCCGCAGCAGGGCCGCGAAATCGGGAACCGGCTGGTCTTCCTGCGTCATCACCAAGCCTTCCGCTCGACCGCGCACTTCTGGCCCTGGGCCCGATTCTAGGATTCGCGGCATGGCAACAAGACTCGTGCAGATCAATATGAAGGCCCAGGACGACTCCGTGCTCGGCCGGTTCTGGGCGGAGGCACTCGGCTGGGGTGTCGACAGCGAGGGACCCGGCGTGACGAACCTCGAACCCGTGGGCTTCGCCTACCCCGACCCCGCGGCCGTCTGCATCGACATCATCACCCGCCCCGAACCCAAGACGGTGAAGAACCGGGTGCACATCGACCTGGCCACCACCTCGGCCGCCCACCAGGCGGAGTTGGTCGCGCGTCTGAAGGACCTCGGCGCGACCCTCACTGATGTGGGCCAGGGCGATGTCCCCTGGACGGTCCTGGCCGACCCCGAGGGCAACGAGTTCTGCGTCCTGGAACCCCGTCCCGTCTACCGGGACACCGGGCCGATCGCCGCGGTGGTGGTCGACTGCGCCGACCCGCGCGCGATGGCCCGGTTCTGGGGCGAGGCGACGGACTGGACGGTGCACGAGGTCGCCGACGACCACGCCTCCCTGCGCTCCACCCAAGGCGTCGGTCCCTACCTGGAGTTCGTGCGCACCCCCGATATCAAGAGCGGGTGGAATCGCGTCCACCTCGATGTCGCTCCCTACCGCGATGGCGACCCGGCGGAAGAGGAGTCCCGACTGCGCGCCCTGGGCGCCACCGACCCTGGCATCGACCAGTCCTCGATCTCGTGGAGGATTCTGGTCGACCCGGAGGGCAACGAGTTCTGCCTCCTCAGCCCTCGCTGAAATGTTGAGCATCTGAGCGCGCAGGAAGTCGGGCAGGCCGACTTCCTGCGCTGGGGCCCGTTCCGCACTGACAGGCCCTCGCCCAAGGGGTGGGCGAGGGCCTTCGTGGGGTGGGTCAGGGGCGGTGGTCGTCGGGGTCGTCGGGGCGGGGCATCTTGAGGGTGGCGAGGACGCCGAGGGCGACGGTGGCGATGGCCAGGGCGAGGAGGGCGAGGAGGATCGCGCCGACGAAGAACCTCACTGGTGCCACGCCTCGTCCCGCTCCAGGTCGCGGAGGAGGTGGAGGAGGTTGACCAGGGTGCTGACCGGGGCGTTGCCGAAGTCGACCAGGATGCGGCCGTCGAGGGTCGCTTCCGGGGTGCCGGCCGAGCCCCAGAGGAGGCCGTAGGGGAGGCCGCGGCGGTGCAACTCGCCGAGGAGGGTGGTGATCTGGGGCTTGGTGTAGTCGCGCATCCGGGGGTCGTCCGGGGTGATGGGGTCGCGGGTCACGCGTCGGAGTCCAGCTCGTACCAGGTGCTCTTGCCGCGCTTCTGCGGGTCGACGCCCCAGCGGTCGGTGAGGCCCTCGACCAGCTGGAGGCCCCGGCCGGACTCGGCGAGGTCGGAGGCTGTGCGCGGCTGCGGGAGAGCGTCGCTCTCGTCGGAGACGGCGACCCGGAGGGTGCGGCCGAGGATGGAGAACCAGACGACAGGGGCGGGGGTCTCGCCGTGGCTCCAGGCGTTGGAGATGAGCTCGCAGAGGGCGAGTTCGGCGTTGAAGATGACGTCGGGGGCCCAGCGGCCGCTGCGGGTCATGGCGTCCCGCAGGGCTTGGCGGGAGAGGGTGAGCGAGGGGGTGTTACGGGTGCACACGGGAACCTCCATGAGGCTGTGGTGTGGGGAGATACGCACCGCGGAAACAGAAGGCACCAAGCGGTGCTGACGATCCGTCGGATCGAGCCGAGAATGACGATAGTCGAGGATGAGATCAAGTTTTACCCCAACCTCAGATCTTCCCCCTATCGTGTGGCCTGCGCCCCAGATGGACCGATCGGCGAGGCGCGCGGCAGACTGGGGCCACCCCCGCCCCCGGAAGGACGTCATGGCTCCACGGGCAAACCCAACACTCCGCCAGCGACGGCTCGGTGCAGAGCTGCGAAGGATGCGCGAGCAGGCCGGCTTCGGTGGCAGCGAGCTCGGCCGCCTCGCTGGCATGAGCCCGGCCCAGGTGACGCAGATGGAGGCCGGGAGGATCGGCATCAGCGTGGAGCGTCTGCGCACGATCGCCGCGACGTGCATGTGCGTCAACGAGCCCTTGATCGCCGCCCTCTCCCAAGTCATCACGGAGCGCGAGAAGCCGGGCTGGTGGGAGGAGTATCGCGGAACCCTGTCCACAGACTTCGTCGATGTCGCGGAGTTCGAGGGTCAGGCACGAAGGCTGACCGCCTACACGATGGCTTTCATTCCCGGCCAGCTACAGACCGGTCCGTACGCCGCTGCGGTCTTCGCCCAGACCTTCCCGCCCCTGCCGCGCCACGAGATCGACCTCAGGACGGCCTTCCGGATGCAGCGGCAGCGCCCCATCCGATCCGGCGCGACACCGTACTCGGCGTTCATTCACGAAGCAGCACTACGCATGCGCTTCAGTGGACCGGCTGTCATTGCCGAGCAACTCGGCGCGCTCATCGAAGACTCCAAGCAACCGACCATCTCGGTTCGAGTCGTGCCGTTCGATATCGGCGTTATGCCAAGCTCCAGCGAGAACTTCACCTATGCCGAGGGGCCGGTACCCGAACTCGATGCCGCCCAGGTGGATACGGGTATCGGCATCCGAATCCTCGACGCCCCAGCTCATCTGGCAAGGTTCCGCTCCCTGCTCACGCGGTTCGAGTCTGGCGCGCTCTCCGAGGAGGAGTCCCGCGACTTCATCGAAACCATCAAGAAGGAAATGGAAAGCAAGCGTGAATAGCTCTGCGTGGCAGAAGTCCAGCTACTCCGGTTCAAACGACGAGTGTGTCGAGGTGCGCAAGACCGACGGACTGATTGAGCTGCGTGAGTCCGACGAAGGTGACGTCATAGTCCGGACCACCCGTCTCAACCTCGCCACCTTCCTCCAGGCCGCCAAGGCAGGCGAATTCGACCACCTCACCTGAACAGCACAGCCCCCGCGCCCAAGGCGCGGGGGCTGCCCAACCGTCCGTCCTCAGACCTCGCGGACGCCCGCCCGCCAGACGGCCGCCGTCAGGGGCACGCCCGGGCGGTAGGCCAGGTGCACATGCGAGGGCGCGTCCAGCAGCAGCAGGTCCGCCCGCGCACCGACCGCCACCGTACCGACGTCCGTCCGGCGCAGCGCGTGCGCGCCGCCCGCCGTCGCGGCCCAGACGGCCTCGTCCGGGGTCATGCCCATCTCCCGGACCGCCACCGCAACACAGAACGCCATCGAACTCGTGAAGCTCGACCCCGGGTTGCAGTCCGTCGAGAGCGCCACCGTCGCGCCCGCGTCCAGCAGCCGCCGCCCGCTCGGGTACTCGGCCCGCGTCGAGAACTCCGCCCCCGGCAGCAGCGTCGCGACCGTCGCCGACCCCGCCAGCGCCGCCACGTCCTCGTCCGTCAGGTGGGTGCAGTGGTCCGCCGAGGCGGCCCCCAGCTCCACCGCGAGCTGCACGCCCGGCCCGTACGTGAGCTGGTTGGCGTGCACGCGCGGCGTGAGCCCCTTCTCGATGCCCGCCGTCAACACCGCCCGCGCCTGGTCGCCGTCGAAGGCGCCCTTCTCGCAGAACACGTCCACCCAACGGGCGTGCGGCGCACAGGCGTCCAGCATCTCGCCGGTCACCAGGTCCACATAACCCGCCGGGTCCTCGGCGTACTCGGGGGCCACGATGTGAGCACCCAGGTACGTCGTCTCCGGCGTGTGCCGAGCCGCGATCCGCAGCGCCCGGGCCTCGTCCTCGACCGTCAGCCCGTAGCCGGACTTGCACTCGATCGTGGTGGTGCCCTGCCGCAGCGCCTCCCGGACGAACCCGGCCAGGTTCGCCTCCAACTCGGCATCGCTCGCCGCCCGCGTGGCCGCCACCGTGGTCCGGATGCCGCCCGCCGAGTACGCCTGCCCGGACATCCGGGCGTTGAACTCGGCGGTGCGGTCCCCCGCGAACACCAGGTGGGCGTGCGAGTCGACGAAGCCGGGCAGCAGCGCCCGGCCCTCGGCGTCGAAGCGCTCGTCCGCCGCCGGGGCCCGGTCTGCCGGGCCGACCCAGGCGACGCGGTCGCCGTCGATCACCACGGCCGCGTCGGTCAGCAGGCCGAGCGGCCCGCCGCCCTGCCCGGGGTCGTTGGTGACCAGGCTGCCAATGCCAGTGATCAAGGTGGTCTTGCTGCTCAAGACAACGCCTTCCGAGGGGAGTTGAACGGGGTCAGTAGTCGAGTGCGCCGATGGCGGAACGCAGCGCCCCCGGCACGTCGGCCACCAGCTGGTGCACGCCGTCCCGGACGACGTGCCGACCGCCGACCACCAGGTGCCGCACGTCCGCCGCCGAGGCCGCGAAGACCGCGATCTCGGCGCCGAGCCGGGGCGGCGGTCCGGCCGTACGGACGGAGTCCAGCGCGATGGCCGTGAAGTCGGCGAGCGCCCCGGCCTCGATCCGCCCGGCCTCGGGCCAGCCGAGCGAGGCGTGGCCGTCCTCGGTCCCCGCCCGCAGCAGCGCGTTGGCCGTCCAGTGCCCACGGGTGCGGGTCCGCAGCCGCTCGTCCAGTTCCAGCGCCCGGGCCTCCTCCCACGGGTCGATGACCGCGTGGCTGTCGCTGCCCAGCGAGATCGGGCTGCCCGCCGAAGCGAGCCGGCGGGCCGGGCCGATGCCGTCGGCAAGGTCCCGCTCGGTGGTGGGGCACATGCAGACGGTGGTCCCCGAGTCGGCGAGGAGCTTGACGTCCTCGTCGGTGAGGTGGGTGGCGTGCACGGCCGAGGTGCGCGGGCCGAGCGCGCCGTGGTCGGCGAGCAGCCGGGTCGGGGTGACGCCGTGCGCGGCGAGGCAGGCGTCGTTCTCGGCGGTCTGCTCGGACAGGTGGACGTGCAGCGGCGCTTTGCGCATCGCCGTCCAGTGCGCGACGGTGCCCAACTGCTCGGCCGGGACGGCCCGGACCGAGTGGATGGCGGCGCCGATCCGGGCGTGCTCGCGCGGCTTGAGCGCGTCCGCCCGGGCGGCCCAGGCCTCGGCGTCGCCGTCGCTGAACCGCAGCTGCGGGTGGGTCGGTTCGGCACCGAAGCCGGAGGACAGGTAGCAGGTGTCCAGCAGGGTGATCCGGATGCCGGCCCGGCCCGCCGCCTCGATCAGCGCCTCGCCCATCGCGTTGGGGTCGCTGTAGCGGGCGCCGCCGGGCGCGTGGTGCAGGTAGTGGAACTCGCCGACGGCGGAGATCCCGGCGAGCGCCATCTCGGCGTAGACGGCGGTGGCGAGCGCCAGGTAGCTGTCCGGGTCGAGCGCGCCGGCGAACCGGTACATGGTGTCGCGCCAGGTCCAGAAGGTCCCGGAGCCGACCTGGACGTGCCCGCGCAGCGCGCGGTGGAAGGCGTGCGAGTGGGCGTTCGCCTGGCCGGGCAGCAGCAGCCCGTCCAGCCGGACGGCGCCGGGCGGGCAGGGCCCGCTGTCCGGCTGCACCCGGGTGATCCGGCCGTCCGGGCCGACGACGACCAGCACGTCCGACTCGACCACCGGGCCGTTGTGGTGCGGCAGCCAGGCGTACTCCGCCCAGTACGTCATCGGGGCCGTCACTGACACGCCAGGTCCTCCAGTACGTCGGCGAGGGCGGCGACCCCGGCCAGGCAGTCGGCCACCTCGGCGTGTTCGGCCGGGGAGTGCGAGACGCCGGTGGGGTTGCGCACGAACAGCATGGCGGTCGGGATGGCGGACGCCAGGATGCCGGCGTCGTGTCCGGCGCCGGTGGGCAGCACCGGGGCGTCGAGCAGCTTGGCGAGCCGGTCGCGCAGCGGGCCGTCGAAGTCCACCACCGGGGTGTAGGACTCGCGGGTCAGCTCGACCCGGACCCCGTCGCGGTCGCCGCGCTCGGCGGCGGCCCGCTCGATCTCGGCGACCAGCTCGGTCAGGGTGCGCTCGTCGGCGGCCCGGGAGTCCAGCCAGCCGCGCACCAGCGAGGCGATCGCGTTGGTGCCGTTGGGCTCCACCGCGACCTTGCCGAAGGTGGCCAGCGCGCCCGCCAGCTTCGCCTTCTTGCGGGCGGCGAGCACGGTGTTGGCGTAGGTCAGCATCGGGTCCCGGCGGTCCTCGATCCGGGTGGTGCCGGCGTGGTTGGCCTCGCCGTGGAAGTCGAACCGCCAGCGGCCGTGCGGCCAGATCGCGCCCGCGACGCCGACCGGCTGCCCCTCGCCGAGATAGCGGCCCTGCTCGACGTGGAGTTCGACGAAGGCGCCGATCCGGGACAGCCGCTCGTCGTCCGCGCCGAGCGCGGTCGGGTCGTAGCCGGCCTTCTCCATCGCGTCGGGCAGCCGCAGGCCGTCGGCGTCGCGCAGCTCGTAGGCGGCCTCGCGGGACAGCACCCCGGCGGTCAGCCGGGAGCCGATGCAGGCCACGCCGAACCGGGCGCCCTCCTCGTCACCGAAGTTGACGATCGCCAGCGGCTTGGTGAACTCGGCTCCGCGGGCGCGCAGTTCGTCCAGCGCGGCGAAGGAGGAGACCACCCCGAGCGGGCCGTCGAAGGCGCCGCCGTCCGGGACGGAGTCCAGGTGCGAGCCGGTGACGACCGCGCCCTCGCCGTGCGGATCGCCCAGCCAGGCCCACTGGTTGCCGTTGCGGTCCAGCTCGTACGTCAGGCCGCGGTCGCGGGCCTGCTGCTCGAACCAGGCGCGGCACTCGGCGTCGGCGGAGTTCCAGGCGAAGCGGCGGTAGCCGCCGGAGGCGGCGGAGCGGCCCACGGGGAGCAGCTCCGCCCACATCTCTTCGAACGAAGCCGTCACAGCTCGCCCATCGGGACGCGCACACCGCGCTCGGCGGCGACCTCGGTGGCCCGGTCGTAGCCGGCGTCCACGTGCCGGATGACGCCCATGCCCGGGTCGTTGGTGAGCACCCGGCGGATCTTCTCGCCCGCGAGCGCCGTGCCGTCGGCGACGGTGACCTGGCCGGCGTGGATCGAGCGGCCGATGCCGACGCCGCCGCCGTGGTGGATGGACACCCAGGAGGCGCCGGAGGCCACGTTGACCATGGCGTTCAGCAGCGGCCAGTCGGCGATCGCGTCCGAGCCGTCCAGCATCGCCTCGGTCTCGCGGTACGGGGAGGCCACCGAGCCGCAGTCCAGGTGGTCGCGGCCGATCACGATCGGCGCGGACAGCTCGCCGGAGGCGACCATGTCGTTGAAGCGCTCGCCGGCCTTGTCGCGCTCGCCGTAGCCCAGCCAGCAGATCCGCGCGGGCAGGCCCTGGAAGTGCACCTTCTCCTGGGCCATCTTGATCCAGCGGTGCAGCGACTCGTTCTCCGGGAAGAGGTCGAGGACGGCCTTGTCGGTCTTGTGGATGTCCTGCGGGTCGCCGGACAGCGCGGCCCAGCGGAACGGGCCCTTGCCCTCGCAGAACAGCGGGCGGATGTACGCCGGGACGAAGCCAGGGAAGGCGAACGCGCGGTCGTAGCCCGCGAGTTGGGCCTCGCCGCGGATCGAGTTGCCGTAGTCGAAGACCTCGGCGCCGCGGTCCAGGAAGCCGACCATCGCCTCGACGTGCGCGGCCATCGCCTCGCGGGCGCGCTGGGTGAACTCGGCGGGCTTGGCGGCCGCGTAGTCGGCCATGTCGTCGAAGGCGACGCCGACCGGCAGGTAGGCCAGCGGGTCGTGGGCGCTGGTCTGGTCGGTGACGATGTCGATCGGCGCGTCCATCGCGAGCAGCTGCGGGACCAGCTCGGCGGCGTTGCCCAGCACGCCGATGGAGAGCGGCCGGCGCTTGTCGCGGGCGGCGGTGGCCAGCTCCAGCGCGTGGGAGAGGTCCTTGGCCTCGACGTCCAGGTAGCGGTGCTCGATCCGGCGGGCGATCCGGGACGGGTCGCAGTCGATACAGATCGCCACGCCGCCGTTCATGGTGACGGCCAGCGGCTGGGCGCCGCCCATCCCGCCGAGGCCGGCGGTGAGGGTGATGGTGCCCTCCAGGGTGCCGTTGAAGCGCTTGTTGGCGACCGCGGCGAAGGTCTCGTAGGTGCCCTGGAGGATGCCCTGGGTGCCGATGTAGATCCAGGAGCCGGCGGTCATCTGGCCGTACATGGTGAGCCCGAGGCTCTCCAGCCGGCGGAACTCCTCCCAGTTGGCCCAGTCGCCGACCAGGTTGGAGTTGGCGATCAGCACCCGCGGCGCCCACTCGTGGGTCTGCATCACGCCGACCGGCCGCCCGGACTGGACCAGCATGGTCTCGTCCTGCTTGAGCCCCTCCAGCGTCCGCACCATGGCGTCGAAGGAGCGCCAGTCCCGGGCCGCCTTGCCCGTGCCGCCGTAGACGACCAGCTTCGACGGGTGCTCGGCCACCTCGGGGTCGAGGTTGTTCATCAGCATCCGCAGGGCGGCCTCCTGCTGCCACCCCTGCGTCGTGAGCCCCGTCCCGCGCGCCGCACGCACCTCACGCGGCCCGCTCGCCTGCTGCTGCACCATGTCCCGGCCTCCCTGCGGATGGATTCATTCAAGCTCGGTTCGACTGAATATAACTAAACAAGCAACTTTCGACCAGACCCTGGAACAATCCGATCAGCCACGGCATCGGCCGACTTGGCGCGTTAGCCTGAACCCGGCGAACACCAGCCACTCGGCCCAGTACCAGGGAGCGGAGGACACGATGACGGCCATCACCGTGCGGCCCGGCAGACTCCGGGATGCGGCGGAGGAGATCGAACGGAGCACCGGCCTCCGCGTCCAGATCATCGGAGGAACCCTGGTGATGTCCCCGACCCCCCGCGGCAAGCACGCGGGGACCGTACGACGGCTGCGTGTCCAGCTGGATCCCGCGCTGCCGGCCGACCTCGGTGCCTACGAGGTGTCGTCCGTCTACATGCCGGGTGACGACGAGGACTACGTCACCCCTGATCTGGTCGTACTCCCGGTCGATTGGGAGGAGGACGACGAGTGGCTCACCGATCCGCACGAGGTTGCCCTGGCCGTGGAGGTCATCTCCACCTCCGAGCGGGTCAGCCTGATCACCGCCAAGACCAGCTGGTACGCCGTCGCGGGCGTGCCCGTCCTCCTCGCCGTCGACCCCCGCAAGGGTGAATGGACGCTCCACACGCACCCCCGTGACGGCGAATACCAAGGCGTCCTGCACGGCAAGTACGGCGAGCCCGTTCCGCTGCCCTCGCCGTTGCCCGCCGAGCTGGACACCTCCGGTCTCCCCCTGTACGCGCCCCGCGCCTGAATCACGCCGCCGCGTCGTCGTCCCAGTCGATGCCGATCTCGGCGAGCCAGCGGCGGTCGGCGGCGTCCGGGGCGGGCGGGGAGGGCGGGCGGGGGACGTTCTGGACCGGGCCGAGGCCGTACTTCTCGGCGGCCTCGGTGGCGCGGGCGTCGGGTTCGATGACGCCGACGTGGACGGCGGACTCGTCGCCCGGGTCGAGGACGGTCAGTTCGGGTTCGGGCAGGCGCCGCAGGGTGACGCGGCGTCCGCAGGCCGGACAGGACCATTCGTCGGCGCCCGAGGCCAGGCGGGCGACGAACTTCATCTCGTGGATCACGCGCATCGGCGGCACCCCCTGCTGTAGGGGATTCCCGGGTTCCCGACGACTATTCCCGGCCACGCCCACCGGGGCACGCCCGTTCGCTCCGGGCCGCGGCTACTCCAGGAACAGCCCCCGGGCCGCCGCCGACTGCTCGATCGCCTCCAACCGGGCCTCCGCGCCCGGGAGTTCGTCGCACATGCTCTGCAACAGCACCCGGCCGAGCATCATCGGCGCGCAGGCGGTGTCGAAGACCAGCCCGGTGCCGACGGCGGCCGGCAGCATCAGGTCGGAGAGCTTGGCGACCGGCGAGAAGGCGCTGTCGGCCACGGTCAGCACGGTCAGCCCGCACTCCCGGGCGACGGCCAGGGCGTCCATCAACTCCCGCGGGTAGCGCGGCAGCGCGAAGCACAGCAGCGCGGTCGCGCCCGCCGCGGTGGCCTGTTCCAGCCGGTCGGCGAGCATGCTGCCGCCCTCGTCGAGCAGCCGGATGTCCGGGTGCACCTTGGCCGCGAAGTACGCGAAGCCGCGCGCCTGCGCCGAGGCGGCCCGCAGGCCGAGCACCGGCAGCGGGCGGGAGGCGGCGAGCAACCGGGCCGCCCGGATGATCGGCTCGGGGTCGGCGAGCAGTTCGGCGAGGTGGCGCAGGTGGGCGATCTCGGCGAGGACGGCCTGCTGGTGCTCGTTGCGCACCGCTTCGTCCGGGCTCTCGGGCACGGCGGACTCGCCCGCGCCGAGTTCGCGCAGCTGCTTGCGCAGCGCCGGGTAGCCGTCGTACCCGAGCGCGACGGCGAAGCGGGTGACGGACGGCTGGCTGACCCCGGCGAGTTCGGCGACCTCGACGCTGGACAGGAACGGCGCCTCGGTGGCATGCCGGACCAGCGAGTGGGCGATCCGCCGTTGGGTGGGCGTCAGCCGGTGCCCCTCGAACAGCTGGAGCAGCCGGGCGGAGGGGCCGACGCTGCCGGCCTCGTCGGTGGCGGTCATCAGCGGTACCTCCGGATGCGAGCGGTTCGGACGACGACTGTGCAGCAGCGCGCCGTCACTGGCAAAGACGTCTCGTACGACGGGATGTGCCGCGGCACGCCCCACGGGTCGGGCACCGGGCCTCGGGGTAACCCTGATTTCTCCCTGATCCCGCCCGGATTCCCCCGCGAACGGATGGACCGGGCCGTACGAGGGGCCCACGCTACTGGCATGGACACTCGCCAGGACGAACTGCGGCGCGACCTCGACGCCACCCTTCAGGCCCGCAAGGAGCTCGGCAAGGAGTACGAGGACGAGCTTCTCGACTCCTTCATGAAGCGTCTCGACGCCCGGCTGGACGCCCGGGTGGAGCGTTCGGTGGCCGCGCGGATGGACGTCGACGGCTACGAGCCGTCCCACCACCGGGACCGCGACCGGCACCACGGCCGCCCCCACCGCGGCTGGTCCCCCAACCGGTCCGGCAACAAACTGGCGGTGGTCTCGCTGGCCCTGGGCATCCCGCTGACCGCGATCGCCGCCAGCCCGCAGAGCGGCGGCTTCGCCGGGCTGCTGGCCTGCTGGGCGGGCATCGTCGGGGTCAACTTCGCCGCCGCCCTGGGCAACCGCCGCGACCGCGAGGAGCGCCGGCCGCGAAACGACTGGGACTGAGTCCCAGCCGTCCCGCACCGCCGCCATCTCAGGCCAGCGGCCCGGTGACCCGCTCCACCGCCCGCACCAGGTCACCGGAGGCGACCAGCGCGGCGGCGGCCTCCAGGTCCGGCGAGAGGAAGCGGTCCCGGCCCGCGCCGCCGACCCCCGCCTCGCGGGCGGCGGCCATCGCGGCCGCGGTGGCCGGGGCCACCCGGCCGGCCGTGTCGGCCTGCTGACGGATCTCCAGCGCGCGGGCCGAGGCGGTCAGTTCGACGGCCAGGATCCGGCCGAGGTTGTCCACCGCCTGGCGCAGCTTGCGGGCGGCCGACCAGCCCATCGACACGTGGTCCTCCTGCATCGCGGAGGACGGGATCGAGTCGACCGAGGCCGGGACGGCGAGCCGCTTGTTCTCGCTGACCAGCGCCGCCTGGGTGTACTGGGCGATCATCAGACCGGAGTCCACGCCCGGGTCGTCGGCCAGGAAGGCCGGCAGGCCGTGCGAACGGGCCTTGTCGAGCAGCCGGTCGGTGCGGCGCTCGGAGATCGAGCCGAGGTCGGCGGCGGCGATGGCGAGGAAGTCCAGCACGTACGCGACCGGCGCACCGTGGAAGTTGCCGTTGGACTCCACCCGGCCGTCCGGCAGCACCACCGGGTTGTCCACCGAGGCGGCGAGTTCGCGGGAGGCGACCAGCTGGGCGTGCGCCAGGGTGTCCCGGCCGGCACCGGCGACCTGCGGGGCGCAGCGGATCGAGTAGGCGTCCTGGACCCGCGGCGCGTCGTCCTGGTGGTGGCCGGTGAGGCCGGAGTCCTTGAGCACGGCGAGCATGTTGGCGGCGCTCAGCGCCTGGCCCGGGTGCGGGCGGATCGGGGCGTGCAGCTCGGGGGCGAGCACCTTCTCGGTGCCGAGCAGCGCCTCCAGGCTCATCGCGGCGGTGATGTCGGCGGTGGTGAACAGGCGCTGGAGGTCGGCGATGGCCATCACCAGCATGCCGAGCATGCCGTCGGTGCCGTTGATGAGGGCCAGGCCCTCCTTCTCCAGCAGCTCGACCGGCTCGATGCCGGCCTCGGCGAGCAGTTCGGCGACCGGCCGCTCCACACCGTCCGGGCCGGTGGCGGTGCCCTCGCCCATCAGCACCAGGGCGCAGTGCGACAGCGGCGCGAGGTCGCCGGAGCAGCCGAGCGAGCCGAACTCGCGGACCACCGGGGTGATGCCGGCGTTGAGCAGCGCCGCCATGGTCTGGGCGACCAGCGGGCGGACGCCGGTACGGCCGGAGGCCAGCGTCTTCATCCGCAGGAACATCAGCGCGCGGACCACCTCGCGCTCGACGGCCGGGCCCATGCCGGCCGCGTGCGAGCGCACCAGCGAGCGCTGCAGCTGGGCGCGCAGCTCGGGGCTGATGTGCCGGACGGCGAGCGCGCCGAAGCCGGTCGACACGCCGTAGACGGGGCGCGGTTCGGCGGCGAGGGCGTCGATCCGGGCACGGGCGACCGCCATCTCGGCGAGCGCGTCGGGGCCTATCTCGACCCGGGCGTTGCCCCGGGCGACGGCCAGTACGTCCTCCGCACTGACGTCGGCCTTGCCGACCTGGACCAGCGGAGCGTCGGGGGCCACAGCACTGTGCATATCCATATACATCATCACAGCAGGTGAATGAAGATATGACAACAGCTGTTCGTCATCCGGATTCTCCGCCGCCCGGATCCGCGCCGCACCCCCGGGCCCCACCCCGGCCCCCGGAAGCCCTCCCCGTTCACCCCTCGGCACCACCCCCGAGCTCCGCCTCGATCAGGTCCACCGCCCGCGCCGTACCGCCCTCGGCCCGACCGGCCGCCGCCAGCACCGCCAGCCGCTCGGCCACCGCCGGATCCCCGACCAGCTCCAGCAGCGCACCGCGCAACGCCTCCGGGGTGGCCGCCGCGGTGTCCAGCCGACGGGCCACTCCGAGGCCGACCAGGGCGTCCGCGTTGGCGAACTGGTCGACGCCCTGCGGCACCGCGATCATCGGCACGGCGTGGAACAGCCCCTCGCTGGAGCCGCCCATGCCCGCGTGGGTGACGAAGGCGTCCGCCTGGGCCAGCACCGACAGCTGCGGCACCCAGCGGTGCACCTCGACGCTGTCCGGCACCTCCCCCAGCTCCGCCAGGTCGGTGTGCCGGCCGACCTGCAGCACGGTGCGCCAGCCGGGCAGGCCGCCGAAGGCCTCGACGCAGGCCCGGTAGAACGCGGGCTGATTGGTGTAGGCCGAGCCCAGCGAGACCAGCAGCACCTTCTCGGCGTCGGCCGGCCGCCGCCACTCCCCCTGGTGGGCCCGGTCGCCGAAGCAGGGCCCGACGAAGGTGATCCGCCGCTCGTCCACCCGGTCCGCGTTCGGCTGCAGGGCCCGCGGGATGAGCGCGATCGCCCGCTCCGGACGGCCCTTGAAGGCCTCCACGTCGCGCTGCACCGCCCCGGCCTCGGCCAGCCAGTCGGCGTACCGCCGGTAGTGCTCCGGCCCGCCGGGCGCCTTGCGGACCGCCTCGAAGACCTCCGGGAAGTCCTCCTCGAAGCCCTCCCAGCCGACGTAGGTGGGCGACAGCTGCACCACCGGCACGCCCAGCCGCTCGCCGAGCGCCCGCCCGGCGAAGCCCCCGATGTCGCAGAGCACCAGGTCAGGACGGTCAGCCCGCTCGCCGAAGCGCTCCAGCAGCACGGGCCACATGGCCAGCGCATCGTCCAGGAACAGCTCCTGGAGCGCCACCGGATCCGACGTCCAGCCCGCCGGGTCCTCGGTGAGCGGCAGCGTCGACGGGTACGGGACGAACGCGGCGCCGGTGGACTCGACGGGCTCCCGGAACCGGGGGTCGTTGACGTAGCTGACCCGGTGGCCCCGGGCGACCAGCTCGGCGATCACGGCCAGGCTGGGGTTGACGTGCCCGTGAGCCGGGATGGAGACCATCAGGACATGGGCGGGGCGGGGTCGGGTCATGGGGCACCTCCGGGAACGACGGATGAGACGAGACGTACCGTCTCGTCGAACTGACAGAACAAGACGATACGTCTCGTCTCGACTTCTTGCATAGAATTTCCGCCATGGCCCCCAGAACCACCCCCGACCCCGCCCGGCGCAGCGAGCGCTCACGCTCCGCCGTCCTCACCGCCACCACCGAGCTCGTCGCCGAAATCGGCTACAGCAAGCTGACCATCGAGGCGATCGCCGCCCGGGCCGGCGTCGGCAAGCAGACCATCTACCGCTGGTGGCCCTCGAAGGGCGCCGTCGTCTTCGACGCCTTCCTCGCCGTCAACCAGCACGAGGGCGGCCTCACGCTCCCCGACACCGGCGACCTCGGCGCCGACCTGCGGGCCGTCCTGCGCCCCACCTGCGACGAACTCACCGACCCGGACGCCGACCGCACCTACCGCGCCATCATCGCCGAGATCCTCAACGACCCGGCCCTGCACGCCGAGTACCGCACCCGCCTGCTGGACCCCCTGCTGGAGATCACCCGCAACCGCCTGCGCGCCGCCCGCGAGGCCGGTCAGCTCGCCCCCGACACCGACCTCGACCTGGCCGTCGAACTGGTCTACGGCCCGCTCTACTACCGCTGGCAGTACCGGCTCGGCCCGCTCACCCACGAGCACGCCGACCAACTGGTCGACGCCTTCCTGCGAGCCCTCGCCCCGGCTAACGGCCGCCCCGACGCCTGACCGCGAGCACCAGCAGCACCACGACCAGCAGCACCAGCAGCACGCCGAACGCGAACCACCCGAACACCGCGTCCAGCGCCCGGCCGACCACACTGCGCCGCGCCTTGTGACGGTGCCGCGCGGCGGAGTGGCCGGTGATCAGATGCGTCCGCAGCCCGCCCCGCACCTGCTGACGCGCCGGCGCCGTCCGCTCGACCGCCGGACCGACCTGACCCGCCGCCCGCACCACCGGCACCGCCACCGCGGGCCCGGCCGCCGCCACCCCGCCCCCGAACACCAGCACCCCGGCCACCGCCGCGCCCGCCAACCGTCCGCCCACCACCGACCCCGTTCCCCGTTCCACCCCCGTCACCTTCCCACCACCCCGAACCACCCCGACACCCGGGGCCAAAGTCAGCGTGCCCGCCACCGGACGGCCCAACACGTGCGCCCACGACCGAAGTTCACGAAGTCCCCACCACCCCAAGGCAGTTACACCGCAGCGAATGAACTCGACCCCCTCCCACAACAGTCGTGGGCGCGCGGGCCCCGCCTCGCGCGCCCACGCACCCACCCCCCACGAACCAACCCAGGCGAGAGGGACGCGCTGCGGGAGGGGGCGGTGGAGGGGGTGGGTGCGGAGAGGGGCGTGACGGGTGATTTTCAGACTGCCAACGGCGGTC